>NC_009675.1:3972500-4298872 GCF_000017505.1 Anaeromyxobacter sp. Fw109-5
TCTTCGCCCGCACGAGCTCGCCGAAGGTCTGCCGGCCGGCGCGCTCCTCCACCACGCCGGTCATGCCGCGGGCGAAGGTGAAGCGGTACTCGCCGTCCTCGAAGCGCAGCACCGGGAAGTCGTCGACCGGGAGCCCCTCGAGCCGCACGTCGCACTTCGGGCTCTCGCCGAGCAGCACGGGCGCCTTCGGCTGGACGAACGTGCCCGCCTCGAGCAGCGTCTCTCCCCACAGCACGCGCAGCTCCACGCCCAGGTCGGACTCGCCGGACAGGTCCTCGACCTCGGCGGCGCCAGCGCGGGCACGCGGCTGCTTCCTCGCGGCGGACGCCGCGTGAGTCGGGGCGCTCGCGGCGGGCGCCGCGGCGACGGGCGCCGGGGCGGGTCGCGCGGGCTCGGCGGCCTCCTGCGGCGCGGGGGCCGCGGCCTCCGGGGCCTCGCGCGACGCGGTCGCCACGGGCGCCTCGACTGCGCGCCCGTTCTTGCCGTTCTTGCCGTTGGCGTGGCCGTTCGTCCTCGCGGGCGCGGGCGCCGCGACGACGGGGGCCGCGACCGCATGGTTCGGCGTCGCGGCGGCCTCGGAGAGCGCGGCGCGGGCGTCGGGCGACTCGAGCACGATGCGCAGCCCGCCGAGCGTGATCTGGTCGCCCATGCGCAGCGTGCCGCGGCTCACCTTCTTGCCGTTGACGAACGTCCCTTCGGCGCTGCCCATGTCGATGATCGAGATCGCGCCGTCGGGCGAGACCTCGATGACCGAGTGGATGCGGGAGATCTTCTCGTCGTCGAGGCAGAGGTGCGCCGACGCGAGCCGCCCGATCTTGATGATCTCCCGGTTGAACTGCTCGCTCCGGACGAGCTCGCTGCCGCGGAAGACCGTGAGGGTGATGGGGGTGGCCATGGGTTCCCTAGAGGTCGCCGGACGCCTGCATCACCTTGTCGCGCCAGTTCTCGCGGATCTTGATGAGGTTCGAGTGATCGACCCGGCGGCGGGCTTCGACGTACTCGCCGTCGGGGCGCTTCAGGTCGCCCTCGATCGTGTCGTCCTCGAAGTTGATGACGGTCTTCTTCTCGTACTCCACCCTCGGCTCCTGCGCGGGCGGCTGCGCCCGCTCGGGCTCGCGCTGCGCGGAGGCGGCGAGCGGGAGCGCGATCGCTGCTACGACGAGAAGGTTACGCATCGTTCGGTTCCTGATCCTCTCGAGAGCTTACCACTAGGCAGAGCGGGCACTAAGTGCTCGCCCCCTCGCCTCATCTCGCTTCCTGCGTCGATGTGGGCGGCACGCCCGCATCGGCGGCACCGGTCGCCTGCTTCCCCGCCTTCTTGGCGGCCTCCTCGGCGGCCTTCCGCTCGGCGTCGAGCTGCATCTGCTTCGCCGCGTCGGCCGCCCGGCGGTTCTCCTCCAGGATCTGCACGCACTCCCGCTCGAGCCGAAGGGCCGGCGAGTCGGCCGCCGCCACCGGTCCCGCGGCCCGCGCGTAGGCGCGGAACGCCTCGACGGCCGGCTTACAGTCGTTCTTCACCCGCATGTACAGCACCCCGCGCGCGAGGTGGACCTCGGGCAGCGCGTCTCCCGCAAGCTTCTCCGCCTCGGCGTAGGACGCGAGCGCCTCGTCGGGCTTCCCGATGTGGCGCCTCGCGACGCCGAGCGCCAGGTGGACCGGGCCGTTCCTCGGCTCCACCCGGAGGATGGCGGACGCGTGCTCCGCGACCGCGCCCCACGCCTGGTTGCGGATCGCAGCCTCCAGGAGGGCATGGCGCGCCGGGAGGTAGTCCCCGGCGAGCGCGAGCGCCTTCCGGTACTGCGCGGCCGCGCCCACCTCGTCGCCCCGGCGGGCGAGCACCAGCCCGGCGACGAAGGGGAGCTCGGGGTCCTTGGGGGCGAGCTTCTGCGTGCGGAGCGCGATGAGGTTGGCGAGATCGAGCTCGCCGCGCTGCAGCGCCACCCGCGCGAGGACCTTGTTCGCGCCCACCGAGGTGGGATCCCGCAAGAGCGCCTCGCGCGCGAGCCGCCACGCCTCGTCGAGCTGTCCCGAGGCGCGGTAGAGCGCCGCGAGCCGCTCGCGCGCGATCGGGTCCTCGGGGAAGTCGCGGACGGCGGCGGCGTAGACGGTGGAGGCGGCGCGGGCGTCGCCCTGCTTCTCGAGCAGGACCCCGAGGTTCACCGCGGCGTGCCGCAGCGAGGGCTTCGCGGCGAGGGCGCGCTCGTAGGCGGCGCGCGCGCCGGCGAGGTCGCCCTGCTGCTCGAGCGCGACGCCGAGGTTGTAGCGAGCCTCGGGGATCTCCTCCGCGTCGAGCACGGCGCGCCACTTGCGCTCGAGGTGCTCCCAGTCCGTGGGGACCCCGAGCTTCTTCTGATCCTCCTGCGCCTTCAGCGCCTCGGCGAAGAGCCGCTGGCCGCGCGGCCCGACCGCTTCGGCGGTGGCCTGCGGCGTCGAGGCCGCCGGCGAGGCCGCGTGCTCCGAGGCGGGATCGGCCTGCCCGCCGGGGCGGGGACCGGAACCGGCGCAGCCGATCGCGCCGGCGAGCAGCATCGCGGGGACGATTCGTCGGGTCGTCGTCACGGCAGCAGGTCCTCGTCTTCCTCGTCGGCCTTCTGGCGGTCCTTCCGCGACGGTAGCGGCGCCTCCTCCACGACCCGCCGCTGCGGGTCCGCGGGCGCGGCGCGCGGATCGCCGCGCTGGGCGGCGGGGGTGACGCGGAGCGGCGGCAGCGCCGGCTCGGCGTGGCGCACCTGCCGCGGCGCGGGCGCGGCCGCCGGCTGGAGCTGCGCGAGGATGCCGTGGCCGTGCGGCGCGTCGCGGAGCTCCGGCTGGGCGATGCGGGGCAGCGCCTCCGGCGACGGCCCGTACTCGTCCGGCTTGTACTTCACCAGGATCGCGGTCGCCTGCTTCGCGCAGTCGTTCACGACGCCGTAGTCGCGCGAGGCGTTCATCGCGAGCTCGAGCCCCTCGACCGCCTTCTGCTCGAGCGGCTCGGCGAACTGCGCGAGCTGCGCCTTGTACTCCTCGACGAGCTCGCGCTGCCCCCGGATCTCGCGGGGGATCGGCGCGGCGAAGAGGGTCTGGGCGAAGTGCTTGTACCCCAGCCCGATCTTGTAGAGGGCGCAGATGGCCGGCTCGGCCTGCTTGAGCTTCACCACCTGGCCGTATCGCTCCTCGAGCTGCTTCAGCTTGCGGCCCTTCACCTGGAGCTGCGCCTTGAGCTGCTTCGGCGCGACGTTCAGCGTGATCCGGCCGTACTCCTCGAAGTCTTGCTCGAGGTCGAGGTACATGGCCTGCGCGACCACGGGCAGGCCGCGCTCCTTCACGCGGCTGCGGTTCCGCTTCCAGTAGCCGAGCGCCTCGGCGTAGGTGTCCCGGGCCAGCCGCGCGCTCCGCGCCTTCTCGTACAGCGCCGCGATCCGCTGGGTGATCGCGAGCCACTCGTCCGGATCCTTCGCGTAGCGGCCCCGGTACTCCTGGAGCTGCTTCAGCTCCTTGGAGGGCTGGCCGCGCCGGCCGTACAGGTCGGCGAGCGAGAGGAAGATGCGCGGAGCGTCGGCGCCCCTGGGCCAGGTCTCGAGGTAGGCCTGGCTCGCGGCCTCCGCCCGGGCCCACTCGCGCAGGCCGGCGCGGATCACCGCCGCGTTGATGATCGCGTCGTTCGCCTTCTTCTCTTCCCAGCGGGCGGTGGCCTCCGCCGCGGGGGCCTTGCCCTTCTTACCGCGCGGGCGCGGCTCGGCGCCGCGCTTCCACTCGCGGAAGTAGCGCTCGTAGAGGTCGGCCGCGCGCGAGAAGTCGGCGATCGCCTCGAACGCCTCGGCGTTGTCGTAGAGCGACTTCGGGGCCAGCTCGTGCCCGGGGTACCGCGCCAGGAACTGCTCGCGCACCTCCATCGCCCGGTCCAGCCGGTGCGCGCGCCCGTAGTCGACGGAGGCGTTGTAGAGCGCGGTGGGCGCGAGGCGCGACTGGGGCCAGTCGCGCGAGAAGGCGATGTACTCCTCGGCGGCGGCCTCGTAGTCGCGCGCCTTCTCCCGCTCCTCGATGATCTTGAACGCGCTCTGCTCGATGACGCGCGCGAGATCGTCCTTCAGCGCCGGGTGGGCCTTCACGAGGGCCGCGTTCGCGTAGAACCGCTTCGCCCAGCCGTTCACGTTGCGCCAGTCGCCGAGCAGGTTGTACGCGTCGAGGACGAGGTTCGTGGAGTAGCCGGCGAGCTCGTGCGACGGGTGGTCGAGCGCGATGCGCGTGAAGAGGTCCGTCGCCTCGGCGAACGCGTTGTGGCGGTAGTGGATGTTCGCCGCCTTGTAGGCGATCTCGACCCACTTCTCGCCCTTCGGCTGGTACTCGAGGTACCGCTCGCAGGAGGCGAGGAGCTTCTGGCGGGCCGGGGCCAGCGGGAGGCGCTTCCTGGGATCGGTGGGGACGCGCTTCTCGGTCTCGTCGAGCTTCTTCGCGACGAGGTCCCACGCGAACACCGCGTTCTCCAGCGCGTCCTTGAAGAACTTGCCCGGCTTCCCGGGGGGCTTCGCGCGGACGGCCTTCACGTCCTGCAGGGCCACCGCCTCGTACTCGGCGCCCGCGCCCTCGAAGTCCGCGAGCGCGTAGCGCAGCTCCGCGTGGAAGAAGCGCATCTCGTACGCGGTCGGCTCGTTCGGGAAGACGTCGAGGTAGTCGCGGTACACCGCGGCGGCGAAGCCCGCCACCGGCTCGTCGCGCGTCTTCTTCCACTCGTTGTGGTACTGGACGGCCAGCACGCGCAGCGTCTGCTCGGCGTCGCGGCGCGCGTCGGCGAGCATCTTCTTGCCGTGCTCGTCCTTGGCCACGGGCGACGCCTCGATGTCCCGCAGCATCTTCACGAACACGTGGGCCTGCTGGACCGCCGCCTCCTTGCGGCCCATGCGTCCCGCGGACGTCACGATGCGCGACTGGTAGTACGGCGCCTCGGGCGCGAGCGGCTTCTCGCGGATGAGGCGCGCGTACACGAGGATCGCGTCCCGGTCCTTGCCGTCCCCGTAGTAGAGGTCGGCGAGGGACCGCAGCATCTCCCACCAGCCCTTCTCGCCGCCGACGCGCCGGAACTCCTCCGCGGCGCCCTCGGCCGAGCCGATGTGGCTGTAGGTCCGGACGTAGTCCTTCCGCGCCTCCTTCACGAGCGCGAGCTTCTTGTCCGCGGGGACGGTGCTCGTCGGGAGCTCGCCGAAGTAGATGACGGCCCGGAAGAGCTCGAGCGACTGGTCGTAGGCGCCGAGGTTGTAGTGCACCCACGCCTGCTTGTAGAGCGCGTAGGCGTAGACCGAGCTCTCCTGGTACTCGGCCGCCTTCTTGTAGGCGTCGAGCGCCTTCGTCAGGTTCCCGGTGCGGTCGCTCTTGTTCGCCTTCTCGAAGTAGTACTCGCCGAACGCCATCCAGGCGTCGGGCACGTAGCGCGAGCTCGGATAGCGCTCGATGAGCGCCCGGTACGCCTTCAGCGCCTCGGGATCGAAGCGGTCGCGCTGGGAGAGGTTCTCCGCGAGGAAGTAGAGCACCTCGTCGAGGCGCGGGTACTTCGGGTACTTCGCGATGATCGCCTTGTAGAGCGCGACCGCCTGCACCTGCAGCTTGCGCGACTGGTCCTCGAGGTCCGCCTTCTCGCTCTTGAGCCGCGCCGCCTCCGCCGGGTTGCCCTTGCCGAGCGCGATGAGCTGGTCGTCCCGCCGGTTCGCCTGGAAGAAGAAGTACTGCGACTCCTCCCACAGCAGCTCGGCGAGCCGGTAGTACCACTGCGGCATCTCGGCCTGGGAGCCGCCGCCGAGGTCGATGAGCTTGCGGAGCGACGCGATCTCCTCGCGGCGCTTGTCGGAGACCTGGATCTCGATGGTCTTGCGGAAGGTCTCGAACGCGAGCGCGGGGCCGCCCGCGTCCTTCGCGCGCGGCCGCGCCGCCTCGAGCGTGCCGCCGAGGGCGGCGTCCGGCGCGATCGACCGCTTCTGGCCGAGGTCCGCCTCGCGCGGCGGCGCCTGGGTGGCCGCACCCGCCGTGGAAGCGCCGAGCGCCATCAAGACGGCGGCGACGAGAGCACGCTGCATGCTCGAGGCTCCTCTCCGGACCGGTTACCGGGCCGCCGCGCGGGACCGCGGCAGGCGGTCCTTGCAGCCCTTCGTGAGGGTGTACGAGTAGGTGCCGAGCTCGTCGCGCCAGAACTCGCCCTGGTAGGGCCAGTACAGGTGCTCGTCCGAGACGGCGGTCGAGTACTTCAGATCGCGCACCACCTCGACCTGGCTCCCCCGCGCGAGCGCGCCCTCGAGGGCCTCGCGCTCCTTGCGGGAGACCTCGATGCGGATGCGCAGCGACTGGGCCAGGAGGGTGCGCAGGGAGTCGCGCTCGTACTCGAGCTTGCCGCGGGCGCGGGCGCCGGCCTCCTGGACGAGCGTGGCCTTGTCCGCGCCGAGCTTGTCGAGCAGCTCCTTCGCGAGCGCCGACTCGCGGAACTCGGGGCGGCGGCCGCCGATGCCCCGATCCATCTCGTCCTCGATCTCGCGGATCGACTCCGCGAGGCGGCGGATGTTCTGGTCGGTGTAGGCGACCTTCAGGATGCGCCGCATGATCGCCCCGCCCTTCTGGCGCGGCGACTGCTCGATCACCTCGAAGTACGCCTCGGGCGTCTGCGGACGCGTGGTGATCCCCGCGAGCTCCTCGTACACCGGCTCGTACAGCCGGGAGAAGGACTCGAGCACGCGGCGCGCCTCGGGGTAGCGGCAGTTCTCGTAGTAGACGATCGCCTCGAGGACGTACGACTCGGGGAAGTACTCGTCCTGGAAGTACGGCGACTGGAGCGTCAGCAGGTTGCCGAGCGTCTTCTCGTAGTCGGCGATCCGGTAGTGGGCGTACGAGGCCTCCCACAGCCCCTCGAGCCAGCGCTCCCCACCCCAGGGCATCTTCCCGTAGTACCAGATGGCGTAGCGGTTCTGCCGGTTCTGGTAGTGGATGCGCGCGAGCTGCAGGAACGCGAGCTCGCGCAGCTCCGGATCCGGGTGGCGGCCGCGCTTCGGGTTCGTGAGGCGCACGACCTCCTTGAACGCCTCGACCGAGGCCTGATCGTCGCCCTGGGCGAACAGCACGAGGCCGTCCACGAAGCGCGCCTTCGCGTAGACGTCGCCGGCGTCGTCCCCGGCGGAGGGGGCGTCGGGCGAGACGGGCGGCTTGGCGCCCGCCTCACGGCGGACCATGGACGCGAGCCGGCGCGCCTCGGCCCACGCGGACTTCGCGTCGGCGGTGCGCCCGGCGTCGGCGAGCGCCCGGCCGCGCTCGAACTCGTACTTCGCGAGGAGGAAGTGGAAGCGGTCCTCGTACGCCGGCGGGAAGCCCCACTGCGCGTGGCGCGCGACCCGGTTCAGCACCGGCTGCTCGTTCTTGAGCTTCCGTCCGACGTGGAACACCCACTCCATCGCGGAGTGGTAGAAGCGCGAGCCGCGCGGCCCCTTCTCGAGGACCTCGTCGAACGCCGCGAGCGCGGAGTGGTGCAGGCCCATCCGCACGAGCGCCTTCGCGCGCTGGTAGCGCGCCTCGTCGTGCACGCCGGCGAAGGTGGGCTCGCGCAGGATCTGGTCGAACGCGAGGGCGGCGGTCTCGGTGGCCTTCTCGTCGAGGAGCTTCTTCGCCGCGGCGAGGCGCTCCTTCGCGATCGCCGTCGCCTTGGGATCGACGGGCGCGAGCTTCAGGCCGGGGAGCTCCTGCGGCTGGGCCGCGGGCTGCTCGGGCGGCTCGCCCGGGAGCGCCTCGACCGGCTTCTCCGGCTCGGGCGCCGGGACCGGCGGCGGCGCCTCGCGAGGCGACTCGGGCTCGGGAGGCTTCGCCGGCGCGGGCTTCTTCGCCGCGGGCTTCTTCACGGGGGGCTTCTTCGCCGCCGGCTTCTTCTTCGCCGGCTTGCGCTCCTCCTTGGGCGGCGCGGACAGATCGATGCCGAGCTGCGCGTGGGCGGCGGGAGCGACGGCGAGCGCCGCGAGGAGGACGGCGAGGCAGCCCTTGGACGGCAGGAGGGGACGACGGGTCGGGCGCGTCATGGGCGGGCTCACGGGAGCGGACGGTTGCTGAACGGAAGGAAGAAGGAGAGTCCGACCTCGGTGAAGATCTGGTTCTGCCAGTCCTTGCCGCTTCCGTTGTTCGGCACCTCCACGCCGTACACGTAGTCCTTCACCTCGAGCCGCACGGCTAACCATTCCGTGAGGAACAGGCGCGCCCCGAGCCCCACGTGACCGCCGACCGTGCTGACGAGCGCAGGGTCGTCGCCGCTCGCCGCGAGCGCCTCGGCCTCGCTCGGGCCGAGCACCTCGTCGTGGGACACGAGGTCGGCCCCGACGAGGATCGACAGGTCGAAGTGGGCGACCTTCTCCGCGAAGACGTTCAGCTTTCCGTACACCGGCGACCAGGCGACCTCCGCGCCGATGATCCGCTGCAGCTTCCCGGGCACCTGCAGCAACATGGCGTCGGCGGCGTCGACGCAGCCGGTGTCCTTCGGGCACACCACGGCGGAGCCCGTCTCGGACGTGGTGCCGGCCGCGGCGTGCAGCGAGACCGACCACGCCTCGCTGAGGTGGTACCCCAGCTTCAGGCCGCCGAAGTACTTCGAGTAGAACGCGTCGTTCAGCGAGAGGTCGCCGGTGGCGGTGAGCTCGAACCGGCCGGCCTTGCGGAACAGCTGGCCGGAGACGGGCGGGATCTTCCCCGCGAACGCGTCCGCTCGGGTCTGCGCGTGGGCGGGGCGAGGCGCGGCCGCGGCCAGCGTGACGAGCGCGGCGAGCGCGAGGACGCTTCTGGAGGCGCGGCGCGCGATCATGGGTAGACGTACTCGAAGCGCGGGGGGAAGAAGAACGACAGGCCGACGTTCGCGACGAACACCTTCTGCACCGTGCCCGGGACCGACAGGATGGGCTGGTCGGGGTACAGCGTCGCCATGAGCCCGAGCTCGAAGGCGAGCCACTCCTTCGGATAGAACCGGACGCCTCCGCCGAGATCGGTGGCGAGGTGCGGACCCTCGTTGCGGGGCTCGCCGCTCGTGGCGCTCCAGACGACCCCGAAGCCGCCCGCGAGGAACAGGTCGAAGTGGAGGATGCTCGATCCGAGGAAGGAAGCCTTCCCGTAGATCGGCGACCAGACGCCGTCCACCATCACCTGTCCGTCGAGCTGGGACGTGAGCAGCTGGCTCTGGAAGGCGATCTTGCCCTCGCGCACGTTGTCGGTGCGGAGCGGCTCGTAGTAGGTGCCGCGGACGGCGATCGCGAAGCTGTCCTGGACGTTGTAGGCGAGCCGCAGGCCGCCGCCGAACTTCTGGTAGAAGGCGTCGTTCACGGTCGCCGAGAACATCGGCGTGAGCTCGAGGCGCCCGCGCTTCAGGAACCCCTTGCGCTGGACCGCCTTGACCCGATCCCCGAGCGCGACGTCCTCGTCGCCGAACGGCAGGAGCGGCCGGCCCTCCTTCCCCTTCTCCTTCTCGGCCGCCGCAGCCGGCTCGCGCGAGGCGGGCGGCTGTGAGAGGTCCATCGGCGGTTGCTCTTCCGGCTCGGAGGGCGGCTGCTGCGCCGGCTCCTCCGCGGGCGGCTGGGACAGATCGATGCCGGGCACCTCCTGCGCGAGCGACCGGGCAGGAGAGAGCACGACCGCAAGCCAGGTAAAGGCGACGAGCGTTCTCATATGAGTTGGCGTGGGCAGCGCCCGGTGGGCATCCTAGCCAAAGGGCGGTGGAGGGGCAACGAACCGGCCCGCCAGAAAACCGCGTCCGTACGCGGCTGTAGGCGCCTGTCGGCAGTCGGGCGCCCTCTCGCCCCCTTCCTTGTCGGAGGGCCGATCGCGTGCTAACGATCCGCCGACCCATGCGCCCTGCCGCCATCAAGCTCGCCGTCGCGCTCGCCACCGTCGCGCTCGCCGCTTGCCAGGATCCGGACGTGGGCGAGCGGTGCCCCCTGCAGTGGGGGACCGACAGCTCGCTCCCCCGCCCGACGCCGGCGACGGCTGCCGGTGATTACTTCGAGTCCGGCAACCCCGCCTGCGACGACCTCGTCTGCATCGTCTCGCCGGCGTCCTCGGGATCGAAGTACGCCGAGTGCGAGGGCGAGAACTGCGGCTACTGCTCGAAGCCGTGCGTCTCGAACGACGACTGCTACACGGACGACACGGGCCTCGTGTGCGATCTCGTCCTGCTGGATCCGGCGTTCCTCGCCGCGCTCGACGCGAGCAACAAGTCGTGCACGACGAGCACCGACTGCGCCGCGGGCCAGCAGTGCGGCGCCGACGGTCAGTGCACCCCCACGGTCCGAGAGCGCTACCTCGGCGACATCGCCTTCTCGTCCTTCTGCGTCGTGCCGAGGTGACGGCTCGCCTCGCGCGCGCGCTCCCGGCGCTGCTCGTCGTCCTCTGCTGCGTGAACGCGAACGGCTCCGATGCGCGCACGCCGGCCCCCCGCGTCCTGGTGGAGACCGCCTCCGGCGCTCGCCACGCCGTGCGCGTCGAGCTGGCGCGCACCGACGCGGAGCGCGCGCGCGGGCTCATGTGGCGCGAGCGGCTGGAGCCGGACGCGGGCATGCTCTTCCTGTTCGAGGAGAGCGCGGCGCACGGGTTCTGGATGAAGAACACGCTCATCCCTCTCGACATGGTCTTCATCGGGGAGGACGGGCGGATCGTCGGAGTCGTCGAGCGCGCCGAGCCGGGGACGACGACGCAGCGAGCCGTGGGCGCGCCGAGCCGCTACGTGCTCGAGGTGAACGGCGGCTGGTGCGCCGCGCGCGGCGTCCGCGCCGGCGACCGGGTGCGGTTCGAGAACGTCCCCAGGTTCTAGCAGCTCGCGCTTCGACGGGCCGGCGCGAGGGGGACCCGTTCGATCAGATCTTCCGCAGGAGCTTCCGCGCGAGCTGCGGGCCGAGGCTCTCCGACATCAGCTGCTCGACGGTCGTCTCGAAGGCGCCCCGCTCGCGCGGATCGGCCCAGACGAAGCGGATGCCCATGCCGGCCGCCTCGCCACCCGCGGCCGCGTGGACCACCTCCCCGGCGAGCTCGAACGGGGCGGGCAGGCCTGGCACGGTGAGCCGGAACAGGAAGCGGGTGCCCACCGGGAGGGCCTTGCGCGTCTTGATGAAGGTGCCGCCCTTGGAGATGTTCTTCGTGTAATCGGCGAAGAAGCTGTTCAGCTTCTTGTAGTCGACCTTGAGCTCGATGGGCGCGCGGGCGTGCTCGCGATTCTCCGTCATCCCGCGCCATGTTATCCCGGGGGCGGCGCGCCCGATAGCTCGCGCCCGGGGGCACTCGCGTGGAGCCGCGCTTCGTCCAGATCGCCGCCGCGCTCGCGCGCCGCCGCGCCGTCCGGGCGGGAGGCGCGCTCCTCCTCGCCGCCGGGTTCGCGGCGGGATCGCTGCCGCTGCTGGACGCCCCGGGTTACGAGCTCGGCCAGGCGGGCGCGCTGCTCGCCGCGGCGCTCGCGCCGCTCCTCGCCGTCCCCGCCGTCCGGATGGAGCGGGCGCGCCCCGACGCGTCCCCCGCGGCGGCCTTCGGGGGCGCCGCGCTCGTGCTGACGGCGCTGCTCGCGCTGCTCCTCGCCGGAGGGGTCGTGCGCGCGGCGCTGGGGCCGTGCTCGGCCTTCACGCCCGCGGCCGCGTTCTTCCCGCTCCTCGCCCTCCCCTCGGCGCTCCTCGCGACCGCGGTCGCGACCCTCTCCGCGCTGGCCGCCCGCGGGCGCGCGCCGCCGGCCGCGCTCCTCTACGCCGCCGCGCTCGCCGCCTCGCTCGCGTGGACCCTCGTCGCCGCCTACCGGGGCCCGGCCGCCTTCCTCTTCGACCCCGTGCTCGGCGCCTGGCCCGGGCCGCTCTACGACGAGGCGCTCCCGGTGGACGCGCGCCTGCTGCTCTTCCGCGGCGAGGCGGCGGCCTGGGCCGCCGCGGCGATCGCGCTCGCCGAGGGCGCGGCGCGGGCGCGGCGCGCCGGGCTCCGCGCCGCCACGACGCCGGCCGTCGTGCTCGCCCTCGCCGCCGGCGCGGCGGTGGCGGCCCGCGCCACGCGAGACGCGCTCGCGCTCTCCGGCGAACGCGAGGGCATAGCCCGCGCGCTCGGCGGGCGACGCGAGGGGCCGCGCTGCACGATCCTGCTCCCGGCCGAGAAGCCGGCCGCCGCCGCGGGCGCGCTGCTCGCCGAGTGCGAGTTCCACGTGGCGGACCTGGCGCGGGCGCTCGGCCTCGCCGCGCCGCCGCGCGTGACCGTGCACGTGTACCGGAGCCCCGCCGAGAAGCGCCGCCTCGTGGGCGCCGCCGCGACCGAGTTCGCGAAGCCGTGGCTCGCGGAGGTGCACGTCGTCGACGCGCCGGCGCCCCACCCATCGCTCCGCCACGAGCTGGTCCACGCGGTGGCCGGCGCGATCGCCGCGGGGCCGCTGCGGATCCCAGCCCGCGCGGGCGTCGTCCCGTCCGCGGGGCTCCTGGAGGGGCTCGCGGTGGCGCTCGAGATCCCGCGCGGCGACTGGACCGTGCACGAGTGGTCGCGCGCGGCCCGGGAGCTCGGGCTCCTGCCCGACGTCGCGGCCATCGTCGGTCCCGCGGGGTTCTGGACGCAGGCGCCCGCGCGCGCCTACACGGCGTCGGGGAGCTTCCTCGCGTTCCTGCTCGAGCGCCACGGCCCGGCGAAGGTCGCCCGCGCCTACCGCGACGGCGACGTCGCCGCCGCGCTCGGCGCTCCGCTCGAGGCGCTCGTCGCCGAGTGGCAGGCGTTCCTCGACGGCGTGGCGGTGCCGCCCGGCCTCGAGGCGGCCGCGCGCGCCCGGCTCGGCCGCAAGAGCCTCTTCGCCCGGCGGTGCGCGCGCGAGGCGGCGGCCCTCGCCGCGGACGCCGCCGCGGCGGCCGGGACCGGGCGCGCGGACGAGGCGTGCCGGCTCTGGCGCCGGTGGGGCGCGCTCGCCGACGCGGCCGCCGCAGAGAAGGCCGCGGGGGACGCGCTCGCGCGCGGCGGCGAGCTCGACGGCGCGTCCGCCGCCTACGCGCGGGCACGGGCGTGGGCGGCGCCGGAGGACGAGGCGCTGCGCGCCTCCCTCGCCTCGGCGGAGGGCGATGTCGCGTGGCGGCGCGGCGATCTCGTGGCGGCCGAGCGCGGCTGGTCCGAGGCGGTCGCCGCGCATCCCGACCGCCCCGAGGCCCGCCTCCTCGCGGCCAAGCGCGCCGCGGTCACCGACCCGGCGCTGGGGGCGGCCGCCCGCGCCTACCTGCTCGCCGAGGGCGACCCTGCGCTCGCGCTCGCGCGGCTCGCCCGCGCGGAGCACCCCCTCGCGGCGTACCTCGTCGGCCGGGCCCTGCTCTCGCGCGGCGAGGTCGGGGCGGCCCTCCCCGAGCTCGCGCGCGCGGACGCGCAGCCGCTCCCTCCGCTCCTCGCCGCGGAGGCGCGCGCGCTGCGGGCAGAGGCGCGCTGCCGCGCTGGGGAGACGGACGCAGGCGCGGGCCAGCTCGCGGCGCTGGCCGCGGCCGCGGACGGGGAGGCCGAGCGGCTGCGAGCCGAGGCGGCGCTACGCCGCTGCCGCTTCGAGGCGTCCGAGCGCGCGGGGCTGGGCGCCGCGCCCGCCGGCGCGCGGCTCCTCCCCTGACCGCCCGGGGGATGTCACGGTCCGTGACGCAGCCGGTCGATCGCCGCCTTCGGGTTCTTCACCCCGTTCTTGAGCAGCCACCAGGTCACCTTCATGCCTCCGACCGCGAGCACGCCGAGGTATCCGTGCCCGAGGAGCTGCGTGGTGGGGGCGTCGATCTTCACGCGCACCTTCAGGGCGGGGTCCCGCTCGAGGACGAGCTTGAAGAACTCCACGCCGAACTCGCCCACGTCCTGGGAGCCGAGCGAGGTGATCCGCTGCACCGCCCCCGCCGGCAGGGTGAGGGTGAAGTCGGGGTCCGCCGCCGCCTCCACCCGCACCTCGGGCGCGCCGCTCTCCATGGTGAAGTGCGCCGGGCCGGAGTCGAGCGCGAGGTTCACGCGCGCACCGCGCGTGAGGGGCCGCGTCGCCTTGCGCGCCGCGGGAGAGGTCTCGAAGAAGGCCTTCAGGGAGTCGAAGCTCGCGCCGGTCATCGTGCGCCCAATCTAAACCGGCCCCGGGGACACGGGGGGTCCCGGCGCGGGGCCTGCGAAGCGCGGTGGCGCTTGACCGGTGCGCTCGCCCGGGCCACAGTCCCGCGCATGACGACCCGCCCCGTGACGCAGCTCGCGCTCTGCGCCGTCATCGCCCTCGCCGCCGCGTGCGGCACGAAGCGGATCCCCGGCACGGACATCCGCGACACGGCGGACAACCGCGCCGTCTACGAGGTGGTCCGCGGGTACCACAGGGCGCTCGAGGCCCGCGACGCCGCCGGCCTCCTCACCCTCGTCTCCCCGGACTACTTCGACTCCGCCGGTACGCCGGACCCCGCAGACGACCTGGATCGCACCCGCCTCGAGCAGACGCTGGCAGCGGATCTCGCACGCCTCGAAGGGGTGCGCGTGGACATGACCCTCCGCAGCATCGAGGTGCAGGGGGACACCGCCACCGCCGAGGTCTTCTACGAAGGCTACTACCGGGTGCAGACGCCGAGCGGCGCGGTGCCGCGCCGGGACGCGGACGTCCACCGGCTCCTGCTGAAGAAGCTCGACGGTCAGTGGAAGATCGCGGCGGGGCTCTAGGCCCGCCGCGGCGACCTCACGCGGGGCCGAGCAGCGCGAGGAACCCGCGCTCGCCCAGCTCGCGCAGCGCGACGAGCCGGTCGCGGTACCGCGTCCAGTCCTTCCGCGCGAGCCGGTCCGCGCCGACCTCCGCGAGGTGGAAGGCGTGGATGCGCGAGGCGGTGAAGCGCAGCGCGGCGTAGCTCGCCCACGCGTGGAGGGCGTCGACGGTCTCGGGCTCGACGCGGCGCTTCGCGCGGTAGCCCTGGACGAGCGCCGCTGCTCGGGCGGGCTCGTAACGATCCGTGTAGCACCACGCGTTCAAAGCGACGGCCAGGTCGTAGGCGAACGGCGCGACGCAGCTCATCTCCCAGTCGAGGATCGCGCTCACCCGGTCGCCGATCCACAGGACGTTGTCGGCGAAGAGGTCGCCGTGGACGAGCCCCTGCGGCGCCCCGGGGAGGTGCGCCGCGCGGGCGAGCTCGTCCTCCAGCAGCGGCAGCGCCGCCGCGAGCGCCGCGTCGGCCTCGGCCTCCTGCCGGAGCGGAGCGATCCAGCCTTCCACGCGGGCGAGGCCGTACGGGTTCTCCCGCGACGCGGTGAACCCGGCGGCGAGATCGTGCAGCCGGCCGAGCTGCTCGCCCACCCGCCGGCAGCGCTCCGGTCCCGCGTCCTGGCGGGAGATCTCCTCGCCCGGCGCGTAGGCGAAGAGCATCGCCTGCTTGCCGGCGACCGGCACGAACGGGCGCCCGTCGGCGGCGAAGTGCAGGCGCGGCACGGGGAAGCGCGCTTCGTGCAGGTAGCGCTGCACCTCCGCCTCGAACCGCACGTCGCCCTCGGTCTTCCCCTCGCTGATGCGCAGGAAGAACCGCTGCCCTCCGGCCCAGAGGTGGAAGTTCGTGTTGACGGCCCCCTTCAGCTCGGGCCGGACCCGCTCGGGCGCGGGGAGGCCGAACGGCCGGACCGCGGCGGCGAGCTCGTCGGGGGAGAGGTCGGTGTAGAGCGCCATGCGGAGTGGGTCGCGAGGATGCCCGCTCGCCGGCGCGCCCGTCAACGACTGGGCGGCGGAGGGCCCGCGATGGCGTCCGCGAGGGAGATGGGACGCCAGCGCGCCCCGGTGACGCGCCAGCCCTCGGGCTCGCGCTCGAAGGCGAGGTCGAAGCGCTGGGCGCTCGCCTCGCCCGGGAGGAGATCGGCGAGCGCCTTGCCGGCGCCGAGCGAGCGCGAGAGGACCGCGTCCGCGACCGCCCTCGCCCGCGCCCCGTCGACCGCGACGGAGACTCCGGAGATCGAGACCCCCACCCACTCTCCCCGCAGGACGTGCGCGGCGACGAGCTGCTTCACTCCTCGCCGATCGAGCCCCTCGCCCCGGAAGCGCTCCGACACGGCGGCGACCACGTCGCCGATGCGCCGCTCCACCGCGGCGCGGGCCGCCTCGTCGAGGAGCGCGCGGATCAGCTCCTCGTCGGTCGGAGGAGGCGGCGCGGCGAGGCGCGCGACGGCCACCGCCCCGAGGGCGGCGGCCAGCGCGAGGACGGCGACGAGCGTGCCACGGCGCATGCTTCCACCTTCCGCTCCCGGGCGTACGTCCGGGCGAGCGCTCGCTCCGCGCGAGCGGGCGCGGACGAGCGAGTTAGATCCGGAGGTGGCATCCGCCGCCCCCGCCGGGTCGAAACACAAGTACACTCCACCGCCGTGAGCCGGGACAAGAAGGACCACATCGCGCTGTCCGACGCGCACAACTCGCGCGGCATCGAGCTGGCCGACCGCGGCTGGCTGGACGAGGCCATCCGGGAGTTCAAGAAGGCGATCGAGCTCGACCCGAGCTCCGCGCACGCGCACGACAACCTCGCGACGGTCTACTCCGAGAAGAAGCTCTTCAGGGAGGCGCTCTCGGAGTACCTCACCGCCATCCAGCTCGAGCCGGAGAGCGCGACCGCCCACTACAACCTCGCCTGCTTCCTCGCCACCCATGGGCACGACATGGCGATCGCCGAGTACCGCGACGCCATCGAGCTCGATCCCGAGTACCCGGACGCCCACCTGAACCTCGGCCTCACGCTCGCCGACCAGGGCAAGGCCGACGAGGCGGTGAAGGAGCTCGAGACCGCGATCCGGCTCGACCCGAAGGACCCGTTCCCGCGGCACGAGCTCGCGGCGCTGCTCATGGACGAGGGCGACTACCGCAGCGCCATCACGCAGCTCAAGGAGGTGGTGCGCCTCGAGCCGGACAACTTCGAGGCGCACCTCGATCTCGGGATCTCCTACGCGCAGAAGGGCTTCTACGCCGAGGCGGAGCGCGCGTACGCGCGGGCGCGCGAGCTGAAGCCCGAGGACCTCCTCCTCAACTACAACGTCTCGGCCCTGTACGCGCTGTGGGGCAAGCCGCGGGACGCGCTCGAGGCGCTCCGCAAGGCGGTCGCCGCGGATCCGCCCAAGGTCCGGGGCTGGCTGCAGTCCGATCCGATGTTCGACGCGCTGAAGGGGACGCCGGACTTCGACGACCTCGCCCACGGCTGAGGGGTTGGTTTCACGGCCTCCGAGCCGGGGTGCGCCCGGGTGGGCGAGTGACCCACGGTGACGTTCGCCCCGCCGTGACGGTTCGGCCTTCACGGATCGTCGCCGTTTGGCTAGGCTCCGCCGCATGCCCGAGCTCGCCTTCTTCCGCCACGGCGAGGAGCTCCTGCGCGTGGCGCTCACCGGCCGGACCGAGATCGGCCGCGCCCCGGAGTGCGACGTGTCGCTCCCGGACCCCGCCCTGTCGCGCGTCCACGCGGTGGTCGAGCCGCGCGGCGGCGGGTGGCTCCTCGTCGATCGATCCGGCCGAGGCGCGCGGATCGGCGGCGCGGAGGTCCCCGAGGCCGTCCTGTCGGACGGCGACGAGATCGCGCTCGGCGCGTGGCGCGCCCTCTTCCGTGCCGCCGCGGCCCTGCCGCCGGAGGAGACGCGCGCCCCCGGCCTCACCCGGGTCCGGGACGGCGGCGCGGCGGGAGCGGCCCCGGCGCGGCTGCGCGTCCGCGCGGGTGGCCGCGAGCGCACCGTGCCGGTGACCGCGGCGGGGGTGGTGGTGGGCAAGGACCCGACCTGCGACGCGCCGATCGACGACCCGTACGTCTCGGCGCGCCACCTGCGCATCGAGCCGCGCGGCGGCCTGTGGCACGTCGTCGATCTCGGCTCCACCAACGGCACGTTCATCTCGGGCGCCCGCGTCTCGCAGGCGCAGCTGCCCCTGGGCGTCCCGGTCTCGCTGGGCGACGCCGAGATCGTCCTCGAGCGGCGAGACGCGCCGGAGCTCGAGCGCCCCGAGGCGTTCGAGGGGATGATCACGTGCGACTCGGGCATGCGGCACGTGTTCGAGCTCGTCGAGCGGGTCGCGGCCTCCGACGCCGCGGTGACCATCCTCGGGGAGACCGGCACCGGCAAGGAGCTCGTCGCGCGCGCCTTGCACGCCCGCTCGGCCCGGCGCGACGGGCCGTTCATCCCGGTGAACTGCTCCGCCATCGCCGAGACGCTCATCGAGTCGGAGCTGTTCGGCCACGAGAAGGGCGCCTTCTCCGGCGCGGAGCGGATGCGCAAGGGAGCCTTCGAGGAGGCCGACCGCGGCACGATCTTCCTCGACGAGATCGGCGAGCTCCCCCTCGATCTGCAGCCGAAGCTGCTGCGCGTCCTCGAGCTCGGCGAGGTGAAGCGCGTCGGCGCGTCGCGTCCGCTCCAGGTGAACGTGCGGATCGTCGCCGCGACGCACCGGGACCTGCGCGCCCAGGTCCGGGCGGGCCGCTTTCGCGAGGACCTCTTCTACCGGCTCTGCGTCGTCCCCGTCACCGTCCCGCCGCTCCGCCAGCGGAGGGGCGACGTCCGCGCGCTCGCCGAGACGTTCCTCGCCCGCGCAGCGCCGCGCGGGCTCCCCCTGCGCTGGGCCCCCGAGGCGCTCGCCAAGCTCGAGGGCTACGACTGGCCCGGGAACGTCCGCCAGCTGAGGAACGTGGTGCAGCGCGCCCTCCTGTTCCGCGGAGAGGGGCAGTGCGTCTCCGCCGACGCCGTGACGTTCGAGGACACGCGCGCCGCGCCGGGCCCGGGCGGCGACGATGACACCCTGTACCTGCCCGGTCTCACGCTGGAGGACATCGAGCGGGAGGCGATCCGGCTCTCGCTGCGCCGGAACAAGGGCAAGCGGGCGGCGGTGGTGAAGGAGCTCCACATCGCGAAGAGCACGGTGCTGAAGCGGATCGGCCAGTGGGGGCTGCACCACGAGGGACGCGCGGCGGGAGAAGCAGGAGAAGGGGAGGATGACGGGGAGTAACGACCGCGACCGCGACCCCCGTCGGATCTCCTGAGGCCGGCCACCCTGAGCCCTTCGACTCCGCCCGACCGCGCGACCGCGGTGGGCACGCGCGAGGGAGCAGTACGAGCGAGGGAATGCGGGCTACGAGGAGGCCGGAGGGGGCGACGTCGCCGCGCGTCCGCCGCGTCGCCGGAACGCGCTGCGGTCGGTCTTGCTCCCGTTCCGCCGACCGCGGTCACGTTGCCCACAAGCCCTCCTGAATGGCAGCTGGCGCGGTGCCGGCATGCCCCGTCCGCTCGGCGAGGTTTCCGCGCCGGAAGCGGTCCATGTGCTCGCGCCCGTAGGTCTGTTCGGCGTGCAACAGGTTGTGCGACTTGCAGGCGACTCGGAGGTTCTCGACCGTCGAGGGTCCGCCCAGGGCCTGCGGCTGGATGTGGTCGAGCTCCAGCTGCCAGCGGCTGTCGCAGCGCCGCCCGTCCGGAGCGACCCAGGCGCAGCGTCCGCCGTCGCGCTTCCAGACCTCGCGCCGCACTATCGCCGGGATCGTGCTCGTGGGCGCGGCGGGCTCGGCAGAGGGCCGTGGGTCCCGGTCCGCCTTCCGCTGACGCTGCAGCTGCGGCGCGACCGCGCCCTTGCGCTTGCCGTGCGTCTCGATGGCGCAGCAAATGGCCTCGCGGAGCACCGCCGCGAGATCGCCGTCCGGGATCTTGTGCGAGAGCAGCGCGGTGAGCGTCTCGAGGTCCTCCTTGCAGCCCCGGTCGATGGTGACCCGCAGCGACCAGCCGCTCTCGCTCACGGCGCGGGTCTCCGCCCGCGCCTTCGGGCGAGGAACGTCGGGCAGCGCGGAGACCGTGGGCGGCAGCGACCCACCAGCCGCCGCCGGCGCGGGGATCGCCTCCTGCGGCTCGGCAGGTCCGGCATGGACTGTCGCCAGCGGCAGCGCCGGGGCGCTCGCGGCTGAGGCGCGGTCGGGCAGCTTGCGCAGGCCCGTCCGCGGAGCCGTGCGCGCCTGGAGCGAGGCGACGAGGTGATCCACCTCGGCCTTGGTGCGGTAGGCGGCCCGGGCGACGAGGTCGGGCAGGTTCTCCTCGGTCAGCACCTGGCCGAGCAGCTGGACGGTGGAGATGCAAAGGCGGCCATCCCGAAGCGCGCCCTCGAGGCTGGGGAACCGGCGCAGCACCCGCATCGCCTGGATGCGTCGCCCCGCAGCGCCCTCGCGCAGGTGGAGCACCTCCAGGCAATACGCCCAGAGCGAGGGGTACCCGGCGTCCACGTACGCGCGGCGGCGATCGAACACCTCGAGGTGGAGGAGGAACTCGACCTGGACGTCGCGCTCCTGGCCTGCGAGCTCGCGCAGCCGCTGGGCGAGCAGGGTCGGGTCCAGGGCGGAAGGGGCGATCGCGGGCATGGTGCACCTCCTGTGCACCCTTCGTAACACGCGATTTCCGCACCTCCTGAGACGCGCCAGGATCGCGCCTGCGCCGCTTTCCGGGCCGCCCCTTCGCCGTCCACGCGGCGCGCCGGACGCGCACGGCGCGGCCTGCCTGCGCTCGCGAGGTACGTGCTCTCGACGTACCGCGGACGTCGTGCGGCATACGACCCACGCGCGCGCGCGTGCTGTCGCCGTGGGATGGGGCGCGACGAGACCTCGACCCCGACCTCGACCCCGACCTCGACCCCGACCTCGACCCCGACCTCGACCCCGACCTCGACCCCGACCTCGACCCCGACCTCGACCCCGACCTCGACCCCGACCTCGACCCCGACCTCGACCCCGACCTCGACCCCGACCTCGACCCCGACCTCGACCCCGACCTCGACCCCGACCTCGACCCCGACCTCGACCCCGACCTCGACCCCGACCTCGACCCCGACCTCGACCCCGACCTCGACCCCGACCTCGACCCCGACCTCGACCCCGACCTCGACCCCGACCTCGACCCCGACCTCGACCCCGACCTCGACCCCGACCCCGACCTCGACCCCGACGCCGACCCCGACCTCGACCCCGACCTCCTTCCCGCGCCCGGGCGGCTACTTCACGTCCGTGTCCGGATCCGGCGGAACGGGAGGCGGTCCGTAGCGGTCGAGCACCGCTCGCTGCTCCTCGAGGAGCGGCGCGTCGTCGCCCACCTCGGCCGTGAGCGGGAGCAGCCGGCTGTCGTAGAGGCGGCCGCTGGGGCGCACCTGGGTGCGGGCCTCGGCCTCCTTCGCCCGCCGCTCCTGGTTCGCGATGAGCTCGCGGAGCGCGCGCCGGTCCTCCTCGGTCGTCACGCGCTCGTGGCGGCGGCGGGCGAGATCGAGGGAGCGACGGATCGAGGCGAGCTCCGCTTCCGCCTTGCGCGGGGCGCCCGCGTCCGCCCAGGCGCCGCGCGTGGCGGGCCAGAGCGTGAGGATGCCGAGCGCGCGCCCGCGCTCCCCGGCGGCGGCGACGAGCGTCGCGCCCACCGGCGCCGCGTCCAGCGGCCGCGCGTCGTGCGCGAGCACCGCCGCGTCGATTCCGGGCGCTCCTCGGAGGAGCGCGCGCGCCTCGGCCTCGGGCAGGTGCGCCAGCGCGAGGACGACCGTCGCGCCGCTCGCGCGCAGCGCCTCGGCGGCGTCGCGGGCAGCGGCGAGGGGGTCCGAGGCGACGAGGCCGCCGGGGTACTCGCCCGCCGCGGCGACGGCCAGCAGCCCCACCCGCTCGTCGCCCACCTCGACGATGCGGGTGCCACGGAACGGCCGCGTCCCGTCCGGCGCGGCGAGGTTGAGCGAGAGCACCGGTACGCCGGCGGCGGCGGCCTCGCGCGCGAGCCACCCGGGACCGAGCGCCAGATCGCGCTCCCCGACCGCCAGGGCGGCGTAGCCCATGCGTCCCATCGCGGAGAGGACGAGCCGCGCGCGCGCCGCCGCCGCCCCGGTGTCCGCGTCTCCGAGCGCCGCGGCGTGGAAGAGCGCGTCGCCAGCGTCCACGAGCAGCGCCGGAGCGTCGCGACGCGCGGCCTCCACCGCGCTCGCTCGACGGGCAAGACCGCCCGCCCGCGTCACGCGTCAGCCGCAGGGGCCGATCTCCCCGTGCGCGTCGCCCGAGAAGAGCACCTGCAGCCGCCGCTCCTCGGGAGCGGCGGGTCGCCCGGAGTGGGCGCAGGCGGCGGCGAGGAGGAGGGCGGCGAGGACGATTCGCACGGCCGGAACTTAACACCGGGGCGAGCCCCGGGCCGGCGCCAGGCCGGGGCGCCCGCGCGCCGCGAAAAGGCGAGGGCGGCGCCGCGGGCTCCCCGCGCGCGCCGCCCCCGTACGACCGTGGCTCCCTACCGGCTGCGACGTGGCGCGGGGGGCTTCTTCTTCGCGCTCGGCGGCGTCAGCGCGGCGAGCCGCTCCTTCGCGGTCTTCGCGGCGTCGGAGCGCGGGTACCGCTCGAGCAGCTGCTCGAGGACCGCCTTCGCCTCCGTCTTCATCTCGAGCTTCACCATCGCGTCGGCCGCGCCCAGCATGGCGTCCGGCGCGCGGGCGGACTTCGGGAACTCCTCGGCGACCTTGCCGTACGCGAGGAGCGCCTCCCGGAAGCGCTTCTGATCGAAGAGCAGCTCGCCGGCGCGGTAGCCCGCGTCCGACGCGCGCGGGTCCGCCGGCCACCGGCGGACGTACTCCTCGTACAGCTCGCGCGCGACCCCCTTGTTGCCGGCCTCGTCCTCGCTCTTCGCGAGCGAGAAGAAGGCCGCCTTGTCGTCCGGGCGCTGGAGCGTGGCCAGCCGCTGCTTCGCCTCGAACGCCTCGAGGGCCCCCGCGCCGCGCAACGCGGCGAAGCGCCCCTCGGTCTCGGTGCGCAGCGTGTCGACGTTCTTCTCGATCTGCCCGAGCCGGTGCTGCTCGACCTCGACGTCGCCCTTGAACTTGGCGAAGTCGTCCTGCAGGCGCTGGAGAGAGACGCCGAGGTCCGCGCCGCTGCGGCGAGCGGCGCGGTTCAGCTCGTCGATCTTCGCCTGCACCTCGACGATCTTCTGGTCGACCTTCGCCACCCGCTCGCGGACGAGCTCACGCTGCTCGTCTAGGCGCCGCCGCTGCTCGGCGTTCTGCACCTCGAGCTGCTGGAGGCGAGCCTCCATCTGGCGCCCCTTCTCCAGGGGCACCCAGCAGCCGGCGAGGAGCGCGAGCCCGAGCGGCGCCGCGCGGCGGAGAATCGTCACTGCTACCGCTCCACCTGGAACTCGACGCGCCGGTTCTGCTCCCAGCAGGACTCGGTCGCCTCGCTGCACAGCGCGTTCTCCTCGCCGAAGCTCACCGTCTCGGTCTTGCCACCGACGCCGAGGTCCTCGAGGTACTTGCGGGCGGACTCGGCGCGGCGGTTGCCGAGCGCGACGTTGTACTGCGCCGTGCCGCGCTCGTCCGCGTAGCCCTGCGCCACGACGCGCTTCGCCGGGGTCGCCTTCAGGCAGTCGGCGAGCTTCTGCAGCGTGCCCTGCGAGTCGGCCGTGAGGTTCGCCTGGTCGAAGCCGAAGCGGACGGTGAAGGCGCCGGCGTCGGCGCACTCGCTCGAGGCCTGCGGCGCGCGCGCGGCGCAGCGGCCGTCCTGGCACTGCTCATCGGGGCCGCAGTCGCGATCCGAGGCGCAGGTGCCGGCCTCGCGCGCCACGCACTGCTCGTTCTGGCAGGACTGGCCCGGGGGGCACTGCTCGTCGGAGGTGCACTGCGGCTTCGGCTCGCACCGGCTGTCACGGCACACGAAGCCGTCCTTGCAGTCCGTGTCCGCGGCGCACTCCTGGCAGCGGCCCTCCACGCAGACCTTGCCGTAGCCCTCCTGCTTCTCGCAGTCCGCGCTGGACTTGCACTCCCCGGGCTTCACCTTCGGCTTGCAGGCTCCGAACGCGAGGACGCCAGTGACACAGAGTGAAAGAAAGAGAACGCGTCGCATGTGACCTCCGAGAGCTTCCGTTCGATATCGATGAGGTGGGGGGGACCCGGGCCATGAAACTCGATCCGGGACCGATGTCAAAGCTTTTCCGCCGCGGCGCATTAACATCGCCCCAATGGCAGCCACGATCCTCGTCGTGGACGACGAGAAGAACATACAGCTGACGCTCTCGCGCGCCCTTTCGATGGAGGGGTATGTGGTCGAAGCTGCGAGCGGCGGACGCGAGGCGCTCGACAAGATTGCCGCCCTCCCGGTGGACGCCGTCGTGATGGACGTGCGCATGCCGGATCTCGACGGGCTCGAGGTGCTGAGGCGCGCGCGCGAGACGCGCCCCGATCTCCCGGTCGTGATCATGTCGGGCCACGGCTCGCTCGAGACGGTGCGCAGCGCCTTCAAGCTGGGCGCCTTCGATTACCTCGAGAAGCCGATCACCGAGAAGGACAAGCTGCTCGTCGCGGTGAAGAACGCGCTCGCGCTGCGCACCCTGCGGGAGGAGAACGCGGAGCTCCGCCGGGCGGCGGGCCCGGCCGAGATGGTGGGCAGCGGACCCGCGATGCAGCGCCTGTTCGAGCTCATCCGCCGGGCGGCCCCGTCGGAGGGCCGCGTGCTCGTCACGGGAGAGAACGGGACCGGCAAGGAGCTCGTCGCCCGCGCCATCCACGAGAGCTCGCGGCGCAAGGCCGGCCCCTTCGTGAAGCTGAACTGCGCCGCCGTGCCGGCCGAGCTCATCGAGAGCGAGCTCTTCGGCCACGAGCGGGGGGCGTTCACGGGGGCCGTCGCCGCGCGGCGCGGCAAGTTCGAGCTCGCCGACGGCGGCACGCTCTTCCTCGACGAGGTGGGGGACATGCCCGCCGCGATGCAGGCCAAGGTCCTGCGCGTGCTCCAGGAGGGAGAGTTCGAGCGGGTGGGCGGGGCGCACACGCTGAAGGTGGACGTGCGCGTCGTGGCCGCGACGAACAAGGACCTCGCGGCGGAGGTCCAGGCGGGCCGCTTCCGCGAGGATCTGTTCTACCGGCTGAGCGTCGTCCCCGTGCACGCGCCGCCGCTGCGCGAGCGGAAGGAGGACATCCCCGAGCTCGCGACGCGCTTCCTCGCGGAGGCGTGCGACCGGAACGGCCGGCGGCCGATGCGCCTCCCGCGCGAGGCGCTCGCGGCGCTGCAGGGGCACGAGTGGCCCGGCAACGTCCGCGAGCTGCGGAACCTCGTCGAGCGGCTCGCGATCCTCTGCGACGGCCCGGAGATCTCCGCCCAGGACGTGGCCGCGGTGCTGCCCGGCGCGCGCCGCCCCCGCCCCGATCGCTTCCGCGCCGGCGCCTCGTTCCACGATCTCGTGGAGGAGGCGGAGCGCGAGATCATCCTCGGCGCCCTGGACGCGCACGACGACAACGTCTCGGAGACCGCGCGCGATCTGGGCCTCGAGCGGAGCCACCTGTACAAGAAGATGCGTGCGCTCGGAGTGAGGCGGGGCGGCGACTCCCAGTGACGCAGGGCCGGCGCTCCGCTGGCCCTTCGGCAGGCTCGGTAGCGGCGTCGTCTCCGTCGCGGAGCGTGTCCCCTCCCCCACACCCGTCCGTGTCCCCCTTGCCACGCCGGGCCGGAATGCCCCGCCCGCCCGCCTGTTCCCGGCATGGCACGCGGGCTGCTGTGTCGGCGGCCCGATGCCCCACCGCCCGCGGCCGGCTTTGCCCCTCGACGGACCCGGCGCTATCGTTCGGCCCTCCGCCGTGCAGACTTCCACCCCAGACGGCGCCCCCCCGCCCGCCTCCCAGGCAGGCGACCGGGCGCCACCGGAGCCCGATCGCGTGCGTCGCCTCTCCCCCCGCGCCCGCCGCCTGCTGCGCTACGGCGGCGTCACCGCCCTCGTCCTCGCGCTGCTCGGCGGGGGCCTCCTGTTCGCGTGGACCTGGGAGCTGCCGGCGTTCGACACGCTCAAGGACTACCAGCCGCTCGTCTCCACGCGCGTGTTCGGCGCCGACGGCGAGGAGGTGTTCCAGTTCGCGCGCGAGCGGCGCACGGTGGTGCCGCTCGAGGAGATCCCGCCCATCGTCCGCAAGGCGGTCCTCGCCGCCGAGGACGCCGGCTTCTACGAGCACGAGGGCGTGAACTACCTCGCCATCGCCCGCTGCGCGGTGAAGGGGGTGCTGCGCGGCGGGGTCGCCTGCGGCGGCTCGACGATCACGCAGCAGGTCGTGAAGACGTTCCTGCTCGCGTCCGACTGGAAGGTGAAGCGCAAGGTGAAGGAGCTCGTCCTCGCGCCGCGGCTCGAGGAGAACCTGACGAAGGACGAGATCCTCTACCTCTACCTGAACCAGATCTACCTCGGTCACCTCCGCTACGGCGTCGAGGAGGCGAGCCGCTTCTACTTCGGGAAGAGCGTGCGGCAGCTCTCGCTGGGCGAGGCGGCGACCCTCGCCGGGATCGTGCAGTCGCCGATGCGGCTCTCGCCGATGAACCACCCCGACCGCGCGAAGGAGCGGCAGCGCTACGTGCTGCGCCGGATGGAGGAGGAGGGGTTCATCACTCCGCAGCAGGCCGCCGCGGAGGTGGCGCGGCCCATCGTCGTGCGGCGGCAGGAGGCAGATCCGCCGGGCGCGTGGTACGCCGACGCCGTCCGCAGGGTGCTCGACGAGAGGTACGGCGCGGAGGCGGTCGAGACGGAGGGCCTCCAGGTCGACGTGGCGATGGACGCGGGGATGCAGCGCGCCGCCGAGAAGGCCCTCGAGGCGGCGCTCCGCGCGGTGGACAAGCGCCAGGGGTACCGCGGGCCGATCGTCCACCTGGAGCAGCCGCAGGTGGACGCGGCCATGCCGCTCTGGCGCGAGCGGCTGGCCGGCGTGCGCGCCCGGCCCGACCAGGTCCACGTGTGGGATCTCGCGTCCGTGAACGCGGAGGAGCTCGAGCCCGGCGGCGAGCAGGAGAGGGACGTGGCGCGGAGGGTGCGCGCGCGGCCGCTCGAGACCGGCGAGGTGTACGCGGGGCTCGTGACGGCCGTGGACGACCGGAGCGCCACCGTGGATCTCGGCGGCGCGCGCGGGACCATCGCCCTCTCGGAGGCGCAGTGGGCGCGCAAGTGGAACCCGACCTCGGCCACCGCCACGCCGCGCAAGCTGAGCGCGGTGGTGCGCGTGGGCGACGTGGTCCCGGTGCGCGTCCTGCCCGCGAAGCTCCCCCCGCAGCGCGCGGCGCGCGAGGGCAAGCCCCTCGCGCTCGCCCTCGAGCAGACGCCGAAGGTGCAGGGCGCGCTCGTCGCCATCGATCCGGTCACCCGCGGCGTGCGCGCGCTCGTCGGGGGCTACGACTTCCGCACGTCGCAGTTCAACCGCGCCACGCAGGCGCGCCGCCAGCCCGGCAGCGCGATGAAGCCGTTCGTGTGGGGCGCGGCGATCGAGTCGCGGCGCTTCACCCCCGGCACCATCGTCTACGACACGCCCGACCTCTACCGCGATCCCTGGACGGGCAAGGAGTGGAAGCCGCGCAACTTCGAGAAGGACTCGTTCGACGGGCCGATGCTCCTCTCCACCGCCCTCGCCCAGTCGAAGAACACGGTGTCCGTGAAGCTGGTGGATTCGCTCGGCGTCGACGCGGTGATCGACTTCGGGCGCCGGATGGGGCTCCGCTCGGAGCTGCCGCGGAACCTCACGCTCGCGCTGGGCACCGGCGAGGTGTTCCCGATCGAGGTCGTGAACGCCTACGCCTCGATCGCCGCGCGCGGCTTCTTCGCCGAGCCGACGATCGTCCTGCGCGTGCGCGACCGGCACGGCAACGTCCTCGAGGAGCACGCGCCGATCCCGCCGCCGGCGGCGCCCGCGGCGGAGCTCGAGCCGGCGGCGTTCGCCGACGGGACCGAGGCCGCCGACGAGCAGCCCGCCCCCGGGTCGCCGCCCCCCGACTTCACGGTCCCGGCGGAGGGGACGCGGCCCGACGTCGCGTTCGTGCTCCAGGGGATGATGCGGTCGGTGGTGGAGGGTGGGACGGGCGCGGGCGCGCGCGCGCTCGGGCGCCCCGTCGCGGCGAAGACGGGGACGGCGCAGGAGCACCGCGACGCCTGGTTCGTCGGGTTCACGCCGGAGCTCGTCGCGGGCGTATGGATCGGGTTCGACGATCACACGCCGCTCGGGCCGCGCGAGACCGGAGGAGGCGCGGCGCTGCCCGCGTGGCTCGCGTTCATGCAGGCGGCCGTCGGAGGACGGCCCGTGTCCGAGTTCGGAGCCGTGCCGGGGATCGAGCTCGCGCGCATCGATCCGGCGACGGGGCTGCTCGCGAGCGAGGGCGCCGAGGCCCCGCTCCTCGCGTTCCTCCAGGGCACGGCCCCGGCCGAATCGGCGCAGGGGGACGGGGGCGCGGCGCCCGCCAACTTCTTCATGGACGATCGCTGATTTTCGTGGTCGTGCTGACGGCGATGCGCCTCGCCGCCGCCGCGCTCGTCCTGCTCGCCGCCCTCCCCGCGGCCGCGGCGACCGCGCTCTCCGCCGCGGCGGAGGCCCTGGCGGCCGAGATCGGCCCGCCCACCGAGGCGCGGCGCGCGCTCGCCCTGGCCGTCGAGACCCGCGCTCCCGCCCTCGCGCGCCCGCTCGAGGCCGCGCTCGAGCGCGCGCTGGCCGGCGCGGGCTACGCGGTGACGCCCATCCGCGGGACGGCCGACGCCGAGGGCGCGGCGCGCGCCGGCGGGCAGGACTGGCTCGTGCGCGTCCAGGGCGGCCTCGTCCCGGGGCGACACGAGCTCGCGCTCGTCGCCGAGGTGATCCCGACCTGGTCTTCGTTCTTCCTCCAGCGCCGTCCCGGCGCGCGCGCCGTCCCGCCCCGGCTCGCGTCCGCTCGCGCCCCGGCGGACGCGGAGGCCCTGGTCCTCGCCCGCGAGGGGAGGCCTCCCGGCGCTCCGTTCGCGACGGTGCGCCCGCTCGCGCGCATTCCCGGCCGCGTCCTGGCCCTGGCCGTGGGCGAGCCGGTCGCCGGGGGCGGGCCGGCGATCGCGGCCGCGCTGCCCGACGCGGTGGTGCTCCTCTCTCCGAGCGGCGCTCCCGTCGCGCGGCTGCCGGTCGACCCCGCCGCGCGCGCTCCGATGCGCGATCCCGCCGCGACGATCGCGATCGGCGCCTTCGGACCCGGACGCATCGGCGTCGCCTACGCGGGCGGCTCGCCCGAGGTGCTCGCGCTCCACGACGGCGCGCTCGAGCGGACCGCGGCGCTCGGCGCGGCGCCGCTCTGCGCGGGGGAGGCCGGCCCGGTCTTCGGCGCGTTCGCCCCCGCCACCGGCGTCCTCCTCGACGCGCTCGCCCTGTCGGCCGGGTCCCTCCCCCGCGCGCGCTCCGCGCGGCTCCTCTATTCCCTCGCCGCCGCGCCGCGCGGCGGCCCCGTCGCGTTCGCGGCGCTCGGCACGGACCTGCGCCTCGAGCTGCTCGGGGCGGATCTGCAACCAGCAGACGTCTCGGCGGCGCCCCCGGGCCGGACGGACGCCCACGACCGGGGCGGCGCGGCCTCGGCCGCGGAGCGGGGCCGCGGCTCGACCCCCACCGCCCTCGCCTCCATCGGCACCGGGTTCGCGCTCGCCGATCTCGACGGAGACGGCCTCGCCGAGGTCGTCGCGTCGGCGCCGGTGGTGGTCCCGCCCGACCGCGTCCGCGTGCTCCCCGCACGCCCCGGCGCGGCGCCGCTCCTCGAGTCGAGTCCGATCGACGGGCTGATCCTGGCCGGCGCGGGAGGTGACCTGACCGGGGATGGCGTGGACGACGCCGTGCTGGCGACGCTCGTGAAGGGCGCGGAAGGGCTCGCCACGGAGCTGCTCCTCGTCACCGCCGATCCGCGGGAGGGACGATGAGGCGCGCCATCCGGCTCCACGCCGCGGTCGCGCTCGCGCTCGCGCCGGCGCTCGCGCTCGCGCCGGCGCTCGCGCTCGCCGGCCTCCGCCCGGCGCCCGGTGGCACCGCGACGATCGCGCTCCCGGGCGAGGCGCGGACCGGCGATCCCGCGCGCGCGGAGGACCCGGCCGACCTGGTCCTCGCGCGCGCCACGAGCGCGCCGCTGCTGGAGCGCGATCCCCAGGGCCGGCTCGCTCCGGCGGTCCTCGCGGAGATCCCCAGCTCCGAGGACGGCGGACGTACCTGGCGGCTGCGGCTGCGCGAAGGGATCGCGACGGCCGCGGGATCGCCGGTGGGCGCCGCGGAGCTGGCCGCGGTGGTCTCGCGACTCCTCTCTCCCTTCTCGCCGCACGCATGGGCCGCCCTCCCCATCGCCGGCGCCGACGAGGTGCTCGCGGGCCGCGCCGCGGCGCCCGCGGGCCTGCGCGTCCTCTCCGGCAGCGAGGTGGAGCTCGCGCTGGCGTTCCCCCTGCCGGAGCTGCCGGAGCTCCTCGCCGCGCTCCCCCTGGCCGTCCCGCGCGCCGGTCCCTTCGAGGGCGCCGCGCCCCGCAGCGGCGCGCCGCTGCTGCTGCGCGCGAACGCCAACGCCCCCACCGGCCGGCCGTTCCTCGACGCGCTCGCGCTCCGCGCCGCGGACGGCCGCGCCGCCGCGCGGCTCCTCGCCCAGGGGCAGGTGGACCTCGTGCTCCGCCCCGAGTCCGCCGGGGGGACGGCGGGCCCCGCCCTGCCCGCCGTTCGAGTCGTGGTAGCCGCCCTCGGCGCGGGCCTCGCCTCCGGCGCCGGAGCCCGCGTCCGCCAGGCGCTCGCGTCGCTCGACCGGGCCGCCCTCGCCCGCCGGTTCGTGCGCGGGGCGGCGGTGCCGCTCGACACGCTGGTGCCGCCCGCCCTCCTCGCAGGAGCCTCCCATCCAGCCGCGGCGTCGCCGCTCGCGCCGCGCGACGGCGGCGCGGCCCCGGTCCGCGTGCGGATCCTCGTCCGCCGCGACGGCGCCGATCCGCGCGCGATCGCCGACCGCCTCCAGGTGACGCTCTTCGACCGGGGCGTCTCCGCCGCCGTCGAGGCGGTGGAGCGGGAGCGCTTCGCCGCGCGCCTCGCCGCGGGCGACTACGAGCTCGCGCTCGTCGAGGTGCACGTGCTCGGGACGCGCCCCGCGCTCGCGGCGGGACAGCTCGCCTACGCGACGCGTGGCGCCGCCGCGGCGCGGCGCGCGATGAAGGCGCTCGCCGGGCTCGGGGGGGACGCCGCGGCTGCAGCGGCCGAGCGGCTCGGGCGCGAGCTCGATCTCGTCCCGCTCGTCGCCACCGCGCCGCGCGCGTCCGTCTCGCCGCGGCTCCAGGGGATCGCGCCGGGTCCAGAGGGGCTCGTCGATCCCGCCGCGCTGTGGCGCCCCGGCGGGGCGGCGAGCGCGCCATGATGCTCCGCACCCGCCTCGCCCTCGCCTTCGCGCTGTTCGCGGCCGTGCCGCTCGCCGCCGCGCTGTGGCCGGTGTCGCACGCCCTCTCCGGCGCCCTCTCCACCGAGCACGCGGCGCGCCTCGACGGCGCCGCCCGCGCCCTGGACGGCGAGCTCGCCCGCCTCGCCCGCGAGGCCGGGACGGCCGTCGACGAGCTGGCGCGCTCGGCGGACGCGGAGGCGCTCGCGCGGGAGCTCGGGACGGGCGCGCTCGCGCCCGCCGACGCCGCGCCGCGCGCGCGCGAGTGGATGGAAGCGCGGGGCCTCGACGTGCTCGCGGTGGCCGAGCCGGACGGACGCGTCGTCTCCTCGGGGCACCTGCCCGGCCGCGCCGGCGACGTGGACGCCGAGGTCGCCGCCCTGCTCGCGACGCCCCCCTCGCGCGCGGCGCCGCACCGGGTGATGCGGGCCGGGCCCGACGGCGTGGAGCCCGTGCTCGCGCTGGTGGCCTGGGCGCCCGTCCCGGGAGACCCGCTCCGCGTCGCGGGGGGGCTCGCGCTCGGGCCCGAGCGGGCCGCGCGCCTCGCCGCGCTCACGGGCGGCGCCATCGCCATCCGCGCGCCCGACGGCGCGCTCCTCGCGGACGCCGCCGCGCCGGGGAGCCCCGCCTCCGGCGGCGCACCCGACCTCGCCGACCGGCTCTCGGCGCGCCTCGGGGCGCTCGGGACGCCGGTCCGATCCCTCGCGCTCGGCCCGCCGGACGCGCCCGTCGCGACGGTCGAGGTCCGGCTCGCCTCCGCCGGGCTGGCGCGCGCGCGGCTCGTCGTCGTCGCGACGTTCCTCGCCGCGCTCGTCGCGGGCGTGCTCGCCGCGGCCGCGGTGGGGGCCTTCCTCGCCTCGCGCGTCACGCGGCCCGTCGAGGCGCTGCGCGCCGCCGCGCTGCGGGTCGCCGCGGGCGACCTCGGCGCCCGGGTCGAGGCGCGCGCCACGGGCGAGGTGGCGGAGCTCGTGCGCGCGTTCAACGCGATGACCGCCGACCTCGCGGCGAGCCGCGCCCGTCTCGCGCAGGCGGAGCGCGTCGCCGCCTGGCGCGAGGTGGCGCGACGGCTCGCCCACGAGATCAAGAACCCGCTCACCCCCATCGCCATGAGCGTCGAGACGCTGCGCGACGCGCACGCCCGCGCGCGGCCGGACTTCGGGGAGATCTTCGACGAGGGGACGCGCGCCATCGGCGAGGAGGTCCGCCGGCTGAAGCGCATCGTCGACGAGTTCAGCCGCTTCGCCCGGCTGCCCGCGCCCGAGCGCACCCCGGTCGCGCCCGACGAGCTCGTCCAGTCGGTGCTCGCGCTCTTCCCATCGGCGCCGGCCGGCGTGGTCGTCGCGCGCGAGGTCGAGGCGGGGCTCCCCGCGGTGCTGGCCGATCGCGACCAGGTGGTGCAGGTGCTGCTCAACCTCGTGCGGAACGCGCTCGACGCGATGCCCGGCGGCGGCACCCTGCGCGTCGCGGCGCGCGGCGAGGGAAGCGCGGTGGCGTTCTCGGTGTCCGACACCGGCCCGGGAGTGCGCCCGGAGGACCGGCCGCGCGTCTTCGAGCCCTACTTCACCACGAAGGAGGGCGGCACCGGGCTCGGCCTCGCCATCGCGCAGCGGATCGCCGAGGAGCACGGCGGCACGCTGGAGCTCCGGTCGGCGCCAGGCGAGGGCGCGACGTTCACGCTGACCTTGCCGGCGGTGTCCTGAACGACAGGCCGTGTCCTGCGATTTTGGGGGCTTCAGGCGAGAGGCTTCGGACTTCAGGGGAAATAAGCGCCGGGGTCCCGGAGCCTGCAGCCCGGAGCCTGTAGCCCCTTCGTCGCCGATCGCGATCGGCCGTTCAGCGGACGGGGGTAGCCTTGAGGGCCGCCTTGCCTTCCTTCACGTACACCTGGAAGCGAACCGTCCGGCACCCGTACTTCGCGACGAGGGCCGACTTGTTCGAGGCCAGCTTCTGCGCGAAGCGCTCGAAGGTGAGTCCGCCGGAGGCCTCGCCGCATTCGCCGCGGGTCCGCAGGAAGTCGGAGAAGACCTGGCGCCAGTGGGCCTGCTCGTCGTCGTCCGCCGCGTCGGGCGGGACGGCCTGGGCCGCCGCCTGCAGCAGCTCGGCGGGCGCCGCGACCGGCTCCTGGGCGGCGGGCGGCGGCGGGACGATCACCGCCGGCCGCTCCGGCTCCGGCGCGGGCGGCGCCGGCAGCACGGCGTCCCCGGCGGCGCCCTCCGCGGTCGCGGCCGCGCCAGCCGCCGGCCGCGGCGGGAACTCGAACGCGGAGGGGTCCGCCTCCGCGGGACGCGCGGCGCGCGCGAACATGTCCTCCGCGGGCGGCGCCGGCGCGGCGGGCGCGGCGGAGGCCGCCTCCGCGGCGCGGTTGAGCGCGGCGGCCACCGTCCCGAGCTGTCCGGCGAGCTCCGGGACGCGCGCGGCGAACTCGCCCTTGGCGATGCGCGTGGCGGCGGAGACGAGCGGCTCGGGCAGCATCGGCGCGGGCTCGGCGGCCCGCACCAGCAGGCCGAAGAGCGCGGCGAGCACGAGCGCCACGGCGAGCCCCGCGATGGCCTGCCACTGCAGCACGGCGATCGGCGCGAGGCCCGGAGCGGTCGGAGCGGCGGCGATCACCACCGCGCCCTTCACGCCCTCGAGCGCGACCGCGTGGACGCGGAACGCGGGGGCGGCGCCGCCGAGGAGCGGCGCCCTGGGGAGCTTCACGGACGCGGTCCCGAGGTCCACCGGGCCCAGCCGACCCGCGCTCGCGGTCACGCCGGAGACTTTGGCCGCCTCGACGAGGGCGGGCCGATCCGCGACCGGGACGCTCCCCGTGAAGACCGGCTTCGCGTCCGGCGCGGACACCAGCACCGCCACGTCCACCGCCGCGGCGATGCCGCGCGCGAAGGCGGCGTCGACGGGCGCGAGCACGACCAGCCCGCGGCCCTCGCCGACCGGTGCCGCGGCCGCGTACCGGACGTCGCCGCCCACGCGGACGTAGCCGCGCGGCGACGCGCCCTCCACCGCGGCGCGGAGGAGCGGAGCGGCGCCGCCGGCCGCCGTCTCGCGACGCTCGAGCGTCTCGCGCGTGGCGGTCAGGACCAGGGTGCCATCCGGCAGGCGGAAGCCGAGCGCGCGCTCCGCCGCGGCGAGCGCCGCACGGCCCGCGCGCTCCGCCGCCGTGTCCTCGGCGGCGGGGTCCACCGACGTCTCCGGGGCGACGCGCGCGCGGCGCCCGCGGCCGGCGGCCGCGAGGGGCTCGGCCCCCGCGAACGCGGGCGCCAGCGACGGATCGCGCGCCACGAGCGCTGCGGCGGCCGCGGCGTCGTGCGCGAGGCCGTTCTTCGCGGCCACGATCTGCTCCGCAGCGGCCGCGAGCCGGGCGTCCACGGCCTCGAGCGCATCCTCCCGGAGCGTGCGGGTGTGGAGGTACACCGCCACGCCCGCGGCCGCGACGACGACGAGCGCGAAGAGCCAGAGCTTGAGCCGGTTCATTGCCCTTCGTATAGGCCGCCGGTCGAATGGGTGTCAAACCTCCGGCCGGCGGTGCGATCGGTCGCTATCACCCGGAAGGACTGGCGAAATCCCCGCTCGCGCAGCGGGCGATCACGCGTCCGATCCCCTGGGCGAGCTCGTGGGGCTGGGGCAGCAGCGAGATGACGAGGTGACCCGGCCGCTCGAAGTCGTAGAAGAACCCGGGCTGCACCACGACGCCGTCGTCGAGGAGCGCGAGGCAGAGCGCCTCCTCGTCCACGGTCTGTCCGATGCGGAGCACCGCCGTCCACCCGCCCGCGGACGGCAGCGCGCCCACCGGCGCGTCGCGGAGGTCCGCCAAGGTGGCCCGGTTCGCGGCGAGGCGGGCGCGCAGCGGCGCGAGGAAGCGCTCGCGGCGCGCGAGGAGCGGCGCGAGCGCGAGCTGCGCCGGGCCGGAGACCGAGAGGTAGGCGTCGGCGACGACCTCGAGCCGCGCGAGCGCCGGACCGACCCGCGCCTCCGGGCCGGCGGCGGCGATCCAGGCCGCCTTGAGCTGCGGGAGGCCGCAGATCTTGGACAGGCCCGCCAGGTGGAAGGCGAGCGCCTCGCGGCGGCCCGCGACGACGCTCGGGCAGGGGCCGAGGGCCGTGTCCGCGAACACCTCGTCGCCGAGGAGCGCGAGGTCGTTCGCGGCGCAGAGCCGGTCCAGCGCGGCGAGCTCCGCCGCGTCGTGCACGGCGCCGGTCGGGTTCGAGGGCGAGACCACCAGCACCGCGCGCGTGCGCGGGCCGATCGCCGCCTCCAGGGCGGCGAGGTCGAGGTGCCATCCGCCCTCGTCGCGCAGCGGGTAGCGCACCAGCCGGACCGCCTCGAGATCGGCCAGGAGGTCGAGGAGCGGATACGCCGGGGCGGGTACGAGCACCTCGTCGCCGGGATCGCAGAGGAGCTTGAAGAGGAGCGCGTAGGCCTCGCTCGTCGAGGCGGTCAGGAGGATGCGGCCGGCGTCCACCGGCGCGCCCCGCGCGGCGAGGTACTCCGCGACCGCCTCGCGCGCCTCGGGGAGGCCCACCGGCGTCGGCTCGTACGTCGCGACGCGCCGGTCGGCCAGCACGGCGGCGAGCTCGGCCGGATCCCAGGCGAGCCCGACGCGGGTGGGGTTCGACTCGGCGAGATCCAGGTGAGGCCGGCCGCTCGCGCGGAGCGCGTCGACCCGCGCCGCGAGCGCGTTGGCCGAGAGGTCCCAGGCGGTGCGGGAGGAGAGCCCCACGAGGCGGATCCTACCGCGCCCAGGACGGGCTGGAGCGCGCCTCGCGTCACGTTCAGGCTGCCTTGACTCCCCGACACGCCGGCCCTATGACGCGGCCACCGGGGCGGGCCGCCTCGGCGCTCTCTCCCCGGAGGCACACCGACATGAAGAGACTGGCCGTCGCGCTCGCCCTGATCGCGCCGCTCGCCGCGGCGGCGGACGAGGGCATGTGGACGTATGACGCCTTCCCCGCCGACAAGGTCGAGAAGAAGTACGGGTTCCGGCCCAGCGACGCCTGGCTCGAGAACGCGCGGCTCTCCTCGGCGCGGCTCGCTGGCGGCTGCTCGGCGAGCTTCGTCTCCGAGGACGGCCTCGTGATGACGAACCACCACTGCGCGCACGAATGCATCGAGCAGCTCTCGACCGCGCAGAAGGACTTCGTGAAGAGCGGCTTCTACGCGAAGACGCTCCCCGACGAGGTGAAGTGCCCGACGGTGGAGGTGAACCAGCTCGTCCAGATCACCGACGTCACGCAGCGCATCCGCGCCGCGACGAAGGGGCTCGAGGGCGAGGCCTACCACAAGGCGCTGCAGGGCGAGATGGCAAAGGCGGAGAAGGAGTGCCAGACCTCCGACGAGCTCCGCTGCGACGTCGTGACCCTGTACCAGGGCGGCGTGTACGACCTGTACAAGTACCGGCGCTTCCAGGACGTCCGCCTCGTGTTCGCCCCGGAGTTCGCCATCGCCTTCTTCGGCGGCGACCCCGACAACTTCATGTTCCCGCGCTACGACCTCGACGTCGCGTTCCTGCGCGTGTACCAGGGCGGCAAGCCGGCCAAGATGAAGAACTTCTTCCGCTGGTCCGCGAAGGGCGCCGAGGCGGGAGAGCTGACGCTCGTCTCTGGCCACCCGGGCGGCACGGATCGCGGGCTCACCACGGCGCAGCTCGCCATGCAGCGCGACGTGGTGCTGCCCGACCGGCTGCAGAGCCTCGCCGAGCTGCGCGGCCTGCTCACCGGGTATCAGCTGCTCGGCCCCGAGCAGAAGCGCACCTCGAACGCGCTCCTGTTCTACGTGGAGAACGGCTACAAGGCGCTGCGCGGGCGGCACCTGGCGCTCCAGGATCGCGCCTTCTTCCGCTCCCTCGTGGAGAGCGAGGAGACGCTGAAGGCGCAGCTCGCGAAGGCCCCGGCGGGCAAGGACGCGCTCGCCGCGTTCGACGCCATCGCCCAGGCGCAGCAGCGGCTGCTCCAGATCCGCGACGAGTACAACGCGCTCGAGGGCGGCTTCCGCAACAGCACGCTGTTCGGGATGGCGCGCGACCTCGTCCGCGGCGCGGTCGAGCGGCCGAAGCCCAACCCGGATCGCCTGCGCGAGTTCCGCGAGTCCAACCTGCCGGCGCTCACGCAGGAGCTCTTCAGCCAGGCGCCCATCTACCCCGAGTTCGAGGCGCTGCTGCTCGGCCACTCGCTCACGAAGATCCGCGAGCGGCTCGGCACGGACCACCCCACCGTGAAGAAGCTCCTCGGCAAGGAGTCGCCGCAGGAGGTCGCGAAGCGCGTGGTCGAAGGGACGAAGCTCCGGGACGTCGCCGTCCGCAAGCGGCTCTGGGAGGGCGGCGAGGCGGCCGTGAAGGGCGCGAACGACCCGCTCCTCGCCCTCGCCGCGGCGGTGGACGCGGACGCGCGCGCCATCCGCCGCACGTTCGAGGACGAGGTGGACTCGGTCGTGAAGAAGAACCACGAGCGCATCGCCGAGGCGCGCTTCGCGGTGCAGGGCCGGACGAACTACCCGGACGCGACGTTCACGCTGCGGCTGTCCTACGGCGCGGTCGAGGGCTGGCTCGAGAAGGGCACGCCGGTCGAGCCCTTCACCGTGTTCGCGGGCGCGTACGAGCGGCACACCGGGCGCGATCCCTACGCCCTGCCGGAGAGCTGGCTCACCGCCAAGGAACGGCTCGACCTCCGGACGCGGTTCAACTTCGTGACCACCAACGACATCATCGGCGGGAACTCCGGGTCCCCCATGATCAACGAGAAGGCCGAGATCGTGGGCCTCGTCTTCGACGGCAACATCCACTCGCTGGGCGGCGACTACGGCTTCGACCCGGCGGTGAACCGCACCGTGGCGGTCCACTCCGACGCCATCGTCGAGGCGCTCACCAAGATCTACGGCGCCGAGCGCGTCGTGCAGGAGCTGCGGCCCGCCGCGAGCAAGGGCGGCAAGCCGTCGGGCCGCGCGCGCCGCTAGCGGAGTCGCGCGGCGGGACCGGCCCGGGCGCTCGACAGGGCGTCCGGGCCGCGCCCTCTTCGCCGGTGACCGGCGGGGGCCCCTGCTATCCTCCGCCGCCTCGCATCACCCTACCGCCACGAGAATCGCATGAGCCCCAACCCTCAGCCGGCGGCCACGGCCGGCGCCCTGGATCGCTTCTTCGGCCTCACCGCGCGCGGCACCACCGTCCGCCGCGAGATCCTGGCCGGCGCCACGACGTTCGTGACGATGGCGTACATCCTGTTCGTCAACCCCGAGATCCTGCACGGCGCCGCCGGGGGGCCCCGGATGTTCGGGCCGCTGCTGACCTCCACCGCGCTCGTCGGGGCGGTGGCGACCATCGCCATGGGGCTCGCCTCGAACCTGCCGCTCGCGCTCGCCTCCGGCATGGGGCTCAACGCGGTGGTCGCCTTCCAGCTCGCGGGCGCGATGAAGCTCTCCTACGCGCAGGCCATGGGCGTCATCGTGGCCGAGGGCCTCGTCATCACCGCGCTCGTGGCGACGGGGCTGCGCCAGGCGGTGGTGCGGGCGGTGCCCATGGCGCTGAAGCGCGCCATCGGCATCGGCATCGGCCTCTTCCTCGCGATCATCGGCTTCAAGAACGCCGGGTTCGTGTCCGCGGGCGGCGGGCTGCTGACCCTGGGCGAGCACGGCCGGCTCACCGGGTTCCCCGTCCTGCTCTTCGTGCTCACGCTCCTCTTCACCGCGTGGCTCGTGGCGAAGAACGTCCGCGGCGCGCTCCTCATCGGCATCGGGGTGTCCACCGCCGTCGCGGTGAGCGCGAAGGCGGCGTTCGGCGGCGCCGGGTTCGGGCCGCAGGTCGCGAACGTCCCGGCCTCGTTCATCGCGATGCCCGACTTCTCGCTGGTGGGCACCGTGGACTTCTCCTTCGTCGCCGTGCTCGGCGTGGTGCCCGCCGCCCTGGCGGTGTTCTCGATCATGCTGTCCGACTTCTTCGACACGGTCGGCACGGTGGTCGCGGTCGGGCAGGAGGCGAAGTACCTCGACGAGGACGGCAACTTCCCCCGCCCGAGCGCGGTCCTGCTCGTGGACTCGCTCGCCGCGATCGCGGGCGGCGCCGCGGGGGCCTCGTCGGCCACGACCTACGTCGAGAGCGCCTCCGGCGCCGCCGCGGGGGGCCGCACCGGCCTCACCTCGGTGGTGACCGGGGCCCTCTTCGCGCTCTGCCTCTTCATCTCGCCGCTCGCGGGCGTGGTCCCGCCGCACGCGACGGGCGCGATCCTCGTCCTGGTCGGCTTCATGATGATGCGCGAGGTCGGCGCCATCGCGTGGGACGACCCCACCGAGGCGATCCCGGCGTTCCTCACGCTGAGCGTGATGCCGTTCACCTACTCGATCACGAACGGCATCGGGGCGGGCTTCGTCTCCTTCGTCGTGCTGAAGGCGCTCCGCGGCCGCGGCCGCGAGATCCACCCGCTCATGGCGGGGTCGGCGATCGCCTTCGTGCTCTACTTCGCGATCGGCGGGTAGCCGCGGCGCACGTACCGGTGGTCAGGCGTCCCTCGGTACCGCGATCATCCGCTCCAGCGCGCGCCGCGCCCCCTCGGCCACGTCCTGGGGGACGTGGATCTCGTGCTTGCCGCGGCGGAGCGCGTCGCGGACCATGACGAGGTCGATCATCTTCATGTACGGACAGTGCATGCGACAGCCGATGCAGCCGTCCGCGACGATGAACTCCCTGTCGGGCCAGCGCTTCTTCAGCTGGTAGACGATGCCGTGCTCGGTCGCGACGATGAAGGTGCGGGCCTGCGGGTGCCGCTCGACCGCGGTGAGCATGGCGGTGGTCGAGCAGACCTCGTCGGCGATCTCGATCACGTCGGCGCGGCACTCGGGGTGCGCGATCACCACCGCGTCGGGCTTCGCGTCCTTGACGCGGTTCACGTTCGCGGAGCGCAGCACGTCGTGCACGGGGCAGCAGCCGTCGTAGACGACGATCTCCTTCTCGGGCACCTTCCCCTTCACCCAGTCGCCGAGGTTCCGGTCCGGCGTGAACAGGATCTTCTGCTGCGGCAGGGAGCGGACCACCGAGGCCGCATTGGCGCTGGTGCAGCAGATGTCGGAGAGCGCCTTCACCTCGGCGGTGGAGTTCACGTAGGTGACCACCGCGTGGTCCGGGTAGCGCTCCTTCCAGTCCTCGAGCGACTCGGGCGTGATCGAGTCCGCGAGCGAGCAGCCGGCGGAGAGGTTGGGGAGGAGCACCCGCTTCTCCGGCGCGAGCACCTTCGCCGACTCCGCCATGAAGTGCACGCCGCAGAAGACGATGGTGGACTGGGGGACCTTCTTCCCGGTGATCGCGAGCTGCAGGGAGTCGCCGACGTGGTCGGCGATCTTCTGGATCTCTGGGAGCTGGTAGTTGTGGGCGAGGATGACCGCGTCCTTCTCCTTCGCCAGCGCGCGGATCTCGTCCTCGAGCTCGCGCACGTCGCCGGCGGGAAGGTCGCTGCCGGCCTCCGGGCTCGCGACGGGGTCGTGGATGGGGAAGACAGGGAGGGTCATGCTTTCACCCGGGCGCCGCGCGCGGGCTTGATGTCGCCCGTGCCGGCGGGAAAGAGGCGCCAGAACTCGCGGCGGACGAGCCCGACGAGCGTCGCGGACTTGGAGAACCCGTGGTAGCGGGCGACGGCCTCCAGCATGGCCGCGTCCTCGTCCGTGGCCGAGAAGCTGCGGACCTTCGCGGCGCGCCCGTTCGCCTTCCTCGTGACCATTCGCGATTTCTTATATAAGCCTTGAGTAGCGGGGGCAAGGGCCCGCCGCCCCCAGTCCGATGAAGCTCGCCGTCACCACCCCGCTCCGCCCCTCCCCCGCCGAGGAGGCCGCCGCCCGCGCGGCCGCGGCGCGCCACGCGCTGCCGTTCACGCCGCGCGGCCACCGCTCGCTCGAGGCGGCGCGCGCGGAGGCGGGGGCCGACGCGCTGCTCGTGCTGTCGGCGCGCCACGCCGCGCTCGTGGTGGACGGGGAGGAGCGGCGCTGGTCGCCGGGCATGGGGGCGCTCAGGGCGAAGCGCGGCGCGGGCTCCGGCCCGCCCGACCCTTTCCTCGCCGCCACCGGGATCGGCCCCGGCGACGCGGTCCTGGACTGCACCCTCGGGCTCGGCGCGGACGCGCTGGTCGCCGCGGTCGCGGCGGGCCCGCGCGGCCGCGTCGTCGGGCTGGAGGCCTCCCCCGCGCTCGCCGCGTGGGTGGCGGAGGGGCTCGCCCGGCACCCCGACCCCGCCGCGCGTCGGGTGGAGGTGCGCGCGGCGGAGCACCGGGCCGCGCTCGCGGCGCTCCCGCCCCGCAGCTTCGACGTGGTGGTGTTCGACCCGATGTTCCGCCACGCCCGCGCCGAGCCCGGCGGCTTCGATCTCGTCCGCCGGCTGGCCCAGGCGAGCCCGCTCGCGGCCGAGGCGCTGCGGGACGCCCGCCGCGTGGCGCGACGCTGGGTGGTCGTGAAGGACGGCGCGCCGGGCTGGGATCTCGCGCGCCTCGGCCTCGTGCCGCTGCCGAGCGCGCGCGGCGCCCACCGGTACTACGCGCGCGTCCCGCCGGCGTGAGCCTGCACGACGGCGCCCTCGGCGAACGCGACCGGAGGCGCCCGCTCACCGTCAGAACCCCAGCAGCTCGCGGACGCGGGAGAGGTGGCGGCGGCTGATCGGGACCGTGTGTCCCGAGCGGGTGCGGATGGTCGCGTTCGAGCCGTCGCCGAGGGAGACCTCGTCGATGGCCGCGGCGTTCACCAGGTACTGCTTGTGGCACCGCAGGAGCCCGGCGCGCTCCTCCAGCACCTGCAGCGTCAGCTCGGTGCCAAACTCGCCCTGACCGCTCACCACGTACACGCCGGAGATCGTCGACTTGACGATCTCGACGTCCGTCACGTTGACCAGCTTGATGGTGCGCTTGCCCGCGCACGGGACGCGCGTGATGGGGGCGCTCGCGAACGGCGGGCGGCCGGACGGCGCGGAGCGCTGCTTCAGCCGCTCGACCGTCCGGGCGAGGCGCTCGGGGGACACCGGCTTCAGCAGGTAGTCGACCGCGTCCTCGTCGAAGGCGCGGATCGCGAACTCGTCGTGCGCGGTCACGAACACCACCTGCGGCATCACCTCGTCCTCGATCATCGAGAGGAGGTCGAACCCGCTCACGCCTGGCATCCTGACGTCGAGGAACACGACGTCGGGACGCTCGCGCCGGATCGCCGCGAGGGCCTCCACCCCGTCCTCGGCCTCCCCCACCACCACGAACTCCCCCGTCGCCTTCAGCAGCAGCGCCAGCTCCTCGCGCGGGAGCAGCTCGTCGTCCACGATCAGCGCGCGCATCATCATCGGCGCACCCCCTCGACCGGCAGGAGGACCGTCACGCGGGTCAGCTCGTCGGGGACGCACGCGACGCTCACGCCGTATTCGGGCCCGAGCAGCTGCTTGATCCGCCGGTCGACGATCTTCATCCCGAGCCCGTCGCCGCCGGGGCGCTCGGCGTAGGCCCCGGCGTCGTCCTCGATCTCGATCACCGCCGCGCCGTCCCGCCGGTACGCCCGGATCCGCGCCGTGCCCGCCCCGACCGCCGCGGAGACCCCGTGCTTGATGGCATTCTCGATGAGCGGCTGGAGCGTGAAGGTCGGCAGCCTCATGTCGAGCAGGGACGCGTCCACGTCGGTCTCCACCACGAGCCGGTGCTGGAAGCGGGCCTTCTCGATCTCGAGGTACGAGCCGACGTGCTCCAGCTCCTCCCTGAGCGTCGACAGCTCACCGCTCCGCTTCAGGTTCTTCCGGAAGAAGTTCGAGAGGTGGCTCAGCAGCTCGCGGGCGCGCGGCGCGTCCCGCCGCGTCACCGCCATGATGGTGGTGAGCGCGTTGAACAGGAAGTGCGGGTTCACCTGAGCGTGCACGAGCTTCAGCTCCGCCTGGAGCAGCAGGTTCTTCTGCTCCTGGTAGCGCGTGACGAGGAGCTGGCTCGACAGGAGCGCGCCGATGCCCTCGCCGAGGGTCCGGTTCATGTTGAGGAAGCGACGGTCGCGCGGCTCGAACAGCTGCACCGTCCCGACGACGGCGCCGTCGATCTGCAGCGGCACCACGATCACCGAGTTGAGCGGGCACTCCGGCGAGATGCGGCAGTCGTACGACTGGTGGACGCCGTCCGCGAACGTCACCGCGTTGGCCGAGATCGACTGACGCGTGAAGGGCGACATGATCGGGCCGCCGGGGGCGTGGTGGTCGCCGCCGAGGCCCGCCCACGCCAGGACCCGCTCCGTGTCGGTCACGCCGACCGCCCCGACGCCCGTCTCCTCCTTCACGATGTCGGCCAGCTCCTTCGCGAGCTCCGGGCCGAAGCCGCGCGCCATGAGCCCGAGCGTCCGCTCCGCCACCTTCAGGGCGCGCGCCGAGGACGCGGCCGCGACGCGATCGTGCTCTCGCTGGCGCTCGTTGAGCACCGCCATGAAGAGGGCGGCGCCCACGGGGTTCGCGAGGATCATCGGCAGCCCGATCACTCGCACGACCTCCACCGCCTGACCGAAGGGACGCGTGAGGAGGAGCACGATGCCCATGTGCAGGATCTCGCCCGCGAAGGTCGTCGCGAACGCGACCGCGCGCGTCATGAGGCGCTCCGGCCTGCGCCGCAGCGCGACGTGCACGAGGCCGCCCAGGAGCCCCTCCAGCGTGGTCGCCACCGCCCCCGCGAGCGCGGCGGCGCCGCCCAGCGCCGTCACGCGGTGGACGCCCGCGGTCGCGCCGACGAGGAGCCCGAGGAGCGGCCCGCCCAGGAGCCCGGCCAGCGTCGCGCCCACGGCTCGCGTGTTGACGATCGCCTCGCCGTCGAGCACCGGGATCCCGAGGTAGTTCCCCAGCACCGCGATGCCGGTGAACACGAGGTAGAGGCGCACCTTCCCGCGCGGCCGCGGCCACTCGGCCCTGAGCGGCCGGAACGCGGGCGACCGGCAGTACAGGTAGAAGATGACGAGGAAGACGGAGAGCGCCTCGACGAGCTGGACCAGCAGACGCATCCCGGGCTCCGGGCGAGGCGGCGCCCCGGGCCGCCGTCGCGGCCGCCATTATGCCCGCCCGGCGCGGGGTGCGCACGACGGCCGGGCGAGAGGCGCGCGAGCCGCAGCGTCCCTCCCCCGCCGCGCCGCGCAGACGCGACGAGGCCGGGCGCCCGCGCGGGCGTCCGGCCTCGTTACCTCCGAGGGAGCGGCTCAGAGGTCGTGAAACATTCCCGAGCCGTCGCGAGACGCGCGATGCCGACGACGAGCGGGGCACACGACGACCGAGCAGCGCAGGCGTGCCTGTGAGGCACGTCGAGCAGCGCAGGGAGGAGTCTGCCCCGCGCAGGCAGGCAGCGTGCGTCGCAGCAGGCGTCGGGATTGTTTCACGGCCTCTTAAGCCTGGGCCGCCGCCTCCGGATGCTCCGGCGCCGACGCCTCCGGCGCGCGACGCAGGAACGTGTCGGCGTGCTCGAGCACGAGCGCCTCGCGCAGCACGTCGTCGGCGTGGTCCACGCACACGATCTGCAGCCGCTCGCGGACCTTCTTCGGGATCTCGCGGATGTCCTTCTCGTTCTCCTTCGGGATGAGGACCTTCTTGATCCCGCCGCGGTGCGCCGCGAGCACCTTCTCCTTCAGCCCGCCGATGGGCAGGACCCGCCCGCGCAGCGTGATCTCGCCGGTCATCGCGACGTCCTTGCGGACGGGGAAGCGGCAGAGCGCCGACACGAGCGTGGTCGCCATGGTGATGCCGGCGGACGGGCCGTCCTTCGGGATGGCGCCCTCCGGGACGTGCACGTGGATGTCGACGTTCTCGAGGAAGCGCTTGTCGAGCCCGAGCAGATCCGCGCGGGAGCGCACGTAGCTCATGGCCGCCTGGGCGGACTCCTGCATGACCTCGCCCAGCTTGCCGGTGATCATGAGCTTGCCCTTGCCGGGCATCACCTGGGCCTCGACGGTGAGCAGCTCACCGCCGAGCTCGGTCCAGGCGAGCCCGGTGGTGAGGCCGATCTGATCCTTCTCCTCCGCGGTGCCGTAGCGGTAGCGCGGCGGCCCCAGGTACTTCTGCACGGCCTTCTCGGTGACCACGTACTGCTTGCCGTCCAGCGAGTCCTGCTTCAGGACGTCCTTGGCGATCTTGCGGAAGACGGAGCCGACCTCGCGCTCCAGCGAGCGGACCCCGGACTCCTTCGTGTACTTGTGGATCAGCGCCTTGAGCGCGCTGCGCTTGAACTCCACGGGCACCTTCTCGAGCCCGTTCACCTCGCGCTGCTTCGGGATGAGGTAGCGCTGCGCGATGGAGAGCTTCTCGAGGTCGGTGTACCCCGCGATGCGGATGACCTCCATGCGGTCCTGCAGCGGCCCGGGGATCCCGCCCATCGTGTTGGCCGTGCAGATGAACATGACCTTCGAGAGGTCGTAGTCGAGGTCGAGGTAGTGGTCGTTGAAGTTGTGGTTCTGCTCGGGGTCGAGGACCTCGAGGAGCGCGGCGGAGGGATCGCCCCGGAAGTCGGTGGACATCTTGTCCACCTCGTCGAGGAGGAACACCGGGTTCCCCGAGCCGGCCTTCTTCAGCGACTGGATGATCTTGCCGGGCAGCGCGCCGATGTAGGTGCGCCGGTGGCCGCGGATCTCGGCCTCGTCGCGGACGCCGCCGAGGCTGATGCGGACGAACTTCCGGTTCATGGCGCGGGCGATGGAGCGCGCCAGCGAGGTCTTGCCCACGCCGGGCGGGCCGACGAAGCAGAGGATGGGGCCCTTGATCTTCTCGACGAGCTTCTGGACGGCGAGGTACTCGAGGATGCGGTCCTTGGGCTTGCGGAGCCCGTAGTGATCCTCGTCGAGGATCCGCTCCGCCTCGGGGATCTCGAGCTTGTCCTCGGTGTACTCGTACCAGGGGAGCGTGAGGATCCAGTCGATGTAGTTGCGCACCACCGTGGCCTCGGCGCTCATCGGGCTCATCATCTTGAGCTTCTTGAGCTCCTTCTTGGCCTTGAGGGTGGCCTCCTTCGACATCTTCTTGTTCTTGATCTTCTCCTCGAGCTCCTGGATCTCGTTCTTGAACTCGTCGCGCTCACCCAGCTCCTTCTGGATGGCCTGCATCTGCTCGTTTAGGTAGTACTCCTTCTGCGTCTTCTCCATCTGCTTCTTGACGCGCGTCCGGATCTTCTTCTCGACCTGCAGGATCTCGATCTCGCCCTGCATCAGCTCGTAGAGCTTCTCGAGCCGCTTGGTGGGCGACTCGGTCTCGAGGATCGACTGCTTGTCGTTCAGCTTGAGGGAGAGGTGCGCGACGATGGTGTCGGCGAGGCGCGCCGGGTCGTCGATCGACGCGACGCTGGTGAGCATCTCCGGCGGGATCCGCTTGTTCAGCTTGACGTAGGCCTCGAAGGTCGACTGCACCGAGCGCATCAGCGCCTCGAGCTCGACGGTGCGATCGCTGGTCTCCTCGATCTCCTCCGCCTCGGCGAGCAGGAAGCGCTCGGAGTCGAGGAAGCGCTTCACGCGCGCGCGGAGCTTGCCCTCGACGAGCACCTTCACCGTGCCGTCCGGCAGCCGGAGCAGCTGGATGATCGTCCCGATCGTCCCGACCGCGAAGATGTCCTCGGCGGACGGCTCGTTCGTCTTCGCCTTCTTCTGGGCGCACAGGAGGATGGCCTTGTCATGGGCCATCGCCTCCTCGAGCGCCGCGATCGACTTCTGCCGGCCGACGAAGAGCGGCACCACCATGTGCGGGAACACGATGATGTCGCGGAGCGGAAGGAGCGGGAGGCTGCGGGTCCTCTTCCCGTCCCTCCTGCCGTCGTCGTTGCGCGAGAAGATGGGCACGTCTGTCGGCTCCTTGGCGGCCAGGCGGGGGAACCCGCCGGCGGGTTCGAGATTTCTACCACCATGTAACAGCGGACCGGCCGGGCTTCTTCGAGCCGAACCGTGCACACCACACAGGGACTTCGCGCGCCCGCCCGGACGCGCCACGTGCGCCCGCCGGGGCGTCGAGGAGGAGCCCCGTCCCGCCCGGGAGCGAGGCGCCGCGCGGCGATCGGGCGGCGGCCCGGCGCTGACGCGAGGCCGTCCGGTCGCCTGGCGGTCCGCCCTCCGGGCGGCTACAACCGAGCGCCATGACGTTCGCCGAGGCCACCGCCCTCCTTCGCGCGTCCGAGATCGGCCGCCGCACGTTCGTCCAGTCGCCGCTCGGCCCCCGCCTCGTCACCTACGCCGACCTCACCGCCTCCGGGCGCGCGCTCTCGTTCGTCGAGGCGCGCGTGGCCTCGGCGCGGCCCCTCTACGCCAACACGCACACGGCCCTCTCGACGACCGGCCGGGCCATGACGCGCCTGCGCGAGGACGCCCGCGCCGCCATCGCCCGCTGCGTCCACGCCTCGGAGGAGGACGTGGTGCTGTTCGTCGGGAGCGGAGCGACCGCCGCGGTGAACAAGCTCGTCGGGCTGCTCGGGCTGCGGATCTCCGAGCCGCTCGAGCGCCGCTACCGCCTCTCGGGTGCGATCCCCGACGGCGAGCGACCCGTCGTGCTCGTCTCGCCGTACGAGCACCACTCGAACGAGCTGCCCTGGCTCGAGTCGGTGGCCGACGTGGTCGAGGTGGAGCTCGACGCCGCCGGGCGGCTCGACCTCGACGACCTCGCCCGCAAGGCCCGGGCGCACGCCGGCCGGCCGCTGCGAATCGGGGCGTTCTCCGCCGCCTCCAACGTCTCCGGCGCCCTGTCCGACGTGCGGGGCATCGCGCGGGTGCTCCACGCCCACGCCTTCCTCGCCTGCGCGGACTACGCCGCCGCGGGGCCGTACGTGCCGATCGACATGCACCCGCCCGATCCGGCGGAGCGGCTGGACGCCATCTTCGTCTCCACCCACAAGTTCCTCGGCGGACCGGAGGGCTCCGGGATCCTCGTGGCGCACCGCGCGCTGTTCCGCAGCCGCGCGCCGGAGCGCCCCGGCGGCGGCACCGTCGACTACGTGGGCCCCGGCGAGGCCCCCGGCCCCGCCGCGCCCGCGCGCCTCTCCGTCGACTACACGGGTCGGCTCGCGGAGCGCGAGGAGGGCGGCACGCCCGACATCCTCGGGGACGTGCGCGCCGGGCTCGCCTTCCTGGTGAAGGAGCTCGTCGGGCCCGAGCGCATCCTCGCCCACGACGTCGCGCTCGCAGAGGCCGCGGTCGCGCGGCTACGACGGCAACCGCGCGTGCGGCTCTACGGCCCGTCCACCGGGCCGCGCCTGCCCATCCTGTCGTTCAACGTCGAGGGCCTGCACCATGCCCTCGTGGCGACGCTCCTCGACGATCTCTTCGGGATCCAGAGCCGGGCGGGCTGCTCGTGCGCCGGGCCTTACGGCCACCGGCTCCTCGGCATCGGCCCGGAGCGCTCCGCGGAGTTCCGCCGCGCGATCGCCGCCGGCGTGCAGGCGCTGAAGCCGGGCTGGGTGCGCATCTCGCTCCCCTACCACGCCACCCCGGCCGAGGTGGACTTCCTCCTGTCGGCCATCGAGCTCCTCGCCGAGGAGGGCGAGGCGTTCGTGCCGCTCTACCGGCTGGGCTGGATGGACGGCACCTGGCGCCGCGCGGCGGGAGCGCCCCCGGAGCCGTGTCCGGTGGACCTGCGAGTGGGATCGCTCGCCGACCTCGCCGCTCCGGGCGCCGCCCCCGAGCCGCCGCTCTCCGACGAGGAGGCCGACGCGCTGCGGACCGGCTACCTCGCCGAGGCCCGCCGGCTCGCGGGCGAGCTGCGCGCGCGCTGGGCGGCGGCGCCGCCGCGCTGGAACGCCCCGACGGGCGAGCCGCTCGCCGACCGGCTCACCTGGTTCCGCTACGTGCACGCGTCCTGAGCGGGGGGACGCCCCGCCAACGCGAACGGGGCCGCCGAGGCGGCCCCGTCCCGGAGGCGAGGGCGGCGACGAGCGGCTACGCGCTCTCCGCCTCCTTCTGCATCACCACGAGCGGCGCTTCCTTCTTGTCGATCACGTCCTCGGAGATCACGATCTCCCGGACGTTCCGGCGGCTCGGCACGTCGTACATGATGTCGAGCATCGCGCTCTCGAGGATGGCGCGGAGCCCGCGGGCGCCCGCCTTGTTCTTCGTCGCCGCGCGCGCGATGGCCTTGAGCGCGCCGTCCGTGAACTTGAGCGAGACCCCGTCCATCTCGAGCAGCCGCTTGTACTGCTTCACGAGGGCGTTGCGCGGCTTGGTGAGGATCTCGATCAGCGCGGGCTCGTCGAGCTCCTCGAGGCTCGTGATCACCGGCAGGCGGCCCACGAACTCCGGGATCATCCCGAACTTGAGGAGGTCGTCGGGCTCCACCATCGCGAGCAGCTCCCCGATGTTCTTCTCGCTCTTGGAGGTGACGTCGGAGCCGAAGCCCAGGCTGCGGCCGCCGGAGCGGCGCTCGATGATCTGCTCGAGGCCGCAGAAGGCGCCGCCGCAGATGAAGAGGATGTTGGTCGTGTCGACCTGCAGGAACTCCTGCTGGGGGTGCTTGCGGCCGCCCTTCGGCGGGACGTTCGCGACCGTGCCCTCGATGATCTTGAGGAGCGCCTGCTGCACGCCCTCCCCCGACACGTCGCGGGTGATCGACGGGTTCTCGCTCTTGCGGGCGATCTTGTCGATCTCGTCGATGTAGACGATGCCCTTCTGCGCCCGCTCGATGTCGTGATCGGCGGCCTGCAGCAGGTTCACGATGATGTTCTCGACGTCCTCGCCGACGTAGCCGGCCTCGGTGAGGGTCGTCGCGTCGGCGATCGTGAACGGGACGTTCAGGATCTTGGCGAGCGTCTGCGCGAGCAGCGTCTTGCCCGAGCCGGTGGGGCCGAGGAGCAGGATGTTCGACTTCTGCAGCTCGACGTCGTCGATCGAGACGCGGCTCTCGATCCGCTTGTAGTGGTTGTGGACCGCGACCGCGAGCGTCTTCTTGGCTCGCTCCTGGCCCACCACGTACTCGTCGAGGATCGTCTTGATCTCCGACGGGCGCGGGACGCGGAGCTTCTGCTCGCGCTTCTCCTCGCCGGCGATCTCCTCCGCGATGATGTCGTTGCAGAGGCCGATGCACTCATCGCAGATGTAGACCGTCGGCCCAGCGATGAGCTTCTTGACCTCCTTCTGCGACTTCCCGCAGAAGCTGCAGCTCAAGGTCTCGCGCTTCTCCAAAGCCTACCTCCTCGTCACGAGCACGCTCACCCGGCTGCTGCCCCCCAGGGTACCCCGGCGCGACCGCCCTCTCGAAAATCTTACTGCGCCTTCTTCTCCGTCGCCTTCGGCTTGTGCACGATCACTTCGTCGATGAGGCCGTACTCCTTGGCCTCGCCGGCCCCCATGAAGTAGTCGCGATCGGTGTCCTTCTCGATCCGCTCCAGCGGCTGCTTCGTGTGCTTCGCGAGGATGTCGTTCAGCTTCGCCTTGAGCCGAAGGATCTCGCGGGCCTGGATGTCGATGTCGGTGGCCTGTCCCTGGAACCCGCCCATCGGCTGGTGGATCATGATGCGCGCGTTCGGGACGGCGAACCGCTTGCCCGCCGCGCCCCCGGCCAGGAGGAACGCGCCCATGCTGGCCGCCTGGCCGAGGCAGATGGTGGACACCTGCGGCTTCACGTACTGCATGGTGTCGTAGATCGCGAGGCCGGAGGTCACCGAACCGCCCGGGCTGTTGATGTAGAGGCTGATGTCCTTGTCCGGGTCCTCGGACTCGAGGAACAGCAGCTGCGCGATCACCACGTTCGCGACGTCGTCGTCGATCGGGGTCCCGAGGAAGACGATCCGATCCTTGAGCAGGCGCGAGTAGATGTCGTAGCTCCGCTCACCGCGGTGCGTCTGCTCGACGACGTAGGGCATCGGGATGTAGGGCATGGGACCGGGTTCCTAGGCGGGCTGGATGTTCGCGGCCGAGGACAGCAGGGCGAGCGCCTTGTCCTCCCGCACCTTGTTCTTTAGTGCTTCGCGCGCGTCCTTGCCGCGCATCTGCTGCTGGACCTTCGCAAGGGGCGCCCCCAGCTCCTCCGCGATGCGGGCGGCCTCCGCCTGCAAGTCCTCATCCGTGACCTCGATCTTCTCCGCGTCGGCGATGGCCTCGAGCAGGAGCGCCCCGCGCACCTGCAGCAGGGCCTGCTCCCGCATGTCGGCGCGCATCTTGGCGAAGTCGAGCTCCAGGCGCCGGATGTCGATCCCCGAGCGGGCGAACCGCTCCGCGGCCCCCTCGAGCATCGAGTCGATGGCGCGCTCGACGAGCGCGGGGGGGACCTCGAACTCGTTCTTCGCGAGCGCCGCCTTGACCAGCGCGTCCTTCACCTCCGACTCGGCGCGACGCTTCTCGCGCTTCTCGAGGTCCGCGCGGATGCGCGCCCGCAGGGCGTCGAGCGTCTCGATGCCCTCCACCCCGGCCTCCTTCGCGAGCGCGTCGTCCAGCGCCGGGAGCTGGCGCGTCTTGAGCGCCTTCAGCGTCACCTTCATGTGGGCGGTCTTGCCGCGCAGCTGCTCGACCCGGTGATCCTCCGGGAACGGCTCGTCCAGCTCGACCGTCTCGCCCAGCTTCTTGCCCTTCAGGGCCTCGAGGTTCCCGTCGGAGATGGCGCCCGGGGCGACCTTCACCGTGACGCCCTCGGCCTTGCCGCCCTCGAACGGCTTGCCGTCGATCGTCCCCTCGTGGTCGATCACGGCCCAGTCGTCTTCCTGCGCCTCGAACCGACCCTCCACCGGGACGAGCTGCGCCAGCGAGTCCTGCAGCCGGCTCAGCTCGTCCGAGACCATCTGGTCCGTGACCTCGGGCGCCTTCCGCGTGACCTCGAGTCCCCGGTAGTCCTTCGGCGCGATGGCGGGCTTGACCTCGACCCGGGCGGTGTAGCGGATCGGCTTGCCGTCCGCGACGCCCTCGGAGACGGAGACGTGCGGCGGCGCCACGAGCGGGAGCGACTCGACCTTCACCGCCTCGGCGAACGTCTGCTGGACGATCTTCTCGAGGACCTCGCTCTCGACCTCGGCGCGGAACTGACGCTCGAGCACCTTGCGCGGCGCCTTGCCCGGCCGGAAGCCGCGCAGCTTCACCCGCCGCCCGAGCCCTGCGTAGGCGCGCTCGAGCTCCTGGGCGACTCGGTCGGGGTCGACCTCGATGCTGACCTTCCTCTCGACGGGGGAGACGTTCTCGACCTGGATCTTCATGTCGTTTCGGGCCCTTCTGGCGGATCGCGGAAAGCCGGTAGTGCTATGTGCGTGGGGCGGGGGTGGTCAAGCGCGAAATGGGCGGGGAGGGACTCGAACCCTCACGCCTCTCGGCGCCAGATCCTAAGTCTGGTGCGTCTGCCAGTTCCGCCACCCGCCCGATGGCGACGACCTTTACCACGCCCGCCGCAGACGACGGCCCGGGTTTGTAGTACGAGATGGCCCCGTGACGGTCGCTCACCAGCATGCCCCGGAAGAGAAGTGCCTGCCCGGCTGCCCGGCGTGGGCGGAGGGGGTGCTCGAGCTCTACGCGGTCCAGCACCGCTACGCCGAGATGCTGGAGGCCTGCCGCGCGGCCCAGGCGATCGAGTGCGTGATCGTCGCGCCGAACGCGTTGGGCGTGAAGCTCCCCGAGTACCTGAAGGACGAGGAGCTCGTCCGGCTGAACCTGGTGGTGGAGCGAGACACCCCCGAGGTGCTGCTCGACGAGTGGGGCGCGCGCGCCGAGCTGACGTTCCGCGGGCGCCGCTTCGAGTGCGCCCTGCCCTGGCCCTCGATCAAGGCCGGCATCCTGCGTCCCCCCGAGCGCAAGCGCCCCCGTTTCGGCGTCATCGAGGGCGGCAAGAAGGACTGAGGAAGAAGGCTTCCGGCCACGGGCTTAGGGCTACGGAGAGGCTCGCGACGGCCGCTTCCCGACGTCTCGGGCCCGTAGCCTCACGCTCCGGCTGCGGGCCGCTCACGCGCCACGAAAGTCGACGGGGACCCGGCTTTCGCCAGATCCCCGTCGTGTGAGCGCGGAAGGAATCGAACCTTCAACCTATGGATTAAGAGTCCATTGCTCTGCCAGTTGAGCTACGCGCCCGAGTGCTGCTCGGGATGGCCGAGGGGCCGCGTATCTAGCAGCCTCCCCGCAGCATGTCAACGCCGGTTCGCGCTCCGGCGCAGCCTCATCCGGCTGCGCCTCCGCGCCGGACGGTTGGCACGCCCGGAGGGAGTCGAACCCCCGACCCGCGGCTTAGAAGGCCGCTGCTCTATCCAGCTGAGCTACGGGCGCAGGTGCCCTTCGAAAACGAATGGGGTGAGTAAAGGGGCTCGAACCCTTAACCCCCGGATCCACAGTCCAGTGCTCTACCGATTGAGCTATACTCACCGTAAACCAAAAAGTCGGCGCGCCCGGAGGTCGCGCCGTGCGTGGCGCGCCCGGAGGGAATCGAACCCCCGACCTGCGGCTTCGAAGGCCGACGCTCTATCCAACTGAGCTACGGGCGCCATGCTGCTTGGGATCGCCGCGAGCTTCCTCGGCGTCCCGGCCATCCCATGCTGTCAAAGATCGGGGCGGCGGGATTCGGACCCGCGACCTCCTGCGCCCAAGGCAGGCGCGCTACCAGGCTGCGCTACGCCCCGGAACACCAGAAGGCCCGAGGCCGCCGTTTCCGAGAACGCCCGTCTCTAGCCTCTCGCCGTGCTGGCGTCAAGCGCCCTCGCGCGCGAGCCGCTCGAGCAGCGAGCGAATCCTCCGGAAGGCGTCGCCGCGGTGCGAGATCGCGTCCTTCTCCTCCGCCGAGAGCTCCGCCATCGTCCGCCCGCCCTGCCCGTCCGGAACGAAGAGCGGGTCGTAGCCGAACCCGCCCGTCCCGCGGCGGGCGTGGCCGATCCGTCCGCGGCAGACCCCCGCCACGCTCGCCACCAAAGAGCCGTCCGCGCGGGCCACCGCGAGCACCGCCTCGTACTGCGCGCCGCGCCGCTCGTCCGGCAGCCCGGCGAGGGAGCGGAGCAGCTTGTCGTTGTTCCGCTCGTCGCGCGCCCCGCGCCCGGCGACCGGGCCCAGCTCCGCTGCGGCCGCCTCGGCGAGGTCGCACACGGGGCTCGCCGGCGCCGGCCCTGGCTCCTCGTCCGACCAGCGCGCGGAGCGGACCCCAGGGGCTCCTCCGAGCGCGTCCACGGCGAGGCCCGAGTCGTCGGCGAGGGCGGCCATCCCCGCGAGCCGCGCGTAGGTGGAGGCCTTCTTCTCGGCGTTCGCCTGGAACGTGGCGCCGTCCTCCTCGACCTCCGGGAGGGCGCGCGGCAGCTCGTCGGGCGACACGACGCGGATGGGCAGCCCCGCGACGAGCCGCCGGAGCTCCTTCAGCTTGCCGGGGTTCGTCGAGGCGAAGAGGAGATCCACGGCGTTCAGCCCCGCAGCGCCTGCTCCTGGCGCTCCTTGAGACGCCCGATGGCCTCGAGCGCCGCGTCCACCATCCGGTCGAGATCGGACCGCGGGAACGGCTTGCCCTCCGCCGTGCCCTGCACCTCGACGAGCGCGCCGTCGCCGGTCGCGACGACGTTCATGTCCACCTCCGCCGTCGAGTCCTCCCCGTAGTCGAGATCCACGCAGACCTCGCCCTCGACGAGGCCGACGGACACGGCCGCGACGCTGCGCGCGAGCGGGTTGCGCGAGAGGGTCTTCCGCTGCTGGAGCCCCCGCAGCGCGAGCGCGAGCGCCACGTAACCGCCGGTGATGGCGGCCGTCCGCGTGCCCCCGTCCGCCTGGATGACGTCGCAGTCGAGCGTGACGGTGCGCGTGCCCAGGGCGCGCAGGTCCACGGCGGCGCGGAGCGCGCGGCCGATGAGGCGCTGGATCTCGAGCGTGCGGCCGCCCTGCTTGCCGCGCGCCGCCTCCCGTGCCATCCGCTCGTGCGTCGAGCGCGGCAGCATCCCGTACTCGGCGGTGACCCAGCCCGCGCCCGTACCGTAGACGTGCGGCGGGACCTTCTCGTCCACCGAGGCGGTGCAGAGCACGTGCGTGTCGCCGAAGCGCGCGAGGCAGGAGCCCTCGGCGTGCTTCGACACGCCGGGCTCGAGGACGACGTTCCGGAGATCCCGCGGGCCGCGACCGTTCGTGCGCATGGGGCGGCGAGATAGCACGAGCGTGAGCCCGCCGCCACGGCTTCGGGCCCGACCTCACCTACTCGCCCGGCGCGCCGCGTTCCGCCAGGCCGCGATCCCCTCCGCGATCGCGGCGGCGATCCGCTCCTGGTACTCGGGCGCCCGCAGCCGGGCGGCCTCGCCCTCGTGAGAGATGAAGCCGACCTCGAGGAGCACCGCCGGCATCCGCGCCCCCGCGAGCACGTAGAACGGCGCCTGCTTCACGCCGCGATCCTCCGCGCCGAGCCCTCCGACGAGCTGATCGTGGATCGCGTACGCGAGCCGCGACGACCCCGCGAGCGCGTCCTGGTCCTCGAGATCCTGCAGGATCGCCGCGACCGGATCGGCGGGATCGAGCTCCGGCTCCCCGGCGAGGCGATCGGCGTTCTCGCGGGCGGCCACCGCCGTGGCGGAGGCGTCGGTCGCGTCGGGTGAGAGGAAGTAGGTCTCCACGCCGGCGGAGTGCCTGCGGGCCTCCGCCGTCGGCATCGAGTTGAGGTGCACCGAGACGAACAGGTCTGCGCGGAGCGCGTTCGCCACGGCGGCGCGGTTCGCGAGCGGGACGGCGATGTCGCCCGTGCGGGTGAGCACCACCTTGCCGCCGACGGCGCGCAGCCGCGCGGCGACGCGGCGCGCGATCTCGAGCGCGAGATCCTTCTCCTTCTCGCCGGAGGGCGAGAGCGCGCCCTCCTGGTCGCCCCCGTGGCCTGGATCCACCACCGCGACGAACGCGGGGCGAGGCGCGGCGGCGAGGAGGAGGGCGGCGGCGATCCCGGCGAGCATCGGCGCCGATTCTAGCAGACGATCTCACGAGCGCTGCGCCGCCGCCCCGCCGACCTGGCCCTGGCAAAGGGCGTCGGCGCCGCCGTACCCGCTCGCAGGGTCCGTGCGCCACCGCGGGCGGCTCCGCTCGCCTCCCGGACTAGAAGACCTCGATCCGCGGCGGGTCACCCTCGGCCACCTCGCCGATGGCCACCGCCTGCACGCCGGCGGCCCGCAGCGCCTCGAGCAGCGTGCCGGCGCGGGCGCCCTCCACCGCGGCGAGCAGCCCGCCGTTCGTCTGCGCGTCGGCGAGGACGATGGGCGTCGTGGGGTGGAGCCCCTCGGCGAAGAGCACGTTCGGCCGGATCCAGCTCAGGTTCGCGCGCGAGCCGCCGGGCACCACGTCCTGCGCCGCGAGGTCGCGGACGCCGGGCAGGACGGGGATCGCCTCCGCGCGCAGCCTCAGGCTCACCCCCGAGCCCTCCGCCATCTCCCAGCCGTGGCCGAGGAGGCCGAAGCCGGTGACGTCCGTGAGCGCGTGCACGGCGCCGCTCGCCGCGAGGAGCTCGCCCGCCGTGCGGTTGAGCGCGCTCATCACCTCGATGGCGCGCTCGATGAGCGCCGCGTCGGCCTTCTCGCGCTTGATGGCGGTCGTCGCGATGCCGCTCCCGAGCGGCTTCGTGAGGAGGAGGACGTCGCCCGGGCGCGCGCCGACGTTGCGGAGCACGCGGTCGGGGTGGACGATCCCGGTGACGGCCATGCCGTACTTCGGCTCGGGGTCGTCGATCGAGTGGCCCCCGAGGATGGGCGCCCCCGCGAGCCGCGCCGACTCCGCGCCGCCGCGCAGCACCTCCCCGAGCATCTCCATGGGCAGCTTCGCGACCGGCCAGCCGACGAGGTTCAGCGCGAAGAGCGGCCGCGCCCCCATCGCCCACACGTCCGAGAGCGCGTTCGCCGCGGCGATGCGGCCGAACCAGTAGGGGTCGTCCACGACGGGCGTGAAGAAGTCGACCGTCTCGACGATGGCCTCGGTGTCCGACAGCTTGTAGACGGCCGCGTCGTCGCGCGTCTCGGTCCCCACGAGGGCGCGCGGCTCCTCGACCCTGGGCACGTGGCGCAGCACCTGCGCCAGATCCGCCGGGCGGATCTTGCAGGCTCAACCCGCGCCGTGGCTCATGCTCGTGAGACGGATCTTCTCGAGCTCCATGCGATCCCCATACTGGCGCCGCCGCGCGCGGGCAACGGCCGGCGCCGACGTCAGGCGCCGGCGACCTGGAGGTAGAGCTCCGCGTTCCGGTTGCCGGGAGAGACCTCGAGGACCGCGCGCCACTGCGCGACGGCGTCCTCCCTGCGCCCGCCCCCGTACAGCGCGAGGCCCAGGTTCAGGCGGGCGAGGACGTAGGAGGGGTTCTGCCGCACGACCTCCTCGTACTCGCGGATGGCCTGCTCGCGATCGCCCGCGTCGCGCAGCGCGCCCGCGAGCTTCGCGCGGATGTCGCAGAACGCGGGGCCGAGCGCGAGGGCGCGGCGGTACTCGGCGATGGCCTCCTCGTGCAGGCCGGCGGAGAGGTACACGTCGGCGATGTCCGCGTACATGTTCGCGAGCTTGCCCTGGACGTAGCGGTCGAGCTTCCCGTGCGCGGCGCCGGAGCGGGAGAGCGCGTGCCGATACGTCTCCTGCGCCTCGCGGTACTTGCCGGTGTCGTTGTAGGTGACGGCCAGGTTGAGCGCCGCGTCCGTGTACCCGGGGTTTATCCGCAGCGCCGCCTCGAACGCCCGCAGCGCCTTCTGGTACTGGCCCTGGTCGTGGTAGACGACGCCCAGCATGTTGTAGACGTCGGCGAACGAGGGGTTCGACTCGACCACCTGCGTCAGGTACGTCTCCGCGAGGCCGTAGTCCTTCTTCAGATAGTACGCGCGCCCGAGCGCGAGCGACTGCTTCAGGGTGTCGTCCACGGAGCCCTCCGGCCGCGCAGCGTAGCACGCGGACGGCGTGGCCACGCCGATCATGACGGCGCCCCCCGGCGCGCGACGATCACAGCCCCGACGCGATGGCCCAGCGCTCCCCTTCGCGGACGAGCTCGTAGCGGGCGCGCAGCGCGCGCGGCGGCTCCTCGCCCACCGCGAGCTCGTAGTCCTCGCCCACGATGGCGCGGTCGCGCTCGACCCGGATCTGCCACGCCGAGATCCGCACCCGCGCCGCGGGCGCCGCGCGGAGATCCTCGCGGAGGCGCGCGAGCAACGCGTCCTTGCCGCCCGCCCCGGCGTACCGCTCCGAGACGAGGCGCGCGTAGGAGTCGGGATCCCGACCGTTGAACGCGTCCTCGCGCCGGAAGAGCGTGGCGAGCACGCCCTTGAGGCCCGCGAACTGCCGCCCGTCGCCGCACCAGCCGGCGGCGTTGCACCGGCTCATCTCGAACGCCTCGCGCCCCACGTACGAGAGCTGCGCGCGCTCGTCTCCCCACGCCACGTCGCCGTCGGCCTCGACGACGGCCACCACGCGCGCCTTGCCCCCATCCACCGCGACCACCACGTCCTCGTAGCGCACCGCGCGCAACGAGGCGGTGCCGCCCGAGCGGAAGCCGTAGACGTCGGGGACGCGGGCGCGATCCTGGCGCGCGAGCGCCGCCTTCACCTGCGTCTCGGGGCTCGAGACCGCGAGGCCGGCGCCCCCGCAGGAGATCCTTCCCCACAGCGCCCACGCCGCCGCGGCGGCGAGGAGCGCGAGCAGCGACGGGACGAGGTGGGGAGCGCCGACCCGCGCCGCCCGCTCCCGGCGGACGCGCGCCCGCGCGCCGAGCTCCGGACGCGGCGCCCCCGGCGGCTCACCGGAGGGACGCAAGGAGCTTCTCCGCCTCCGGGCGCCGCGGGTCCTGCGGGTGCTTCACGATGAGCTTCTGGAGCGCCGTCCGGGCGCGGTGCTTCTCGTCGATCTCGAGGTACGAGCGGGCGAGCTTCATGAGCGCCTCCGCCTCGTGCCGCGACCCGGGGTACTTCGCGACGAGGGCCTCGTAACGTCCGGCCGCGCCCGCCCAGCGCTTGCGCTTGAAGTAGTACTCGCCGACGTACCACTCGTGCGACGCGAGGCGCCCCTCCGCCTCGGCGAGGAGCTTCCTCGCCTGGGGCGCGTGCTTCGAGTCGGGCTTGGCCTGCACGAAGTCGCGCAGCGCGCGGGCGGCCTTCTCCACCTGCCGCTGGTCCTTCTCGTGGGCCGGCGGGAACAGGACGAAGTCGCCGGGGGCGTCGCGCAGGTACGAGAGGCCGACGCGGAGCTCCGCGTACTCGACCTCCTCGTGCGTGGGGTGCATGGTCACGAACTGCTGGTAGGCCTCGGCGGCCTCGACGTAGCGCTCCTGGTCGAACTTGAGGTCGGCGAGCCGCAGCTCGGAGAGCGGCGCGTACTTCGAGAACGGGAACTTGGTCCGGACGTACTCGAAGAACTTCACCGCCTCCGAGAAGTTGTCGTGCTTGAGCTCGTCCACGCCCGCTTCGTAGTTGGCCTCGGCCGTCGGCTCGTACTTGATCTGGCCGCTGAAGCTGACGCGCTTCGAGCCGCACGCGGACAGGAGGACACAGAGCGCGAGGGCGGCGGGGAGGCGCATGAGGCCGGGGAGGATAACAGAGGCCCGCCCGGCGCGCAGCCGCGCTCGGAGGCCGTGATTCAGGCGTCCTCCCAGATCCCCAGCACCCGCGCGACGACCGGGCCGGCGAACCCGCGCCCGAGCAGGAAGCGCGCGAGCCGCCGGCGCGCCCGATCGTCGAGCGTCTCGAGCGCCGCCCCGCGCGCGCGGCGAGCCGCGAGGGCGCGGCAGAGCGCGACCTCGCCGCCCTCCCCCTCCCCCTCGGCCTCCGCGAGCGCGGCGGCGACGGCCGCGCGCGCCTCTGCGCCCGCGATCCCGGCCGTGCGCAGCCGCCGCTCCGCGAGCCGCGGGCCGAGCCGCCCGGGCGCGACGAGCGCGCGGGCACGCGCGCGGGCGTAGGCCGCGTCGTCGAGGTAGCCGAGCCCGCGCAGCCAGCCCACCACCGCGTCCCCCTCCGCCCCCAGCTCGGCCTTCGCGAGCCGGGCGCGGAGCTGCGCCTCGGTGCGCGCGCGGCTGGCGAGGAGCCGGAGCGCGAGCGCCTTGGCGCGCGCCAGGGGGGGAGCGTCGTCCGCCATCGCGGGGGTCCTTCGCCTGCCCGGGGGCGCCATCGAGGTGACGCTACGCCGCGCGGCCGGCCCCGGGAAGCGCTCAGCCGGCGATGGTGAGGGACAGCTCGGCGCCGTTGCAGACGATGCGCGCGACCTGGCCGTCGTGCCGGGCGGTGGTGGCGCCGAGGCGAGTCTCGCCGACGTTCCACGCCGGCCCGAGCGCCTTCACGAGCTCCTCGCGGACGTGCTCGCAGCCGTCGCGGGGGGGAGCGGCGGCGAGCGAGACGGAGCGGACCCGGGGCAGATCCGCCTTGGCGGTGATCATCACCTCCTCGAAGCGGACCCCGGCGATGACCACCTCGGTCTTCGCCGTCGACGCGCGCGCGCCGACGGCGCTCGCGTCGCGCAGGTGAGGATCGAGCCGGGCGAGCGCCTCGTGGGCGCCGTCCCACGGCGAGCCGGGGAGCACCGGCAGGGCGCTCTCGATGCCCGGGCCGGAGGCGCGGGCGCAGGCCGAGGCGAGCGCGACGAGGAGGACCGCGGCAGCGCCGCGGGGGAGCGAGATGCGGGACACGGGTGACCTCCTGGAAGAGCAGCCGATATAGCGCCACTCGCCCCGCGGAGGAAGCCCCGGCCGAGCCGACGGGACGGGGCTCCACCCGCTTCCCGCCGGACGCGGCTCAGAAACGCTCGATCTGGAAGTCGTCCTCTCGCGCCTTCGCGGGGGCGGCCGCGGGCCGCGGTGCGACGGGCGGGACGGGCGGCCGTCCGGGCTGCGCGCGCGCGGCGGCGGCCGCGCCCGCGGGCGGCCGCGCGGCGGCGCCGGGCGCGGGCGGCCCCGCGGGATCGGCCTTCTCGAACGAGTCCCACTTCGAGTCGCTCGTGCCCGACACGCCGGAGACGCGGAGCGCGAAGTCGTCGGGGTTCGTCGCCTGCCGCAGCGCCTCCTCGTAGGTGATGAGCCCGGACTTGAGGAGCGACATCAGCGACTGGTCGAAGGTCTGCATCCCGTACGAGACGTGGCCCTGGGCGATGGCCTCCGGGATCTCCTTCGTGCGGTCCTTGTCCTCGATGAGCTCGCGCACGCGCGCCGTCGCGAGGAGCACCTCGATGGCCGGGACGCGGCCCTTGCCGTCGGCGCGGGGCACGAGCCGCTGGCTGATGACGCCGCGCAGCACCGACCCGAGCTGGAGCCGGACCTGCTTCTGCTGGTAGGGCGGAAACGCCGAGATGATGCGGTTGATGGTCTCGGTCGCGTCGAGCGTGTGGAGCGTCGACATGACGAGGTGGCCCGTCTCCGCCGCGGTGAGCGCGGTCTCGATGGTCTCGAGGTCGCGCATCTCGCCCACCAGGATGACGTCCGGATCCTGGCGCAGCGCGCTCTTCAGCGCGTGCCCGAAGCTCATCGTGTCGACGCCGACCTCGCGCTGGTTCACGATCGAGCGCTTGTCGCGGATGAGGAACTCGATGGGATCCTCGATCGTCATGATGTGGCAGGTCTCGGTCGCGTTGATGTGATCGATCATCGCCGCGAGGGTGGTGGACTTGCCGGAGCCGGTGGTGCCGGTGACGAGGACGAGCCCGCGTTGCTCGGCCGCGAGCTTCTCGAGCACCTTCGGCAGCATGAGCTGCTCGATCGACTGGATCTTGAACGGGATGACGCGCAGGACCACACCGAGGGTGCCGCGCTGCTGGAAGACGTTCACGCGGAAGCGGCCGAGGCCCGGCACGCCGTAGGCGAGGTCCACCTCGTTCGTCTGCTTGAACTTCTCCTTCTGGTACTCGTTCATGATCCCGAAGGCCATCCGCGCGATCTCCTCGGGCGGGAGGCGGCGCGCGTCCTTCAGCGGGAGCAGCGCTCCGTCCACCCGGAACATCGGCGGGAGGCCCGCCTTGAGGTGGATGTCCGAGGCGCCGCCGCGGAGCGCGACCTGCAGGATCTCGTTGAGTTCCATCGCGCGCGGAGCGTAGCACCGCGATCCGGGTGGATCCATTGCCGGAACCGCGGGACGGCGCGCCGCTGCGCCTATGTAGGCGAGCGTGAGTGACCGTCGGTGGAAGCCGCCGCGGTGCGCTCCTCCGCGCGGGTCGTGAGCTCGGCGACCTCGCGCCGGCGGCGGCGCAGCTCGCGCAGGGCGCCGCGGCGCGCGACCGCGGAGACCGCCCCCACCGCGACGCTCGCCGCGACCATCGCCGCGTGCGTGAGCACCGCCAGCGCCGCCGCGTCGTCCGGCGCCGCCCCCAGCCGGCGCGCGCCCCACGCCGCGAGGCTCCAGTACACCCCGGTGCCGACCGGCAGGCCGGGCGTGAGCTGGCCGAAGGTGATCACGGCGACGAGCACCGCCCCGCCGGCGATCCCCTCGTCGACGCCGAACGCGGCGAGCGGGATCGTGTACGCCGCGGCGGCGGTGAGCGCGGGCGCCACGGCGGCGAGGAGCGCGAGCCCGAGCCGCCCCGGGCTCCCGACGCCCGCGAGCCCCGCGCCGAGCGCGCCCAGGGCCTCGCCGGCGCGCGGGAGCCGGCGCCCGAGCCGGGCGCCCGCGCGCGGGGCGAGCAGCGCCGTCGCCGCCGCCGCGACGGCGAGGGCCGCGAAGACCGCGGCGCCGGCCATCACGGCGCGGCCGAGCCCCTCGATCCGCGGCAGCGCCCAGGCGGCGCCCGCGCCCAGCACCACCACCGCGCCCATCTCGAGCAGCTTCGCGACGAGCTGCGACGAGAGCGCCGCCGCGAACGGCTCGCGCGAGCTGCGCGAGAGCACGAAGGCGGCCGCGAGCGGCCCGAGCTTGCCGGGCACGGTGTTGTGGACGAGGGCCCCGAGCGCCGTGGCGTGGTACGCGTCCCGGTACCGCGGGCGCGGCGGCGGGGCGACGAGCTTCCAGACGAGCGCGCGCCAGGCGAAGAGCGAGGCGGCGAGCGCGAGGAAGCCGGGCAGCCAGGCGGCGTGCTGTGGGAGCTGGCGGACGAACGCGCCGAGGTCGAAGCGGGGGACGAACGTGGGCCCGCCGTGCCACTCGACGCGGAAGAACACGAGCGAGACGAGCAGCGCGCCGAGCAGCGCGCCGGCGACGCCCGCGACGGCGTGGCGCGGGCGGACGGATCGGCGCGCCATGAGGTGAAGCTCGTCATCGCGCCGCGCCGGCACACCCACGCGCCGCGGACCCGGGGGGCTCGGTCCGCGCCCGGGACCGTGCCGCCGTCGCAGGGGGTGCAGAACGTACGATCGTGCGAACGCATCCCATCCTGGCCGGGCTCGCGCTCGGGACGGTGGGGGTGGCGGTCGGCGGTCACCTCACCCGCCGCCTCCGCCGTGCCCAGCTCTCGCGGCGCATGCTGCGGTACGCCGAGCAGGTCCCGCTGGACGTGCTGCTCGAGCGCGAGGTCGGCGTGCCGGTGCGGGGCGGCAACGCGATCGAGCTCATCGAGGACGGCGCCGTCTTCGACGCCCTCGAGGAGGAGATCCGCAACGCCCGCGAGCACATCCACGTCTGCGAGTTCATGTGGATGGGCAAGGGGAATCCGTCCGCCCGGATCGGGAAGGCGATCCTGGAGCGGCGCCGGGGGGTCACCTGCCGGATCGTGCTCGACTGGTTCGGCTCGAAGCGCTTCAGCGAGCCGCGCTTCGATCCCGAGCTCGAGCGGCGGCTCGTGGCGAGCGGCGTCGAGCTGCGGACCCACCTCCCCTGGCCCGATCCGTTCCGCCTCTCCCACCGGCGCATCTTCGTGTTCGACGGCCGGACCGCGCTCGTGGGCGGGTTCGGGATCTGGAAGAGCTGGCTGGGCGACGGGAACGGCCCCGACGAGTGGCGCGACACCTCGTGCCGCGTCCGCGGCCCGATCGTGTCCGACCTGCAGCGCGCGTTCGATCACAGCCTCCAGGCGGCGGGCGGCGAGCCGCTGCCGGGCTCGGCCTACCCGCGCCAGGGGCGCGCCGGCGACTGTCACGCCGCCGTGGTGGCGAGCACGCCCAAGTGGGCCCGCACCACCACCGCCGCGCGCATGTACTACGCCCTCATCGCCTCCGCGCGGAGGCGGCTGTACGTCGCGAACTCGTACTTCGTGCCGGACCGCTCGCTGCAGCACGTCCTCGTCGCGCGCGCGAAGGCGGGCGTGGACGTGCGCGTGCTCGCGCCCGGGCCGCACCACGATCAGCCCCTGGTGCGCGCCGGGCAGCGGCGCACGTACTCGCGCCTGCTGCGCGGCGGCGTCCGGATCTGGGAGTACGGCGCGTCCATGATGCACGCGAAGACGCTCGTCGCCGACGACGTGGCGGTGATCGGGTCCACCAACATGGACTCGCAGAGCCTGTCGTTCCTGTGGGAGACGTCGGTCGTGTGCGACGCGCCGCCGATCGCGCGGCGGATCGTGGAGCGCTACGAGCTCGACCTCGAGCGCTCGAGCGAGATCCGGCTCGAGGCGTGGCGGCGGCGCCCGCTGCGGATGCAGCTCGGCGAGCAGGCCGCGGGGATCACCGAGCCGTGGCTGTGACCGGCCCAAAGCACGACGGCCGGCGCCGCGGGGTCGCGGCCCGGCCGTCGAGCGTCGCTTCGGGGCGGACTAGCGCTTCGAGAACTGGAAGCGCTTGCGGGCGCCGGGGCGACCGTACTTCTTGCGCTCGACCGCGCGCGCGTCCCGGGTCATGAAGCCGGCCTTCTTGAGGATGGGCCGGTACTCCGGGTTGAGATCGCACAGCGCGCGGCTGATGCCGTGGCGGATCGCGCCGGCCTGGCCGGAGAGGCCGCCGCCGCGGGCGGTCACGAGCACGTCGAGCTTGCCCATCTGGTCGACGAGCTTCAGCGGCTCGACGAGGATCATCTTCGACGTCTCGCGGCCGAAGTACACGTCCATCGTGCGGCCGTTGATCGTGATGTTCCCGGTGCCGGGCACGAGCCGCACCCGGGCCACCGACTCCTTGCGGCGGCCGACCGAGATGTTCGCCTGAGTCGCCATCATCGTCTTTCCTTACTGCGCGAGGGGGAGCGCCTCGGGCTTCTGCGCGGCGTGCGGGTGCTGGTCACCCGCGTAGATCTTCAGCTTCGTCATCATCTGCCGGCCGAGCGCGCTCCGCGGGAGCATGCGGCGAACGGCGTTCTCGAGGATGTCCTCGGGGTGACGCTGGCGGAGCTTGTTCATCGGCGTGAGCTTCTCGCCGCCCGGGTACATCGTGTGGGTGAAGAAGACCTTGTCCGTCTCCTTCTTGCCGGTGAAGCGGGCCTTGCCCGCGTTCACCACCACGACGAAGTCGCCGGTGTCGAGGGAGGGCGTGTAGAGCGGCTTGTGCTTGCCCTTGAGGATCGACGCGATGCGGGTCGCGAGGCGCCCGACCGTCTGGTCGTTCGCATCGACGAGCCACCACCTGCGGCCCTTCAGGGCCTCGGCCTTCGTCGCGCTGTGGGTGGTGCCTTTGGCCATGGATGAACCTGGGGAAATCCCGAAATTGGAAACGCGCCTTTTAGAGGAGGGCCGCCCGGATGTCAAGGGCGAACCCGGCCGCCGAGAGAACCCGGGCGACGTCCTGAGGCCGGCGCAATCTAGCTCCTTCACGCCGCCCCCACAAGAGGCGGCGCCCCTTCTCTCGACGGCCCTCCCGCAGGCCGAGCTTGCGCCGCCGTCGCGCGCGGTGTGAACTCGCCCGCGATGCGCGCCGCGATCCCCCTCCTCCTCGCCCCGGCGCTGCTCTCCGCGGCGTGCGGCCACCGCCGCCCGAGGCCCGCCGCCGAGCTGGCCTGCCGCGCCGTGCGCGCCGACCCGGCGCGGCTGCGGGAGCACGTCGAGGCCCTGACGACGCGCTTCCAGCCGCGGAGCGCGGCGCACCCCGCGAACCTGGACCGCGCGGCGGCGTGGGTGGAGCAGGCCTTCCGCGCGGCGGGTGCCCAGGAGGTCGAGGCGCAGGTCTACCCCGCGTTCCGGGCGAGCTACCGGAACGTCATCGCCCGGTTCGGGCCGGACACCCCCGAGCGGCTCGTGCTGGGCGCGCACTACGACGCGGCGGGCGACGATCCCGGGGCGGACGACGACGCGAGCGGGGTGGCGGGCCTCGTCGAGATCGCCCGCATGCTCGCGGCCCAGCCGCCTCCGCTCCGGGTCGAGCTCGCCGCCTACACCCTCGAGGAGCCGCCCGGCTTCGCGACCGAGGCCATGGGCAGCGTCGTGCACGCCCGCTCGCTCAAGGAGGCGGACGTCCGGGTGCGGCTCATGATGTCGCTCGAGATGCTCGGCGCGTTCTCGGACGTCCCGGGGAGCCAGTCGGTCCCGGTCGGCATGAAGCGCGACGCCCTGCCGATCACCGGCGACTTCATCGCCATCGTCGGCCGGAGCGGCCACGCCGGCATGGTCTCCGAGATCGCCGCGGCCATGCGCTACGCCTCGGCCGTGCCGGTCCAGACGCTCGTCGCCGCGCGCGACATGCCCGGAGTGGATCTCTCGGACCACCGCAGCTTCTGGGACCTCGACTACCCGGCGGTGATGGTGACGGACACCGCGTTCTTCCGGAACCCGCGCTACCACACGCCGGAGGACACCCCGGACACCCTCGACTACCCGCGGATGGCGGAGGTGGTCGAGGGCGTGCATTGCGTGGTGCAGGCGGTGGCGAGGCGGTGATACCCGAGGGGTCTGCCCCGTCTTGACGCAGCCGCTACCCGGCGCTGCGTCGCGCGGCGCGCCACGAACGCCACGACAACCAGGCGCCGGCGAGCAGACACAGGATCTCGACGGACGTCAGCGCGCTGATGACGCCGAAGCGCGTGAGGGGCGCGAAGACCGCGTCCCCGCCCGCTTCGCCCCGAGCCCGCCGGGGTGACAGGTCGAGAATGGCGAGCGCCGCCATGGCCGCGACGAGGAACAGGCCGACGACGAGTCTCCTGCGCGCCATCACCGCCTCCGAAGGTCGCGGAGCGCGCGACGACCCGTCCATCCGGAATTGCGTCTACGCGCCAATTCACTGCTCGTGCATGAGACGGATCGTGAGTCCCGGGCGCAACGCATCTCTTGGGGAGCCGCGCTGAATCGGTTCCCATCATTGCCGGCACGGTCCGCGGCTCTCGGGGCCGAGTTCCCGCGAACCGCTGTGGCGCAATGACGCGGCGAGCCGCTGGCCCTCCGCTAGGCCTTCCCGCCGCCGAGCCTGGCCCGCAGCGCCGCCATGACGCTCTCGGTCTGCGCCGCGACCTGCGCCGGCGAGGACGACAGCGCGTCGGGATCCACCTGCTCGTGCGCGTCCGGGGGCAGGTCGCCGAGGAAGCGCGACGGCGTGCGCGGCAGGAGCTTCCCGCGCTTCGTCCGCGTCGCCGCGCGGGTGAGGTAGAGCCGCTCTCGCGCGCGGGTGATGCCGACGTAGGCGAGCCGGCGCTCCTCGTCGAGATCGCGCGCCTCCCCCTGGATGCCGGCGCAGGGGAGCAGGTCCTCCTCCACCCCCACGAGGAAGACGACCGGGAACTCGAGCCCCTTCGCGGCGTGCAGGGTCATGAGCGTGATGCCGTCGTCCTTCGCGGGGTCCTCCTCCGAGCGCGAGTCGAGCGCGAGCCGCTGCAGCCACGTCGCGATCGACGGCCGCGCCGTGCGCTGCTCGTAGCCCTCGAGCGAGCGGAGGATCCCGTCGAGCGCGTCCACCTTGCGCTGCCCGGCCTCGAACGACTGCACGCTCGCGCGGGCGTGCCCGTACAGGTCCACCTCGGCGACGAGCGCGCGCGCCGCCTCCGCCACCCGCCCCTCCCCGAAGCGCGCCCGGTACCTCTCGATGAGCGCGACGAAGGCCGCCATCCGCTCGGGCGCGCCTTTGGGCAGCTCGGGGATCTCCGCGGCGCGGCCCAGCGCGTCGAACAGGTGGACGCCCCGCGCCACCGCCCACGCGTGCACCCGCTCGAGCGACGCGTCCCCGATGCCCCGCGCCGGCACGTTCACGATGCGGGCGAGCGACACCTCGTCGTGCGGGGAGACGCAGACCTTCAGGTACGCGAGGAGGTCGCGCACCTCGGCGCGGTCGAAGAACGCGGGCCCGCCGTGCATGACGTACGGCATGGACGCCTCGCGCAGCGCCTCCTCGATGGGGCGCGACTGCGCGTTCAGGCGGAACAGGATGGCGAAGTGGCTCCAGGGCCGGCCCTCCTGGCGGAGGCGCGAGAGCTCCTCGGCGACGAAGCGCGCCTCGTCCTCCTCCTGCGCCAGCGCGAGGACGCGCACCGGCTCGCCCGGACCCGCGGCGGTGAAGAGCCGCTTCGGCTTGCGCTCGGCGTTCTTCGCGATGACCGCGTTGGCGCAGTCGAGGATCCGCCCCGTGGAGCGGTAGTTCTGCTCGAGCCGGATCTCCCTCGCGCCCGGGAAGTGGCGCTCGAAGCGGAGGATGTTGCGCACCTCGGCGCCGCGCCAGCCGTAGATCGCCTGGTCGTCGTCGCCCACCGCGCACACGTTTCGCCGCTCGCCGGCGAGGTGCTTCAGGAGCTCGAGCTGCGCGACGTTCGTGTCCTGGTACTCGTCCACGAGCAGGTAGCGGAACCGGCGCTGGAGCCGCCGGCGCACCTCGGCGTCGCGGGCGAGCAGCTCGACGGGCTTCGCGATGAGGTCGTCGAAGTCCACCGAGCGCTGCGCCCGGAGCGCCTGCTCGTAGCGCGGGTAGACCTCGCTCGCGACGAGGTCGTAGTCGTCCCCCTGCCCCTCGGCGCCCGGGACGATGCGCTTCTTGCCCGCGTTCTTCGCGCGAGAGACGAGGGCGAGGACGCGCTGCGCGTCGAAGGCGCGGTCGTCCACCTTCACCTCGCGCATGCAGCGCTTCACGAGCGCCGCCTGGTCGCCCGCGTCGCAGATCGCGAAGCGCTTCGGGAGGCCCGCGGCCTTGTGCTCCTCCTTGAGGAGCCACAGCCCGAAGGAGTGGAACGTCGAGACGAACACGTCCACGCCGGGGGGGCCGGCGAGCGCCGCGACGCGCTCGCGCATCTCGCCCGCGGCCTTGTTCGTGAACGTGACGGCGAGGATCTGCTCCGGCTCGACCCCCTGCAGCAGCAGGTAGGCCACCCGGTGCGCGATGACGCGCGTCTTGCCCGAGCCGGCGCCCGCGAGGACGAGGAGCGGCCCCTCCGTGGTGGTCACTGCCTCGCGCTGCGGTGGGTTGAGCGTCGAGAGGTCCAGCATCGGAGCCGCGCGTTGTGACACGCGCACCGGCCACCCGGCAAGACTTGACTCGCCCGGACGTCCGCCCGGCGGGCTGGCGGCTCTCGTCGCCGACGCGCGCCGCAGGACCCTGAGGCGAAGTCGCGGACCTGCAGGTCCAGGTGACGTGAGGAGGGCACGGGCGCGCTTGCCGCGGGTCAATTCCGGTTATGCTGCGCGCCCATGATCCGTCGCTCGCTCGCCGTCCCGCTCGCCGCCCTCTTCGCGGCCAGCGCGCTCGCCGCCCGCCCCGCGCGCGCCTGCACGAACATCCTGGTCTCCCGCGGCGCCACCGCGGACGGCTCCACGCTCGTCACCTACGCCGCCGACTCGCACGACCTGTACGGCGAGCTGTACTACACCGCCGCCGCCCGCCACCCGGCCGGCGCCGCGCGCGAGGTCGTCGAGTGGGACACGGGCGACCGCCTCGGCCAGATCCGGCAGGCGGAGGTCACCTACAACGTCGTCGGCAACATGAACGAGCACCAGGTCGCGATCGGCGAGACCACCTTCGGCGGCCGCGACGAGCTCGTCGACCCGAAGGGCGGCATCGACTACGGCAGCCTCATGTACGTCGCGCTCGAGCGGGCGCGCACGGCGCGCGAGGCGATCGAGGTCATGACCTCGCTCGTCGCCGAGTACGGCTACCGCAGCTCGGGCGAGTCCTTCTCGATCTCGGATCCGAAGGAGGTCTGGATCCTCGAGATGATCGGCAAGGGGCCGGGGCGGAAGGGCGCGGTGTGGGTCGCCCGGCGCGTGCCCGACGGCCACGTCTCGGCCCACGCGAACCACGCGCGCATCCGCCAGTTCCCGCGCAACGATCCGAAGAACACCCTCTACGCGAAGGACGTCGTCTCGTTCGCCCGCGAGAAGGGCTGGTTCACGGGCAAGGACGAGGACTTCAGCTTCTCCGACACCTACGCGCCCCTCACCGCCGGCGCCCTGCGCGCGTGCGAGGCGCGGGTGTGGAGCGTGTTCCGCCGGGTCGCCCCGTCGCTGAACCTCTCCGTCGAGCACGTGACGGGCGGCCCGAGCGCGCCGCGCCTGCCGCTGTGGGTGAAGCCCGACGCCAAGGTGTCGGTCCGTGGCGCGATGGAGCTCATGCGCGATCACTTCGAGGGGACCCCGCTCGATCTCTCGCAGGGCGTGGGCGCCGGCCCGTTCGCGCTGCCCTACCGGTGGCGGCCGATGACCTGGAAGGTGGACGGGGCCGAGTACCTCCACGAGCGCGCCATCTCCACGCAGCAGACCGGCTTCTCGTTCGTGGCGCAGGCGCGCGAGTGGCTCCCGGGGCCGATCGGCGGCGTCCTCTGGTTCGGGCTCGACGACACCTACTCCACCGTCTACGTCCCCCAGTACTGCGGCAACCGCGCGGTCCCGCGGACGTTCGGCGTGGGCAGCGGCAACTTCCAGGAGTTCAGCTGGGACTCGGCGTTCTGGGTCTTCAACTTCGTCTCGAACTGGGCGTACGGGCGCTACAGCGACATGATCCAGGACGTCCAGAAGGTGCAGCGGGAGCTCGAGAGCGGGTTCCTCTCGCGGCAGGAGGACGTGGAGAAGGCCGCCCTCGCCCTCCACAAGACGTCCCCGGGGCTCGCGCGCGACTACCTCACCCAGTACTCGGTCGAGCAGGGCGACCGCACCACCGCGCGCTGGCGCAGGCTGGGAGAGACGCTCATCGTGAAGTACCTGGACGGGAACGTGCGCGACGAGCACGGCAAGGTGAAGCATCCCGATTACCCGGAGGGCTGGCGGCGGCGGATCGCGCAGGACCGGGGGGAGCAGATCAAGGTGGTGAGGTTCCCGGGGGAGAAGGAGGAAGAGGAGCCGACCTCGACCCCGACCTCGACGGCGCCGGATCGGACGGCCGCTCATCCCGAGCGCAGCGACCCCGCGGCCGCGGCGGCGCGGAGTCGAGGGACGACCCCGACCCCGAGCGGATCTCCTGAGGCCGCTCGCCCGTGAGCGTGGCGACGCGGCGCCGGCCGCGGCGCGAAGTCGAAGGGGCCCGACCGCGACCTCCCGAACCGCTCGTGGTTCGACAGGCTCACCACGAGCGGCTGCTCGCTGCTTCCGCTCGCCCTGAGCCTGTCGAAGGGCGAGGCCGTGAGACCCTAGCCGCCGCGCGCCAGCGCCTCGATCGCGCGCGCCAGGTCCTCCGGGAGCGGCGCGCGCACCTCCACCCGCGCCCCGTCGCTCGGGCGGGGGAACGCGAGCCGCTCGGCGTGCAGCGCCTGGCGGGCGATGGCCTCCGACGCCACGCCGTACACCGCGTCGCCCAGCACGGGGAACCCCGCCTCCGCGAGCTGGACGCGGATCTGGTGGGTGCGCCCGGTGTCGAGCACGACGCGGAGGAGCGCCGCGCCCGTGAGGCGCCGCTCGACCGCGAAGGTGAGGCGGGCGCGGCGGGGGGACGGGGCGCGGGTGGTGAAGCGTCGAGGGTCGGCGGCGCTGCGGCCGTACGGCGTGTCGAGCGCGCCGCGGTCCGGCGGCGCTCCGGCCGCGAGCACGAGATACTCCTTCTCGACCGCCCGGCCCTCGAACGCGGCGCGAAGCGCGGCGAGGGCGCGATCGTGGCGCGCGAGGAGAAGCGCCCCGGTCGTGTCGCGGTCGAGCCGGTGCGGCAGGCCCGGCGCCGCCCGACCGTCGACGTCGAAGGTCCCGATCCGGCTCGCCGCCCCGACGGCGGACGGCGCCCCCGGGCTGGAGGGCTCCACCGCGAGCCCCGCCGGCTTGGAGACGACGAGGCAGTCGGGATCGTCGTAGAGCACCGTCAGCGCCGGGCCCGAGGCGCGCTCGGCGCGCGGCGCCGGCCGCTCCACCTCGACCCGCTCCCCCCCGAAGAGCCGCCGCTGGATCGCGCAGGTCTTGCCGCGGATACGCGCCCTGCCCGCCTCGACGAGCGCGCGTGCCCGGTCGAGCGGGATCGCCAGCGCCCCGGCGAGCCACCGGTCGAGCCGCTCCCCCGCCGCCTCCCGCGGCACCTCCAGGATCTCCCGCATCGCGGGATCTTGCCACGCTCCGGCCTCGAGACGCCCGGCCCCTCCGGTGCGATCGACCCGGTACGCGTCCCCGCGGCTGGCGCGGCCGCTGTCCCGCGTTCGTGGTAGGGTCGCTCCGTCGCGGGGGCGTGACGGAGACCTGATGCGAAGCCTGTCGGTCGAGGTGAAGCTGGCCCTCGCGCTCACCCTCGTCGCGCTCGGGGTGACCCTGGCCGGCGCCTGGCTCACCACGGCGTGGATCGAGCGGAACGTCGAGGCCGCCGCCGCGGTGTCGCTGCACCGCGCCTCCGAGGCGTTCGACGCGGAGGAGCACGCCCAGCTCGAGAAGCTCGCCGCGACGCTCGACGCGCTCCTGGGGAACCCGGAGCTGCGCGCCGCGTTCGTCGCGCGGGACCGCGAGCGGCTGCTCGCGGCGGCCACCCCGATCTTCGAGGTCATGCGCGAGCGGAACGGGATCACGCACTGGTACTTCCACCTCCCCGAGCCCGACGACGCCGTCTTCCTGCGAGTGCACCTCCCGGAGCTCCACGGGGATCACGTCGAGCGCGCGACGCTGCGGCGCGCCGAGGAGACGCGCGAGCTCGGGGCGGGGAAGGAGCTCGGCAAGACCGCCTTCGCGCTGCGCGCGGTGCGCCCGTGGCTCGAGGATGGGAAGCCGATCGGCTACGTGGAGCTGGGCCAGGAGTTCGACCAGTTCCTCCGCCAGCTGAAGACGCGCACCGGCGACGACTACGGCCTGCTCGTGCAGAAGAGGTTCCTCGACGAGCGGGCCTGGGCGAGCGTCCTCGGGCCCCGCCAGAACACCTGGAACGATCGCCCGGACGTCGTGGCGATCGACGCCGGCCCGTTCACCGAGGGGCTCGCCGACTTCGACGCCGACGTCGAGGCGCTCCCCGACGAAGGCCGGGTGCTCGGCCACGTCGAGCGGGGCGATCGGGCGCTGCTGCGCGGCATCGTGCCGCTGCGGGATGCGAGCGCGCGAAAGGTGGGCGGCCTCCTCGTGCTGCACGACTTCACCCCGCAGCACGAGGCCCTCGAGGCAGGCGCCCTCCGGATGTACGCCGCGTTCCTGGCCGTGTCGCTCGCGGGCGCCGCCGCCTTCCTCGCGCTCGTGCACGCGCTCGTGTTCCGGCGGCTCGCGCTGCTCCGGCGCGGACTCGAGGCGCGCGCCGCCGGCCGGCCGCCGCCCGCACGCTCCGTTCGGCTCCGCCGCGCGGACGAGCTGGACTGGATCGAGGCGCTGTTCGAGCGGCTCGCCGGTCGGGGGAGCGGAAGCGAGACTTCCGGCGGTGAGCGGAACGCACCGGCGGCACCTCCGGAGCCCTGAAGAGCGCGAGGCCTCCCCGGTCCCGCAGGGGAGCGCGCCGGCGGGCGGGCGGGCGCGTCATCGCGTCACGCCCCGGCTCGACACGACCCGCGCTCACGCTGGGTGCCTACCATCGCGCCGATCCGGCGACGCGCGGCGGAGCGGGAGCGCGCCCCGGGAAGGAGCCGGCCATGTTCACCCTCCGTCACGCCGCCAGCGCGGCCGCTGCCGTCGCGCTTTCGCTCGCTTCGCCCGCGCTCGCGGCCCAGCGCGCCTCCCCTCCCGGCAAGTCGGGCGACGACGCGCTCGGCTCGCGCAAGTACTCCGACTACGACAAGCCGCAGGCCTGCGCCGGCTGCCACGTGGACATCGCGCGCCAGCACGAGCAGGCGATGATGTCGCAGGCGTTCACGCACCACTGGGACGAGATCGAGTACTTCGAGCTCGCCGTGCCGCACGCCGAGAAGGTCGAGAAGGTGAAGGGGGTGAAGGCGGGCTGCAACGGCTGCCACTCGCCGCTCGCGTTCCTCGCCGGCGACATCCCGCCCAGGCCGGTGGCGGCCGGCACGCGCGCGAACGAGGGCGTCTCGTGCGAGGTCTGCCACACCATCGTCGACCGCGGCGGCGATCCATCGGTGAACTACAACTGGATCTCCGAGCCCGGCAAGACGAAGCAGGGGACGCGCGCGGGACTCCAGAGCCCCTACCACAAGACCCGCGAGAACCCGTTCCTCCGCACCGCCGAGTTCTGCGGCACCTGCCACAACGAGCAGGACCCGTGGGGCGTCTGGGTGAAGTCCACGCAGCTCGAGTGGAAGGAGAGCCCCCAGGCGAAGGCCGGCATCGTCTGCCAGGACTGCCACATGCCGCCCGCGCCCGGACGGAGCGCGCGGATGGGGAAGGAGCGCCCGGACATCCGCCAGCACCTCTTCCACGGCGCGCACGACGCCGGGAAGCTCGCGGGCGTCGCGGAGGTGCGCGTCCACCCCGAGGCGCGCGAGGTCGAGCCGGGCGATCCCATCCGCCTCACCGCGGTGGTGGTGAACGCCAAGGCGGGGCACAAGATCCCCTCCGGCTCCGCCGAGGAGCGGGTGCTCTGGCTCCACTTAGAGGCGAAGGACGCGTCCGGCAAGGTGTGGCCGCTGCGCGTCGACCGGAAGGGCTTCGCGGGCGAGGAGTACACCATCGCCGACCCGAGGGCGCTCGCCTACCAGGACATCGGGGACATCCGCGGGATCGCCGGCTTCCAGGGGTTGCCGCGGGACGGCCTCGTGCCCGGGGGCGACCGGATCTTCCGGCTGCCGTACCTCGACGAGAAGGGGCGGATGACCATCGCCCAGTGGAACACGGCGAGGCTCGGGACCGACTACCGGCTCGCGCCGCTGCAGGCGGTCTCGGAGACCTTCACCTGGTCGCCGCCCGACCTGCCCGAGGGACCGGTCACGGTGACCGCGACGGTCTGGTACTCGCGCCTCGTCTCGTCCGTCGCGGAGTTCCTGAAGGTCCCGCGCGAGGAGTACGAGCCGGTCCTCGTCTCCACCCACACCACCACCTTCACCGTCCTGCCCTGAGGAACCCGCCGTGATCCGACGCGTCCTGGCCCTCCTGCCGCTCGCCGCCGTCGCCGCAACGCTCGCCCTCCCCTCGCCCGCGGAGGCGATCCCGGCGTTCGCGCGCCGCTACCGCTTCTCGTGCACCACCTGCCACGCGCCGTTCCCGCGCCTGAAGCCGTACGGGGAGGAGTTCGCGGGGCGAGGTTTCGCGCTCGAGCCGGGCGGCGAGCCCGCCCGCGCGACGCTCGACCTCGGCGACCCGCTGCTCGATCTGCCCCGCGAGTTCCCGCTCGCGCTGCGCTTCGACGCGTTCGGGACGGTGAACGACAGCTCGCCCGAGCTCGACTTCCAGACGCCCTGGATCTTGAAGCTCCTCGCCGGCGGGCGGATCGCGGACAAGGTCGGCTTCTACGCCTACTACATCCTCGAGCAGGGCGAGCCGGGCAAGATCGAGGATGCGTACCTCCAGGTCTCGGACGTGTTCGGCCTCCCGGTGAACGTGCTGGCCGGGCAGTTCCAGGTGTCGGATCCCATCGCCAAGCGCGAGCTGCGGCTCGAGCGGCTGGACTACGAGATCCTGCGGACGCGCGTGGGCGACTCCGTCGTGGATCTCACCTACGACCGGGGCGTCGCGCTGACGACCGGCGTGGGACCGGTGAGCGCCTACGCCACGGTCACGAACGGGAACGGCATCGAGGGCGCGCAGGGCGGGCGCTTCGACACGGACTCGTACAAGAACGTGTCGCTCCACCTCTCCGGCGACGTGGGCCCGGTGCGCCTGGGCGCGTTCGGCTACTGGGGGCGCGAGCGCCGCGACGGGGTGAACGACACGATGGTCTACTGGGGTCCGCAAGCGGCGATCACGCTCACCGAGATGCTCCACCTCTCGGCCGTGTACCTCGAGCGCTACGACTCGAACCCGCGCTTCGGCCCCGTCGACGAGGACCTCGTGACCCGCGGCGGTTTCGTCGAGGCGCTCTTCCTTCCTGCCGGCGCCGACGGACGCTGGGTGGTCGTGGCGCTCTACAACCTCGTCCGCTCGGACGACGACGCGGCCGACGCCGAGTCCGCCGCGCTCTCGTTGCAGTGGCTGTTCCGGCGGAACGTGCGGCTCGCGGCCGAGGTCGACCACGACCTCGAGCGCGACGCCTGGAGCGGCAGCATCGGCACCAGCGCGGCCTTCTGACAATATAGGAGGGACGTGCCGGCGCCCCTCGTCACCCTCGATCGCGTCGACGTCCGCCTCGCCGGCGCGAGCGTGCTCGCGGGCGTCTCGCTCGAGGTGCGCCGCGGCGAGGGGCTCGCGGTGGTGGGCGCGAGCGGCTCCGGGAAGTCCACCCTGCTGCGCCTCCTGCGCGGCGAGCTCTGGCCGCATCCGGCGAGCCGGGGTCGCCGGCTCTTCCACGGCGCGGACGGCGCGAGCGAGAGCCCCATCGGCGTCCGCGAGCGCTTCACGCTGGTCGCGCCGGAGGCGCAGGACGCCTACGTGCGGCGCGACTGGGATCTGCGGGCCGAGGCGGTGATCCGCTCCGGCTTCTTCGACGCCCCCTACCCCGCCGAGCGCGCGACGCCGTCGCAGGCGGCGCGGGTGCGAGCGGTCGCGGAGCTCCTCGACGTCTCGCCCCTGCTCGGCCGATCGATCCTGGAGCTCTCCCGGGGCGAGGCGAGGCGCGTGCTCCTCGCCCGCGCGCTCGCGCCGGCGCCCGAGCTGCTCGTGCTCGACGAGGCGTGCGACGGCCTCGACGCGCACGCGCGCGAGGCCTTCCTCGCGCACGTGTCGGAGGTGCTGCGGTGCGGGACCGCCGTGGTGATGGCGACGCACCGGCCCGAGGAGATCGTCCCCGAGATCGCGCGGGTGGTGGTGCTCGAGGCCGGGCGGATCGCGAGGGAAGAGGGACGGGAGGAGTACCTGGCGCGTCTCGACCGCTCGGCCCGATCCGCGAACGGATCTCCAGCGGCCGGTCATCCCGAGCCCTTCGACTCCGCGGCCGATGGCCGCTACGCTCAGGACAGGCTGCGCGTCTCCGCGGCAGCGGAGACGCGGAGTCGAGGGACCCCGACCTCGACCTCGACCCCGACCCCGACCCCGACCTCGACCCCGACCTCGACCCCGACCTCGACCCCGGCCTCGACCTCGACCCCGACCTCGACCTCGACCCCGACCTCGACCCCGACCCCGACCCCGACCCCGACCCCGACCTCGACCCCGACCTCGACCCCGACCTCGACCCCGACCCCGACCTCGACCCCGACCTCGACCTCGACCCCGACCCCGACCTCGACCCCGACCCCGACCCCGACCCCGACCTCCGAACCGCTCGCTGGTTCCGCTCGCCCTGAGCCTGTCGAAGGGCGAGCGATCCCGACTCCGCCGACCTCCCCCGCCTCCCCGCGGTTCTCCCTCTCCTCCGTCACGGTCCTCGTCGGGGGCCGCCCCGTCCTGCGGGACGTCTCCTTCTCGGTCGCGCCCGGCGAGCAGCTCGCCTTCGTCGGGCCCAACGGGGCCGGCAAGTCCACCCTGCTGCGGCTGCTCGCGGGCGAGGAGCAGCCGGCCTCCGGGACGATCACGCGGCTCGACCTCGGAGCGCGCGCGAGCGCGCTGGAGCTGCGTGGCCGGGTAGGCCTGGTCTCCCCCGAGCTCCAGGCGCGACATCGCTTCGACGCGACCGGCGAGGAGGTCGTCCTCTCCGGCTTCGCGGGCACGATCGGCCTCGCCGTCGCGCCCAGCCTCGCCGAGCGCGCCGCGGTCAGCGCGGTCCTCGCGCGGCTCGGGATCGCGGCGCTCGCGGCGCGGCACCTGCTGTCGCTCTCGTACGGCGAGCTGCGCAAGCTGCTCCTCGCGCGTGCGCTCGCCCCGCGCCCGGAGGCGCTCCTCCTGGACGAGCCGCTCGCCGGGCTGGACGCCGCCTCCCGGGCGTGGATGCTCGCCGCCCTGGAGGAGGCCTGCGCCGCCGGCGCGGCTGCCGTCGCCGTCTCGCACCACGCCGACGAGCTCCCCACGGGCGTACGCCGCGTCGGCTGGCTCTACGGCGGGCGGATCGTCCGCTGGGGCGGTCGTCCGTAGCTGGATTCCCTTCGACGGGGATCCGGGGCAGGATGTCCCCGATGGCCGACGACCCGCGCCACCGCCCCCCGCTCGCCCCACCGCCCCCTCCCGAGCTCGCCCGGACGCCGGCCGTCCGCGAGATCCGGGGCTCGATGTTCATCGACACGGCCGCGGGCACGTTCCAGGACCTGCGGCCGCCCCCGCCCCCCGTCATGTCGCGGCGCGAGTTCGAGGCGGAGCTCCAGCGGCTGCTCCGCAGCTACGAGGGCGACGCGTCGAACCCCGGATCGATCCGCTGCGAGGGCTGCCGCCGCTGCGCGAGCTGCATGTTCTGCGTGGACTGCGAGGAGTGCTATCGCTGCACGCACTCGCGGGGCTGCAAGTCGTCCACCCACCTCACGCACTGCGTGGACTGCGTGGGCTGCCACGACTGCGCCTACTGCGTGGCGAGCGAGAACTGCACGAGGTCGAGCTACCTCGTGCTCTCCCGGGCCTGCTCGGAGTGCACGTACTGCTTCGGCTGCGTGGGGCTCCAGAAGAAGGATTTCCACATCCTGAACGTGAAGTACACGCGCGCCGAGTACTTCCGGATCGTGAAGTCGCTCCAGGAGGAGCTCGGGCTCGGCGGGTAGCCGCCGCCCGCGCCCACCGAAATGACGGCTCCCGCCCTCCTCGCGCTCGCGGTCGTCCTCGCCGCCCCTCCTCGCCTCCACGTGACGACGGCGCCCGCGGCCGCGCGCCCGGGAGACGCGGTCCTCGTGCGGGTGTCCGGCGCCGCGGCGGAGCCGCGCGGCGAGCTCGCCGGGCGACCGCTGGCCTTCTTCCGCGCGGGCCGCGAGTGGCGCGCGTTCGCCGCGCTGCCGACCGAGACGCCCGTCGGCCAGGTGCGCGCGACGGTCGAGGCCGGCCGCGCGCGGGCCGAGGGTGTCGTCGCGATCGTGGAGCCGGGCTGGCCGGCCCGGGCGATCGGCGGCGTGCCCGCCAAGTTCGTGAACCCGCCGCCCGACGTGACCGCGCGCATCGCCGCCGATCGCGCCGCCTTCGACGAGGCCTACGCGCGGCCGCCCGAGCCGCCGCGCTTCCGGCGCGCCTTCGCGTGGCCCAGGCGGGCGCGCGTGACCGGCCGCTTCGGCGACCAGCGCGTCTTCAACGGCGTGAAGCAGAGCGTCCACTACGGAACCGACGTGAGGGGGCCGGTCGGGGCGCCCATCCGCGCCGCGAACGACGGCCGCGTCGTGCTCGTCCGGGAGGCGTACCTGTCCGGACGGACGGTGGTGCTGTCCCACGGGGCGGGAGTCTTCACCGCGTACTTCCACCTCTCCCGCATCGACGTCCGCGCCGGCCAGACGGTCCGCCGCGGGGCGCAGATCGGCAGGCTCGGCGCCACCGGCCGCGCGAGCGGGCCGCACCTGCACTGGAGCGCGCGCGTCGGTGGCCTGTTCGTCGATCCCGAGTCGCTCCTCGCGATCGATCCCGCCAGGGGAAAGGCTCCGCCGCGCGCGCCGCGCCTGCCGCCGGCCGCGCCGCCGGCGCCCACCGTCGCCGGCGCGGGGCAGCCAGCTCCCGCTCCCGCCGCCGGCGCGCTCGAGGCGCCACCGCAGGGCGGGGACGCCGGCCCGGCCTCCCTCAGCGCGCCGTAGTCCCGATGACCTCGAGCATCGGCGGGTGGAGCCCCGGCGCCGCGGCGACGATGTCGCCGGTCTCGAGCATCCGGTCTCCCCCTCCCATGTCGGTGACGAGGGCGCCCGCCTCGCGCGCGAGGAGAATCCCCGGCGCGATGTCCCACGGCTTGAGGCGCTGCTCCCAGAACCCGTCGAACCGTCCCGCGGCCACGTAGGCGAGATCGAGGGCGGCCGAGCCGAAGCGGCGCACCGCGCGGGCCTTGCGGATGAACGCCCCGAACAGCCGCAGCGGGAACTCGTTGTGCTGGTGGATGTCGTACGGGAACCCGGTCACGAGCAGCGAGCCGACGAGCCTCGCGCACCCGGAGTGCCGCAGCCGCTCGTCCCCGAGGAACGCTCCCTCCCCCCGCGCCGCCATGAAGAGCTCGTCCCGGAGCGGGTCGTAGGTCGCGCCCGCCGCGAGGCCGCGCGCGTCGGCGACCGCGACGTTCACCGCGAAGTGCGGGACCCCGTGCGCGTAGTTCGTGGTGCCGTCGAGCGGGTCCACGAAGAAGCGCAGCTCCCCGACGCCTTCCCCGGACGCCCCCGACTCCTCGGCGAGGATCGCGGCGCCCGGGAGGCGGCCCCTCAGGAACCCCAGGACCGCGGCCTCGGCCGCGCGGTCCGCGTCGGTCACGAGATCGATACCGCCCTTCAGCTCGATGATGCGCTGAGTCTTCCACCGCTCGCGCAGCACCGCGCCGCCCCGGCGGGCCGCCTCGACGCAGATCTCCCTCAGCTCCGCCGCCTCCGCCACTTCCACCTCCGTGAGCCGCCGCAGCCCCGCGCCGCTCGGCCGGAGGACAGCATAGCCACATCGCCCGCGGCGCGCAGCCGCCGTGGGCGAGCCGCGCAGCGCCGCGGCGCCCACCTCCCCTCATCCCTTGGACGAGTGACGCGCGCCGCTTCACGTTTCGTTCACAAGTCACCCAACGTGCACTACGCTCCCGCGAACTTCGATCTCCGGGTGGACCTCATGATCGCACGACGTCTCGCAATCGCCCTCGCCACAGCCCTCGCGGCGTCCTCCGCCGCGCGCGCGCAGACCGCTCCGCCGCGCCGCGCTCCGGCCGCCGCCACGGCCGCGAAGAAGCCCGCTGCGAAGAAGGCTCCGGTCGCGCCCGCCACGCCGCCGGCACCGGCCACGCCCGAGAAGGCCCCCGCGGCGGCCACGGCGCCGGCGATCGCCGCGACGCCCGCCGCGCCGGAGCCGCCGCGCCCCACCTTCTCGCCGCTGCCCGCCGGCCGGACCCTCGCCGGCGAGGCCTGGCGCGGCACCCTGCTCGTCGGACCGGAGATCTACGACGGGGCGACCGCGCTCAAGCTGCGCGCCGATCTCGAGACGGATCTCCTGCCGCTCGCGCCCAGGGCGATGCTCTCGGGCGTGGTCTGCCTCGGGTTCGCCCGCTGGAGCGAGGACGAGACGACGCCCTTGCTCGACGCGCAGGTCACCTCCGAGGCGAGCACGAACACCTTCGAGCTCGTGCCCTCGCTGAGGACGAGCGTCGGCGTCGGCAGGAAGGGGACCCTGCACGCGGACGCAGGCCTCGGCCTGTTCCACGCCCGCACCTCGGTCGAGACGAGCGCGCCCGGCCTGGGCTCCGTGAAGGGCTCCTCCTCCACGACCGGCGCGGTGCTGCGCTTCGGCGTCGGCGGCCAGCTCGACGTGAACCCCCGCCTCCGCCTCGCGGCGGAGGCCATCGGCCTCAACTTCCACCTCGCCGACGGGGGCGCGACCTCGGTCACGATCCTCGGCGGCGCCGCCTACCGCTTCTAGGCTCCGGAGGACGTCGTGAACGGATCCCGCCTCGCCCTCGCCGTCGGCGTCGCCGCCGCGCTCGCCGCCGCACCCCGCGCTGGCGCGCAGCCTGCGCCCGCCGCCGTCCCACTCCCTCCACCGCCGCCGGGCACCGCGCTCGTGGCGCCCGCGCCGGCCTCCGCCTTCGGCGCGGGCTGGGTCGGCCTCGCCGCCGGCCCCTACGCCGCCTTCGACCGCGGCCGCTCGGTCGCGCTGGTCCTCGACTTCGGCATCGAGCGCGCACCGCTGGGCCGCTTCGACGCGGAGTGGCACCTGGCGGTGGTGGCCGTGAACCCGACCGAGGAGACCGGCCTCAGCAGGGTGCAGCCCTCGCCCGGCTACGGCGTGCCGGCCATGACCGTCCCCTCGGGCGTCGAGGACGCCAGCGCGGTCGTCGTCGAGGTCGTCCCGATGATGCGGCTGCGCTACCCCTTCGTGCCGGGCTTCGGGCTCGTGCTCGACGGCGGCCTCGGGGTGTGCCAGACGTTCGAGCGCTACGAGCGCGACGAGATGTTCGTCGGGCGCTCGGAGCGCACCAGGAACGTGACGGCGGTCGCGCTGCGCGCGGGCGTCGGCGTCGCGGTGGACTTCACGCCGCGGCTGCGGCTCCTGTTCGAGCCCATCGCCCTCTCGGCCCAGCTCGGCGCCGACTACTCCGGCTTCACTCCGCTGCTCGGCCTTTCCTACCGGCTGTAGGGATCGCGTGCCATGACCAGACGCCTCTTCGCCCTGACGCTCGTCTCGTCCCTCCTCTCCGCCTGCCAGCTCGGCGGCGGGACCGAGCAGTTCGTCCCGCCCGCCTCGTGCACGCCGATCCAGGGCGCGTGCGAGACCAACTCCGACTGCTGCTCGTACGGCTGCATGAGCGGGATCTGCACACCGAACCCGGTCCCCGGCGGGATCTGCCGGACCAGCGACGACTGCGGCGTCGTGATGGACGCGACGGGGTTCCACTACATGGGCTGCAAGTCCGGCGCGTGCACGACCGACGTGGTCTGCCGCGACGACGCGGACGTGTGCGACTCCGACAACGACTGCTGCAGCGGCAACTGCGTCGGCGCGTCCTGGGGCACGTCCGGCCAGTGCAAGCCGAACTCGGCGCCGGTCGTGGATCTCGGGGCGGACCGCGAGATCCCCTACAGCCGCACGGCGGCGCTCACCGCGACGGTCTCCGATCCCGACGCCACGGACACGCTCGTGTACGGGTGGACGCTCGTCGCCGCCCCGCCGGGCAGCACGGCCACGATCTCGAACCCCACCGCGGCGAGCCCCACCTTCGTGCCGAACGTGCCGGGCGCGTACCACCTCCGGCTCGTGGTCACCGACGGCCCGACGACGCAGCGGAGCCGGCTCCAGGGCTCGGACGAGGTGACGCTCGTGGCCGTCAACCACCCGCCCCTCGCGGACCCGGGCGCGGGCTCGAGCCACGCCTCGCGGAACGTCCTCCAGCCGCTGGTCGCCCAGGTGTCGGACCCCGACCTCGACCCGCTGACCTGCACGTGGAAGATCTCGTCGCCCGGCCACGCGGAGGAGATCCGCCGCGGCCCGGAGGCGTGCGCGGGCACCTTCGCCTCCGACTTCACGCCTGACCTCGAGGAGACCTGGACGGCCACGCTCGTCGTCACCGACGGCGTGAACACCACCACCGTCTCGGCCGCCTACGCGTGCGTGAACGACCCGCCGGTCGCGAGCGCCGGGCCCGCGCGCGCCGGGAACCTCGGCGGCGGTCCGGTCCCGATCCAGGGGAGCGCCACCGACGTCAACGGCGACACCGCCTTCGAGTACCTCTGGTCGTTCGACCAGGTGCCGGCGGGCAGCAAGGTCACCGACACGCCGCTGCCGGCGACGGCGGCCGTGAGCTTCACGCCGGACGTGCTCGGGCAGTACGTCCTCCGCCTGCGGGTGAGCGACCGGCCGGGGTCGTACACGGAGAGCACGGTGGACGTGCAGGTGGACCGGAGGGTGATCGCCGTTCACGACGTGAGGGTCGCCGCCTACGCCAAGACGGCGAATCGGCTCGTCGTCGCCGGCCAGGACCCGGACGACTCCACGAAGGGGCGCGTCTCGGTCCTCGATCCCGCGACCGGCAACGCCGTGGCCTACGCCCAGCTCTCCGGGGTGCCGACGTCGATCGACACCAACGCGGATGCGACGCTCATCGCCGCGGGAGGGCCCGCCGCGCTCTGGTGGGTGACGGTCTCGGGCACGACCGCCACGCCGAACGTGATCACCCAGGTGCCCTTCTCGATCAACGACGTCGTCGCCGTGGACGCCCGCCGCATCTTCCTGCTGCCCGCGACGAGCGGCTCGTACGTCTACGCGTTCGACACGCAGAACGCGGCGCAGGGGCCCGTGCAGACGGCCGCGCGCGGGACGAAGGCGTCGCTCGACCCGTCCACCCGCAACGCGCTGTTCGTCTGGGATCCGGGGTGGGGTGAGCTCAGGCGCTACGCCGTCAACTCCACCGGCCAGGGCTCCTCGAGCCTCGGCGCGACCAGCGTCTACGCCCCGACGAGCGGCGTCTCGGATCTGTGGGTCTCGCAGAACGGCGACGCGCTGTTCCTCTCGTCGGGCGCGATCCGCTCCACCATGACCCTCGCGGCGCTCGCGGAGTCGCTGGGGTTCTCGCCCGGCCTGGTCGACTCCTCGGCGGACGGCCGGATCGTGGCGGTGGGCTCGGGAGCCAGCCAGCTGCGGCTCTTCTCGTCGGTCTACGCACCCGCTGGCACCGACCTCCTCCCGCTGTGGGGGTTCGACGGCAACCGGAACCAGACGACCGCCCGACACGCGTTCCTCTCGTCCGACGGGAACACGCGCTACGCGATCGTCTCCGCCGCGGGGCGGTACGGCCTCGTGACGTTCCCCTGACGGGCCCCCTCGGGACCGCCTCCGCGCGCCGCCGCGCGCGGGGGCGGAACCTGCCCGCCCCGCCGCGCCGCGCTGCGCTACACTCCGCGGCATGCTCAAGCTCCTCGCGGTCCTGCGCACGCTGTTCCTGATCTTCGTCATCGGGTACACGGTCCGTGCGATGACGTGGACGTTCGACCTGCCCACGGACTCGGCCGAGGCCTACAACCTCTGCCGCACGGGGCTGTCGGGCCTGCGCAAGGCGGCCTGGATCGCCATCGGCTGGATCGCCTTCGAGACCGCGATCGGCTGGTGGCTCGCGACCCGCGTGGCGCGCGCGAAGCTCCCCGCGGACGTGCCGAAGGGCGGCGAGCCGCCGTTCGCACCCCCCGGCCACCGCTGACCCTTGCTGCGCGCCCGCACCCTGCTCTACCGGCTCCGCTCCTGGCTGCACCGCCGGGACGTGAGCGTCTGGTACGACCGGCGCTACCGGCTCCCGCTCTCCGGGCTGGAGGTGAGCGTGGGCATGGAGCCTCGCCGCGCGGACTTCGCCCTCTGGTGGCTGCGCGAGTGCGGCGCGGTGCCGACGAGGGCGATCCACTCGCCGCGGCGGATCGCCTACGACGACCTGGCGCGGGTCCACACGCCCGAGCTGCTCGAGTCGCTCGGGCGGCCGGAGAACGTCGCGCACATCTTCGCGGTCGACCCGTCCGACGTCCCGGTGGACGAGGTGATGACCACCATCCGGCTCGCCTGCGGCGCGACCCTCTCCGCGACCCGCGAGACGCTGCGGACGAAGCAGCCCGCGCTGAACCTGCTCGGCGGGTTCCACCACGCCTCCCCCGGCGCGGCCGGCGGCTTCTGCCCGGTGAACGACGTCGCCGTCGCGCTCGCGGCGGTGCGGGCCGAGGGGTTCACTGATCGCGTGGTCGTGCTCGACCTCGACGCCCACCCGCCGGACGGGATCGCCGCCTGCCTCGCCGGGGACGCGAAGACCTGGATCGGCTCGCTCTCCGGCTCGGACTGGGGGCCGCTCGCGGGCGTGGACGAGACGGTGCTGCCGGAGGGCACCGGCGACGCGGAGTACCTCGACGCGCTGGCCGCGCTCCTCGGCCGGATGCCGCGGCCGCAGCTCGCCTTCGTCCTCGCGGGCGGCGACGTGCTCGCCGGCGACCGCTTCGGGAAGCTCGGGCTCACGCTCGAGGGGGCCCGCGAGCGTGACCTCCTCGTCGCCGCGGAGCTCGAGGGCGTGCCGCAGGTCTGGCTGTCGGCCGGCGGCTACTCGAACCGAGCGTGGCGCGTGCTCGCCGGCACCGGCATGGCCCTCGCCGCGGGCTCGTCCGAGCTCATCCCGGCCGGCTACGATCCGCTCGACGCGCGCTTCACGGTGCTCTCCCGGGAGATGTCGTCCGTGGACCTCACCGAGACGGGCGAGCTCACCGCCGACGACCTGGAGGAGGCGCTCGGCATCCGCCCGCAGCGCCAGCGGCTGCTGCTCGGGTTCTACACCGCCTCGGGCATGGAGCACGCGCTCTACCGCTTCGGCGTCTTCGAGCAGCTCGAGCGCATGGGCTACCGGCACTTCCGCGTCGCGTTCGACTCCGGTGGCCTCGGGGAGCGAGTCCGGGTGTACGGCGAGTGCGAGGCGCAGGAGCACCTGCTCATGGAGGTCGTCGTCGAGCGCCGGCGCGTCTTCGGGGTGGAGGTGCTGTACGTCCACTGGCTGTCCCTGCGGAACCCGCGCGCGCACTTCAGCGATCGCCGGCCGCGCCTCCCCGGCCAGGACGTCCCCGGCCTCGGCCTCGCGCGCGAGGCCGGCACCATGCTCGCGCGCATGGCGGTCCGGCTGGGGCTCGGCGGGGTCGTCTTCCGGCCCGCCTACTTCCACACCGCCTACGCCGCGCGCCAGGAGTTCGCCTTCATCGATCCCGAGCGCCAGGGCCGGTTCGAGGCGCTCGTCCGGGATCTCGCCCACGTGCCGCTGCTGGAGGCGACCATCGCCGTCGCGGAGGGGCGCGTGCGGATGGACGGCGAGCCCTACACCTGGGAGGCCGACGAGATGGCGTACTGGCTGCGCGAGTCGCCGGCCGACGCGGGCGAGGTCGAGCGCGAGCGGGAGCGGGTCCGGTTCTCGCTCGTCGAGCGGCCCGCGGAGGGCCCGCCGACCGCGCCGTGACGGCCCGCGCCCGGCAGGCGTCACTCGGCGAGGAGCCTGCGCACCTCGTCCTCGAGCTTGCGGCCCTCGGCCGCGTCGTAGCCGAGGTGGACGGAGCGGACGACCCCGGCGCGGTCGACGAGGAGGGTCGTCGGCAGGCGGGTGATCTCGAAGCGCGCCGAGAGCTGCTCCCCCCCGCGATCCCACAGCACCGGGAACGAGACCGGGGTGTGGGCCAGGAACGCCTCGACCATGGCGCGGTCCTCGTCGAACGCCACCCCGTACACCTCGAGCCCGCTCGGGCCGTGCTCGCGCGCGAGCCGGTCGAGGGCGGGGAGCTGCTCCCGGCAGGGGTCGCACCAGCTCGCCCAGAAGTCGATGACCCGCACCTTCCCGGCGGCGTCGGCCACCCGGACCTGGCGTCCGGAGAGGTCCTCCGCGACGACCTCGGCGGGCCGACCGACGAGGGGCGAGGGGGCACGGACCGCGGGGCGGGCTCCGGCGCACGCGGCGGCGAGGAGTCCCAGGAGAACGAGAGCGCGGCGCATCGCCACATCATAATCGGGGGCCGTCCCGGTGTGCCGGCTTCACCTTGCGTCCGGGATCCGATCGGGCGCGCGCACCGACGGGAAATCCCGTGCCCGGAACGGAGGTTTCCGGGGCGTAAATGATCTCAGACAAGATTGGTTCAGGCCTCCTGTGCCATCGTCCGCGCAACCCCGCGGCCGCCGGCCGGCCACCGCCGAGCCTCGCCGCGACGCACTCCACCCTCGAGGTGAGCTCCTGATGCGCAACATCACACCAGTCATCGCCCTTGGGCTCGCGCTCCTAGCCGGCCCGGCGGTGCGAGCGGACACGATCGACGTGAGCTCGACCACCTTCCTCACGGTCGGCGAGCAGACGCGCGGCGGACGCGCCGGGGAGACCCCGGAGCTCGTCACCGTGGCCCCCCTGTACGAGATCCTCAACATCGCCGCGCGCGGCATCACGAACCCCATCGCGAACGACCTGCAGCTGGTCATCTCGACCTGGGGCTCCTACGAGCTCTCCGATCCGCGCTGGGACAACGGGACCAGCTCGGACGTCACGGGCGACGTCGTCACCGGCTACCTCTCCGGCCGCCTCCTCGGCGACGCCCTCACGCTGCGGCTCGGCCGCGCGCACGTGATGACCGGCGTCGCGCGCATGATCCAGCTCGACGGCGGCGAGGCCATCGTCGCGCTGCCGTTCGGGATCCGCCTCTCCGGCTACGCCGGCGTGCCCGTGTCCCAGCGCTTCTCCTCGCGCAGCGGCGTGCGCAGCTGGAACCCGGTGGCGGGCGACCTCGCGTACGGCGGACGCGCGGCCTGGTACCTCGCCATCCCCGGCTACTCCGGGCGCGGCCTCGACGTCGGCGCCTCGGCGAACTTCGTCGAGGACGGCGGCGACCCCGTCCGCCAGGAGGTGGGCGCGGACTTCCGGCTCCAGCCGTTCGCGAAGGTCCTCACCTTCTCCGGCTTCGCCGGCTTCAGCCTGTACGACGAGCGGTTCTCCGAGGGGAACCTGGCGGTGAGCTGGGCGGCGATGCCGCGGCTCCACGTCACCGCGGACTGGCGCTACACGGCGCCGGATCTGCTCCTCTCGCGCAGCTCGATCCTGTCGGTCTTCTCCGACGAGGACCGGAACGACTTCGGCGGCGGCGTGCGGTACGAGCTCACGAAGGAGCTCGAGCTCGGCGCCGACTACCACCTCGCCATCGAGCCCGGCGAGGACGGCGACTACTACGGCCACATCGCGGAGGGCAGCCTGGAGTGGGGCCGCGGCGCGACCCGCGCCGGCGGCGAGGTGTTCTTCCTCGACAACGAGGACAACGGCTACTTCGGAGGCCGCGTGTTCGGGCGCCAGGACTTCGGCCGCTTCTTCGCGACCGCGGACGTGCTCGCGCACCTCTTCCGCGACCAGATCAACGGGGAGGACTACTCCCTCACCGGCACGCTCTCGGCCGGCGCCAAGCTCGCCAAGGGCTTCAGCGCCGTGGTGGCCGGGCGCGCCGGCATGACCCCCTTCCTGGAGCAGACGTACGACGTCATGGCGAAGCTCGTGTACAACCAGTCCTACAGCATCCGGGAGGTGCGCTAATGAACCGCACGCTCCCCCTCCTCCTCGCCGCGCTGGTCGTCGCGGGGTGTAGCGCCAAGGCCAAGAAGGTCGAGAAGGAGCAGCAGGCGCAGCGGCCCGAGCCGGAGTTCCCGCACTCGATCCACGTGGATCAGGGCATCGAGTGCGCGGACTGCCACGCCGGGATCGACAAATCGACGTCGCTGTCGCAGCAGCACCTCCCCACGAGCGAGAAGTGCAGCGAGTGCCACGAGGGCTACGACGCCCCGAAGCCGGGGCCGCTCCCGCAGCGCATCAACTTCTCGCACGCGAAGCACCTCGGCCAGGCGGCGGTGAAGGGCAAGTGCGACACCTGCCACAAGAAGCTGCCCGAGATGGGCGAGCCGCGCTGGTCGATGCCCATGGACACGTGCACCGCGTGTCACAAGCACCAGGCCGACTTCAACGAGGGCCGCTGCCGCCCCTGCCACGTGGACCTGAAGGGCTACTTCCCCGAGCGCGCCTACTCGCACCAGGGCGACTGGATCCGCCTGCACGGTCCCCTCGCGCGCCCCAGCGCCGAGAGCTGCGCGCAGTGCCACGACCAGCCCTACTGCGCCGAGTGCCACTCCGCGACCACCGCGGCGGCGCGCCCCTCCATCATTTTCCCGGAGGAGGTCGAGCGGGGCTTCATCCACCGCGGTGACTACGTCTCGCGCCACATGGTGGAGGCCGCGAGCGATCCGGCGAGCTGCCAGCGCTGCCACGGGCGGAAGTACTGCGAGACCTGCCACGAGCAGCAGAACCTGCAGGGCGTCATCGGCGCCGGCCGGATCCCCGAGTCGCACGCGAAGCTCGGCTGGTCGAACGACCGCGCGAGCGGGAACTTCCACGGCGACGCGGCCCGCCGCAACATCACGAGCTGCGCCGCGTGCCACGACCAGGGCGCGGACTCGCTCTGCGTGGCCTGCCACCAGGTCGGCGGCCCCGGCGGCAACCCGCACCCGAGCTCGTTCCGCAAGCGCCACGACGCCGGCGACATCCGCGACAACGCGATGTGCCGGAACTGCCACACGGCCGGGTAGCCCTCCGGACGCGCTGAAACCACGAGGCCCGGTCGCGCGAGCGGCCGGGCCTTCGTCCATCGTGGTCGCGCTCGGAACCGCTCACCCTGAGCCTGTCGAAGGGTGAGCGAGATCGCGGGGAACGCGCGCCCTTCAGTGAAGGGCGGACAGCAGCTTTCCCCAGATGCCGCCAAACGCCCCGTTCGACATCGCCACCACGACGTCTCCCGGGCGCGCCGTGGCGGCGATGGCCGGGACCATCTCCTCCACCGTCGCGAACGCGCGCGCCGGCGTGCCGGCCGCGGTGACGTCGCGGACCACCGCGTCCACGTCCAGCCGCTCGCTCTCGGGGACCCGATCCGTGGGGGCGGGGCGGAGCAGGAACACCTCCGCCGCGTCGCGCCACGTCGCGCCGGCCGCGTACTCGCGCTGGTGGAGGTTGCGGCGGCTGGTGTTGGAGCGCGGCTCGAAGGCGGCGAGGAGCCGCGCGCCGGGGTACGCGCCACGGATGGCGGCGAGCGTCTTCTGCACCGCGCGCGGGTGATGGGCGAAGTCGTCGATCACCGTCACCCCGCCCGCCTTTCCGCGCACCTCCTGGCGGCGCTTCACGCCGTGGAACGCGCCCAGCCCGGCGGCGATCTCGGCGGGCGAGAGCCCGAGGGCGCTCGCGGCGGCCGCGACGCCCAGCGCGTTCTCGACGTTGTGCGCCCCGCCGACCGGCAGCAGGACCTCGGCGAGCGCCTCGCCCCTGCGCGCCAGCGTGAAGCGGGCGCCCTCCGGGGAGAGCGCGAGCCCCCGCGCCTCCCAGTCCGCGCCCGGGCGGTCGACGGCGTAGGTCTCGACGCGGCAGCGGGCGCCGCGGGCGATGCGGAGCACGCTCTCGTAGCTCGCGCAGGCGGCGAGGAAGCCGTCCTCCGGCAGGATCCCCATGAACCGCTCGAACGCGCTCTCGTAGTGGGCCTCGTCGCGGTAGATGTCCGCGTGGTCGAGCTCGCAGCTCGTGAAGATCGCGGTGCGCGGGCGGTAGTGGAGGAACTTGGGCCCCTTGTCGAAGTACGCCGTGTCGTACTCGTCGCCCTCGACCGCGAAGTGCGGGCCTGCCCCGAGCCGGTAGTTGGAGTCGAAGTCGCGCGTGACGCCGCCGACGAGGAACGAAGGATCGCGGCCGGCGTGGTGGAGGAGGAAGCCCATCATCGCGGAGGTGGTGGTCTTCCCGTGCGTGCCGACCACCACCACCCCGTGCCTCGGCGCGATGAACGCCTCGCCGAGGGCCTGCGGGAACGAGACGTGGGGCAGCCCGCGCTCCCGCATCGCCGTCGCCTCCGGGTTCACGCTCCGGACGACGTTGCCGACGACGACGAGGTCGGGCCGGGCGCGATCGAGGTTCTCGGCCCGGTAGGGCGTCATCACCTCGATGCCCCAGCGCTCGAGCTGGGTGGACATGGGCGGGTAGACGTTCTCGTCGGAGCCCGTCACCGTGTGGCCGGCGGCCTTGAGCATCCCCGCGAACGAGCCCATGCCGGTGCCCGCGACGCCGATGAGGTGGATGCGCTTCACCTGGGACCAGTCGATCACTGCGCTGCTCTCCTTGGTAACGAACGGCCGCTCGGCTCGGGGCTGGGCCGCCCGTCTCCGCGACGGGGGACGCCGAGCCGAGGGACTACCCGATCCCCAGCCCGTCCGCCACCGCGTCATGGAACCGGCGGCGCAGCTCGCGGATTCGCGGCTTGTCCGATCTCCCGGAGGGGTGGACGTGGTTCGTGAGCAGGGCGCACACCACGCCGGCGTCGAGGTCGAGCCACAGCGAGCAGCCGGTGTAGCCGAGGTGGCCGAGGGCGCCGCGCGGGCCGCGGCCGAGGCGGCTGCCGACGGCGGGGGCGGCGCCGCTCGGCGTGTCCCATCCGAGGGCGCGGGCGCTGCCGGGGGTCGAGGCGTCGCGCCGGGCGAACTCCTCGGCCGCGGACGGCGGCACGAGCGCGCCGCTTGCGCCCTGGAGCGCCTCCAGCCACGCCTGACCGAGGGCGGCGACCTCCGCGGCCGTGGAGAACAGCCCCGCGTGTCCCCCGACCCCTCCCATCGCCCACGCGTTGTCGTCGTTCACGGCCCCGCGCACCAGCTCGCGCCGGGGGGCGCTCCAGCCGGCGGGGACGAAGGTCCGGCCGTCGGCCCAGGCGCGCCGTGAGGCCGCCGCCGCGTCGAGGTACCCGGTGGAGGCGAGGCCGAGCGGGCCGAACACCCGCCGCTCGGCGAGCTCCGCGAGCGGCGCCCCCGCGATCGCCTCCACGAGCAGCCCGAGCGCGATGAAGCCGGGATCGCAGTAGCAGGCGCGGGTGCCGGGCGCCGCCTCGACGGGCTCCGCGAGGACCGCCTCGCGCACCAGCGCGCGGCCGCGCCGCGCGGCCTCGCCGAGCGACGCCGCCGGTGGCCGCTCGCCGGGGGGCAGGAATGCGCGGCCCGCGAGCGGATCCCGCGCCACGCGCTCGTAGTACGGCCTCCACTCCGGCAGCCCGCTCGCGTGCGCGAGCAGGTGCCTTGCGGTGACCGCCGCCTTGCCGCCTGCCTCGAACCCGGGGAGCAGCCGCGCGACCGGCGCATCCAGGGCGAGCTCGCCGGCGCCGGCGAGCTGCGCCGCGAGGGTCGCCGTCGCCATCACCTTCGTGAGCGACGCGACGTCGAAGAGATCGTCGCGGCGGAGGGGGCGCGCGACGGGCGAGTCGAGCTCTCCGTGGCAGCTCGCGTGGACGAGCCGGCCGCCGGCGAGCACCGCGGCCGAGAGCGCGCCCGCGACGCCTTCGCTCCGGCCCGCCTCGAGCACCCCCGCGACGGGCGCGAGGACCGGCGTCACGCGACCCCCCTCTCCCCCTCGGTCCACTCCTCGAACACCAGCCTCGGCGCGCCGCTCTCTCCGGGCCCGGGAGCGACGAGCGTGGCCCGCGCGCCGAGCGGCACGGCGAAGTTCGCGTCCTCGTGGCCGCAGGGCACGCCCTCGATGGCGGGCACGCCGAGCGCCAGGACCGCCTCGCGCACCACGTCGGCGCCGTGCGCGTTGGCGTCGTCGCAGCCGGTGAGCTGGCCGATGGCGACCCCGGCCAGCTCGCGCAGGGCGCCCGTGAGGGCGAGGTGCGTGAGGTACCGGTCCAGCCGGTACGGCTTCTCGCCCACGTCCTCGAGGAGGAGGATCGCGCCTGCGAGCCTCGGCGCGTACGGCGTCCCGGCGAGGTGCGAGAGGAGCGTGAGCGAGCCGCCGAGGAGGGGTCCCGTGGCGCGGCCCGCACGGACGGTGGCTCGCCCGGCGAGCCCGGCCCCCGCGCGAGGCGCGCTCCCCCGCAGCAACGCCTCGAGGTGGACGAGGGCCTCCTCCGGCAGCCGCGAGAGCTGGGTGACGCCCGGCCCGTGCACCGTCGCGAGCCCGGCGCGGTTCAGGTGCGCGTGCAGCGCGGTGATGTCGGAGAAGCCGAGGAGCAGCTTCGGGCGGGCGAGGAGCGGGGCGGGATCGATCGCCGGGAGGAGCCGCATGGCGCCGTAACCGCCGCGCGCGCAGAAGATCGCCCGGGCCTCCACGTCGGCCACCGCCTCGCGCCACTCCGCGACGCGGCGGGCGTCGTCGCCGGCGAGGTAGCGCCAGCGCGCGGCCACGTCGTCGCGCATCCGCGGCTCGAGCCCGAGCCGCCGGGAGAGGACCGCCAGGCCGCGCTCGAACGGCTCGGGATCGAACGGGCTCGCGGGGGCGATGACGCGAACGACGTCCCCTGGGCGCAGCGCGGGCGGAAGGATCACGGCGCGGAGGATAACGCCCGCCGGCGCTCCGGTCGAGGCGTTGCGCCGCAGCGCGTCATGGAGGGCGAGGGCGGGCGCGAGGGCCGGAACGCGCGAGGTCCGTGATCGCCGCCCCACCCGGGAGCGGCTTTCGCTACCCTGCCCGTAGGATTCTTCTCCGCTACACCCATTGACGAACCCGCGCTCCGGCCCACCCCGCAGGGCCCGGGCGTCGAGGCCGGCGCCCACGCCGGCAAGGAGCCGCATCATGCCGAAGCCGCAGCAGCTCGAGGGCGAGGTGTTCCACCCGTCCTCGGAGATCGTCTCCCAGGCCCGCGTGAAGGACTGGGAGTCGCTCGCGCGCCGCGCCGACGAGGATCTCGAGGGCTTCTGGGCTGCGGAGGCCGAGGAGCTCGAGTGGTACCGCAAGTGGGACAAGGTGCTCGACGCGTCGGAGAAGCCCTTCTTCAAGTGGTTCCAGGGCGCCCAGACGAACATCGTCCACAACTGCCTCGACCGGCACCAGCGCACCTGGCGGAAGAACAAGCTCTCGCTCGTGTGGGTCGGCGAGAAGGGCGAGGTCCGCACCTACTCGTACTTCGCGCTCAACCGGGACGTCTCGAAGTTCGCGAACGTGCTGAAGGCGATGGGGGTGAGGAAGGGCGATCGCGTCACCATCTACATGCCCCGCATCCCCGAGATCGTGATCGCCATGCTGGCGACCGCCAAGATCGGCGCCATCCACTCGGTCGTGTACGGCGGGTTCTCCGTCGACGCGCTCCAGGGGCGCATCGAGGACTCGGAGTCGAAGGTCGTCCTGACCGCCGACGGCGGGTTCATGAACGGGAAGATCGTCGAGCTCAAGAAGACGGTGGACGACGCGGTCCGCCGCTGCCCGACCGTCGAGACCGTCATCGTGGTGCAGCGCACCGGCCACGAGGTCCGGATGGAGCCCGGGCGCGACTACTGGTACCACGAGCTCATGAAGCTCCCCCTCGCGACGGGCCACTGCCCGACCGAGGTGATGGAGTCCTCCGATCCCCTCTACGTGCTCTACACGTCCGGCACGACCGGCAAGCCCAAGGGGCTGGTGCACGGGCACGGCGGGTACATGGTCGGGATCTACTCCACGTTGAAGTACGTCTTCGACGTGAAGGACGAGGACCGCTACTGGTGCGCCGCCGATCCGGGCTGGGTGACCGGCCACAGCTACATCGTGTACGGACCCCTGCTCATGGGGGCGACGACCTTCATCTACGAGGGCGCGCCGACCTACCCGTACCCGAACCGCTGGTGGTCGCTCGTCGAGAAGTACGGCATCACCATCCTCTACACGGCCCCGACCGCGATCCGCGGGCTCATGCGCTTCGGCGAGTCCTGGCCCAACCGCCACGACCTCTCCACGCTGCGGCTGCTCGGCTCGGTCGGAGAGCCCATCAACCCCGAGGCGTGGAAGTGGTACCACCGCGTCATCGGGAAGGGCCGCTGCCCGATCATGGACACCTGGTGGCAGACGGAGACCGGGATGTTCCAGATCACGCCCGTCCCGACCATGCCGCTCAAGCCGGGCTCGGCGGCTCGCCCGTTCTTCGGCCAGCACGCGGAGATCCTCGACGAGCAGGGCAAGCCCGTGCCCGACGGCGAGGAGGGCTACCTCGTCCTGGACCGGCCCTGGCCCGCCATGGCCACGACGATCTACCGGGACCCGGAGCGCTTCGTCCGCACGTACTGGAGCAGGTACCCCGGCAAGTACATGGCCGGCGACTCCGCGAAGCGCGACCGCGACGGCTACTACTGGGTCATCGGCCGCACCGACGACGTCATCAAGGTGTCCGGCTACCGGCTCGGCACCGCCGAGATCGAGAGCGCGCTGGTCTCCCACCCCGCCGTGGCGGAGGCGGCGGTCATCGGGCTACCGCACGAGGTGAAGGGGCAGGCGATCCACGCCTACTGCCTGCTCCGCCAGGGCTTCAAGGCGAGCCCCGAGCTCGAGGACGAGGTGAAGACCCACGTCGCGCAGCACCTCGGGCCCATCGTCCGACCGGAGAAGGTGAGCTTCGTCGACGTGCTGCCGAAGACCCGCTCCGGAAAGATCATGCGCCGGGTGCTGAAGGCGCGCGCGCAGGGGCTCCCCGAGGGCGACGTCTCGACCCTGGAGGAGTGAAGATTCGGAGGGCGCCCGGGGGGACGATGCGGGATACTCGCGCCCCGATGTCCTTCCGCGCTCCGCTCTGGAAGAGACCGCGCGCGCAGCTGCTCGCGCTCACGGCGGTGATCTGGGCGCTGGTCGCCGCGATCTTCGTGATCGCCTGGCCGGTGCTCCTCCCGTTCGTCCTCGCCGCGCTCGCGGCCTACGTCATCGATCCCCTCATCTCGCGGCTCGCGCGCACCCGGGTCGGCGGGCACGCCGTCCCGCGCTGGGGCGCGGTGGTGGTCGTCTACCTCGGGATCGGCGCGCTCGCCTACCTCGCCGGCGTCTCGATCTTCCCGCAGATCTACCGCGAGGCGGTGCGCGGCCTGGTCGAGCTGCGCGACTTCCTGGCGAGCGTCACGCCCGAGAAGATCGACGCCTGGGCGCGCGCGATCGACGCGTTCCTGGAGCAGTACGGGATCCCCGTCGACGTGCTGCCGTACGAGGGGCCGCGCCAGGGGGCGCGCTTCTCGGTGGATCTCGCCGCCGGGATCGCGGCGGCGCTGCGCGACGCGAGCGAGAGCATGCGCGGACGGGTCGGGGACGTGGTCGCGTTCTCGCGCGCGATCCTCGCCGGCACGTTCCAGGCGATGTTCTTCAGCATCCTCCTGTTCATGCTGACGGCGTTCATCTCCATGGACGCGCCGCGCATCGTGCGGTTCTTCGAGACGCTCTTCCCCACCCAGGCGCGCGACGACTTCCGGCGGCTCCTGCACGGCATCGACTCCGGCCTCGCCGGGGTGGTGCGCGGGCAGCTCACCATCATGCTGGTGAACGGGGTGCTGACGCTCATCGGCCTCCTGGTCATCCAGGTGCCGTTCGCGTTCGCGCTCGGCGCGCTCGCCACCATCCTCTACGTCGTCCCCATCTTCGGCACGATCCTCTCCTCCATCCCGATCGTGCTGCTCGCCCTCACCGCTGGGGGGCTCTCCAAGGCCCTCCTGGCGCTCGGGTGGATCCTCGTCATCCACGCGCTCGAGGCGTACGTGCTGAACCCGAAGATCATGGGCGACGCCTCGAAGATCCACCCCGTCCTCATCGTGCTCGCGCTCGTCATCGGCGAGCGCACCTGGGGGCTCGTCGGCGCCCTGCTCGCGGTTCCGGTGGCGAGCGTCGTCGTCGCGATCTTCCGGTTCCTGCACCGCAAGCTGGCGGAGCTCGACGAGCGCGCCGCCCAGCCGCCCATGGTGCCCGCAGCCCCCCCCACGCCGGACGTGGCGCCGCGCGCGCCGCGCACGAAAGGAAGCTCATCATGAGAAGGACCCTCGCCGTGCTCGCCGCCCTGGCCCTCGCGACGTCCGCGCACGCCCAGGGCGACAAGGCCGCCGCCCCCGAGAAGAAGCCCGCGCCGGCGCCCGCCCCGAAGAAGACGACCCCGGCCGACACCGAGAAGACGCTCTACTCGGTCGGCCTCGCGGTCGCGAACAGCCTCCAGGTCTTCTCCCTCACGCCCGCCGAGCTCGAGACCGTGATGCGCGGCATCCGCGACGGCGCCACCGGCAAGGCGAAGACGGAGCTCGATCCCCAGGCCAGCGCCGCGGTGAACGAGCTCGCGCGCGGGCGCATGGAGAAGGCGAACGCGGCCCAGTCCGCGAAGGAGAAGGAGTCCGGTCCGGCCTACCTCGCCAAGGCCGCCGGCGAGAAGGGCGCGACGAAGACCGCGTCGGGCGCGATCGTCATCCCCATCAAGCAGGGCACCGGCGCGACGCCGGCCGCCACCGACAAGGTCAAGGTCCACTACACCGGCACGCTCGTGAACGGGAAGGTCTTCGACAGCTCCGTGCAGCGCGGCCAGCCGGCGGAGTTCCCGCTCGGCGGCGTCATCAAGTGCTGGACGGAGGGGCTCCAGAAGCTGAAGGTCGGCGGGAAGGCCAAGCTCGTCTGCCCGTCCGACATCGCGTACGGACCGCAGGGTCGCCCGCCGGTCATCCCCGGCAACGCGGTCCTCACCTTCGAGGTCGAGCTGCTCGAGATCGTGAAGTAGCCTCCGCTCCGTCCGGCCTCCCGCGCCCGCGGTCCGCCACGCGCGGCCGCGGGCGCCGCCGTCTGCGGGCCGCCACCCCCGCGCGAGCGTCCCCGCCTCGCGGCGCCGCCGGTTAGAACAGCTCGCATGCCCACGCCCGACGACCTGGTCCTCTACGCGAACGACACGTTCTCGAGCCCGTACGCCTTCTCCGCCTTCGTCACGCTGAAGGAGAAGGGGGTCCCGTTCCAGCTCGAGCTCCTCTCGCTCGAGCGCCGCGATCACGAGCGCGCGCCGTACGCAGAGAGCTCGATCACCGGGCGCGTGCCGGCCCTGCGCCACGGCGACTTCTGGCTCGCCGAGTCGTCGGCGATCGACGAGTACGTGGACGAGGTGTTCGGCCCCCCCGCGCACCCGCGCCTCTACCCGGAGGAGCCCCGCGCCCGGGCGCGCGTCCGCATGGTGCAGGCCGTCCTGCGCAGCGATTTCCTGCCGCTCCGCCAGGAGCGATCGACCTCCAGCTTCTTCTCGGGCGAGGCGGTGAAGCCGTTCACGCCGGAGGGGCGCGCCTCGGCGGAGCGCCTCGTCCGCATCGCCGAGCGCGTGCTGCCGGCCGGCGCGTCGTTCGTCGCGGGGGCCTTCAGCCCCGCGGACCCGGACCTCGCCCTCATGCTCCAGCGGCTGGTGGCCAACCGCGATCCCTGCCCCCAGCGGCTCGCCGACTACGCGCACGCGGTGTTCGCGCGCCCCTCCGTGCGTGCGTGGCTCGGGCACACCGGCTGGCGGGATCGGGCCTAGGGCGCCCTTCTGGCGGATCGCCGCGGGGGCCCCCGGGCCCCAACCGGCGCGCGTCCACCCGCGCGCCGCGAGGCGCATGATGCCCGGGGAGGCAAGCCATGGCCGAAGATCCCCGCGGGTACGCCGCGCTCCTCGCCGCCTACCGCACCGCGATCCTCACGACGCGCGGCGCCGAGGACGGCCACCTGCACGCGCGGCCGATGGCCATGCGGCAGCAGGTGCGGGGCGAGGAGATCTGGTTCGCGACCTCGCTCGGCTCGAACAAGTGCAAGGACCTCGAGGCGGACCCTCAGTGCGCGCTCGCGTTCTTCGAGGCCGCCGACGGGACGACGGTCTCGGTCTCGGGGACGGGCGAGGTGCTGAAGGACAAGAAGCTCGCGCTCGAGCTGTGGGATCCGTCGTGGGCGCGGTGGTTCCCGGAGGGACCGGAGGCGCGCGAGCTGGCGCTCCTGCGCGTGATCCCGGAGCACGTCGAGCGGCACGACGGCCGGACCGGCAAGCTCGAGGTGCTCTTCAGCCGCCCGCGGCGCCGTCGAGAGCGCTGACCAGCCCCGCGCGTCACGTCTTGGTGGCGGTCCTGAGGAAGCTCGCCAGCTCGTTCAGGGCGCGCGCCTCCCGGTCGACCTCGCGGGTCGAGGCCGCCGTCTCGTCCGTGGCGTGCGCGATCTCGGTCATCGACTTCAGCACCTGCTCGATCGCGCCCTCCTGCTGCTGCGCCACGCGCGCGATCTCGCGCGCGGCCCGGGCGGACTCCTGCAGCGCCGTGGCGAGCCCGCGGATCGTCTCGCCGTTGCGGGTGGCCGTCCTGGCGCCGAGCTGGGCGTGGCCGATCCCCTCCTCCGCCGCGCCCATGGCCGCGAGCATGGCCCGGTGCACCTCCGTGAGGACCTGCCGGACCCGGACGGCGGCGCCGCGCGTGTCCGAGCCCAGCCGCTGCAGCCCTCCGGCGATCTCGCCGAGCCCCTCCGCGCCGGGATCCGAGCGGCCGGCCAGCGAGGCGGCCTGCTCCGCGAGCTGCTCGGAGCGATCCGCGAGGCGGCGGATCAGATCGCCGAGGTCGTAGACGTCGCGCATCTGCGCGTCCACCGCCTCGATGCGGCGCGACAGCCCGCGCACCTCCTCGGCGAGCCGCAGCAGCTCCGCGCCCGACGCCTCCGCCTGCTCGAGCCCCTGCGCGCTCTGGCGCTCCGCCTCCATCGCCAGGCCGATCACCGTCTCCGCCGTGAGCGCGGCGGCGGCGGCGCCCTGCGCGAGCTGGTTCATCGTGAGGGTGGTCTGGCGCACGCTCCCGGCGCTCTCCGAGGTGGTCCGGGTGAACGCCGCGACGTTGCCCAGGAGCCCCTGCGCCGCGTGGGAGAGCTCCTTCGCCGTCCGGTCGAAGCTCTCGCGGCGGGCCTGCTCGAGCCGGACGATCTCGTCGCTCTGGCGCACGAGCTCCTCGCTCTGGCGGACGAGGTCGTCGTGCTGACGCTGGATGACCTTCCCGAGCGCGGCCAGGACGAACGGCGTCGTGTCCATGATCCAGAGGAGCGGCTGCTGCAGGTGCGTGCGGAGGAGCGCCCCCGGCGCGACGCTGCCGAGCTGGCGGAACGCCTCGATGATCGTCGCGACGACGGGCAGCCCCGCCCCGACGATCGCGCCGTAGACGTCGTAACGCAGCCTCTTCATGTCGGAGCGATCCCCCGGAGCCGAGTGCCGCCGGATTGTCCTTCAACCCTCCCCGGGCCGCCACCCTCGCGGCCTGGCCCGGAGTCACGCCGGGGACGCCTCCGCCGCGAGCGTCTAGAAGGCCACCTCGGCGATGAAGGAGAGCTTCGTGTCGGTCTCCACCTTCCCGGGCGCCGGCGCCGAGTCCCACGCGACGAGGTACGCGGCCCCGATCGTCAGCGCGGAGACGAGCCTCGTCGTGAGCTTGGTCTGCGAGCGCGCGTTGTACCGCTCGTCGCCGAGGACGTTCGCGAGGACCTCCGCCTCCTCCACGAAGGTCGTGTCCTTCGAGAGGGCGAGCTGGAACGTGGCGCCGATGCGCGGCGCGAGGAGCTCCACGTCCTCCAGGTCCCCCACCGGCGCCGCGGCGGTCGCGTAGTACTGCCAGCGCGAGTCGTACGCGTAGCGGCCGCCCAGGTCGGTGCGGAGGAAGAGGTGACGGTCGCCCTCCTGCTTGCGGTCGATCCAGACCACGCTCGCGCCCGCGTCGCCGAAGGCGCGGTACTCGAGGCTCGCGACGTGATCCGTCTCCGCGCCCACGATCGTGAACACGGAGAGGTGCGGCGCGAGCTTGCGGTCGCCGCGGAGCTGGCCCGAGCTGGCGAGCGCCACGGTCTCGGACGGCGTCGAGCGGTCCGCCGGGCGCGTGCGGCCGTAGACGCTCGTCGTGCGCAGCGCCAGGATCCACTTGGCCCACTCGCGCTGCACGGCCGCGGCGCCGTTCACGGTGGTGGTGCTCGTGTTCCCGGTGAGGTGGATGACCCCGGCGCCGGCCGTGCCGGACCACTCGGGCTTCACGGGGGCCGGCTCGGCCGCGGCGAGCGCGGGCGCGAGGAGGAGCGCGGGGAGGACGTGTCGGAGCGTGGACATGCGCGGCAGTCTCGCCCACGACTCCGTCACTCGCCACGAAACGGCGGCGCGCGTCCGCGACGGATCGCCTCGCCGCGCGTCCGGCCCCGGCGGCCCCCGGGTCGGCGGTGGGCCCCTGGCGTCGGGGGGCCGCGCGCGGTACGTACTCCCCGCTCATGACCACCGCCGCCGCCCTCGGAGAGGCCCCGCTCGCCGCGCTCCTGCCCCCCCACGGCGAGACGCTCGCCCCCGACGCCGTCCTCGATCGCTTCGTGGCCTGGGTCGGGGCCACCGGGCTGACGCTCTACCCGCACCAGGAGGAGGCGATCCTGCAGCTCCTGGACCGCCGCCACCTCGTGCTCAACACGCCGACCGGCTCGGGCAAGTCGCTCGTGGCGACGTTCCTTCACTTCCAGGCGATGGCGGAGGGGAAGCGCTCGTTCTACACGTGCCCGATCAAGGCGCTCGTCAACGAGAAGTTCTTCGATCTCTGCCGGCTCTTCGGCCCCGACAACGTGGGGATGATGACCGGCGACGCGGCGGTGAACCGCGACGCGCCCATCGTGTGCTGCACCGCCGAGATCCTCATGAACCTCGCGGTGCGCGAGGCGGCGCCGCGCGCGGACGCCGTGGTGATGGACGAGTTCCACTACTACGGGGACCGGGAGCGCGGCGTGGCGTGGCAGGTGCCGCTGCTCGCCCTCGAGGACAGCCGCTTCCTGCTCATGTCGGCGACGCTCGGGGACACGCGGGCGATCGAGGAGTCGCTGCGGCAGGTGAGCGGGCGCGAGGTGGCGGCGGTGCGCCACGCGGCGCGCCCGGTGCCCCTGGAGTTCGAGTACCGGGAGACGCCGCTGCACGAGACGCTCGAGGCGCTCGTCACCGCCGTCCGCGCGCCCATCTACCTCGTCAACTTCACCCAGCGCGCCGCGGCCGAGCAGGCGCAGAACCTCATGAGCGCGAACTTCTCCTCGAAGGAGGAGAAGGGGCGCATCGCCGCGGCGCTGGAGGGCTTCCGGTTCGACTCCCCCTACGGCAAGGACCTGCAGCGCTTCCTGCGCCACGGCGTCGGGCTCCACCACGCCGGCCTCCTCCCCAAGTACCGGCTGCTCGTCGAGAAGCTCGCGCAGGGCGGTCTCCTCAAGGTGGTCTCGGGGACCGACACGCTCGGCATGGGCGTGAACATCCCCATCCGCACCGTCCTCTTCACCCAGCTCTGCAAGTTCGACGGCGAGAAGACCGCCATCCTCTCGGCCCGCGACTTCCACCAGATCTCCGGGCGCGCGGGCCGCAAGGGCTTCGACGAGCGCGGGTACGTGGTCGCCCAGGCGCCGGAGCACGTCATCGAGAACAAGCGGCTCGCCGAGAAGGCCGCCGCCGGCAAGAAGGTCGTGAAGAAGCAGCCTCCCACGAAGGGGTACGTCCACTTCGACCGGAGCACCTTCGAGCGGCTCATCCAGAAGGAGCCCGAGCCGCTCGAGAGCCGCTTCGATCCCACCTTCGCCCTCCTCGTGAACCTGCTGCAGAGCGAGACCTCGCGAGTCGGCGGCGGGTACGGGCGGCTCGTCGAGCTCATCGCGCGCTCGCACGGGAACGACTACGTCCGCGCCAAGCACCGGCGCCTCGCGGCCCAGCGCTTCCGCACGCTCCGCGCCGCCGGCCTCCTCGAGGTGCGGCGCGTCGAGGGCTACCCCGGCGCCTACGTCCGGCCCTCGCGCGGCCTGCAGAAGGACTTCTCCCTCTTCCACACGCTCGCCCTCTACCTGCTCGACACCCTGCCGCGCATCCCGCCCGAGCGCGAGACGTACGCGCTCGACGTGCTCTCCATGGTCGAGTCGATCCTGGAGGATCCGGACGTCATCCTCTGGAAGCAGCTCGACCGCGCCCGCGGCGAGGCGGTCGCCGAGATGAAGGCGAAGGGGATGGAGTACGACGAGCGGATGGCGGAGCTCGAGAAGGTCGAGTACCCGAAGCCGAACCGGGACTTCGTCTACGCCACGTTCAACGAGTTCGCCGCCAAGCACCCATGGGTCGGCCAGGAGAACATCCGCCCGAAGTCGATCGCGCGCGAGATGGTCGAGCGCTTCATGACGTTCGCGGACTACGTGCGCGAGTACGAGCTGCAGCGGTCGGAGGGGCTCCTGCTGCGCTACCTCTCCGAGACGTACAAGACGCTCGTGCAGACCGTCCCCGAGACCTACCGGGACGACGCGCTGCTGGACGTGATCGCCTTCCTGCGCGCGACGGTGCGCGGGGTCGACTCGTCGCTCATCGACGAGTGGGAGCGCATGCGCGACCCGGCGTACCAGGCGAGCGCGATCGACGCGCGCGCCGCCGTGGCGGAGACGCTGGGGCCGCCGCCGGTGTGGGCCGACCCGCGCGCCTTCGCGGCGCGGATCCGCAACGAGCTCCACGCGCTGCTCGTCGCGCTCGCGCGCAAGGATCTCGCCGCCGCGCTCGCCGCCCTGGCGCCGGGGGGCGAGTGGACTGCGGCGCGCCTCGAGGAGGCGATGGCCCCCTACTGGGCGGAGCACGGGCGCATCGACACGACGCCCGCCGCGCGCCGCCCTCACAACACGTTCGTGAAGGAGCTCGGGCCGCGCCGCTGGGAGGCGATCCAGCGGATCGTGGACGAGCACGGCGAGGTCGACTGGATGATCCAGTGCGAGATCGACCTCACGGCGCCCCGCGACCCGGAGCTCCCGCTGCTCTCCCTGGTGCGCGTCGGGGCCTGATGCTCACGGCCGGAAGAGATCCGGCGGGAACGAGCCGGGGAAGTCGACGCTCGTGAGCACCGTCTCGCCGGTGTTCTTCCCGTTCGCCCAGTTCTCCTCGTGGAACGGGACGAGCACGCCGTCCACGGTGCGGAAGTCCGAGTAGGTGGTGACGAACTCGACCGGCGCTGGTCCGGCGGCGCTCCCGCGAGAGCGCAGGATGCGGCCGCTGTCGGCCTCGATGGCCGCCTCGACGGTGACCCCCGGCGCGACCTCGAGCGCGAGCACCCGCAGCGTCCTGCCCCCGAGCGCGACCGTGCCGCGCGAGGTGACCTTGGCCCCCGGCGCGGCGAGCAGCGCGGGGAGATCCATGCGCGCCGCCTGCAGGATCATGGCGGCGAGGGGCGGCCCGGTCACCTCCTGCCCCTGCCGCCAGCCGCGCCCGCCGTCCAGCACGCGGATCTCGCCGTCCGGCGCGTCCGGGAACGCGACCTCGACCCGCAAGCGGCCGGGGCGGGCGTAGGCGCGGGCGAGGCGGCCGGGGCCTCCCGGGTGCAGGAGCGAGGTCACCGTGCCCTCGTGCACGCTCGCGGACGCGCGCCCGATCGCCGCGGCCCCGCCGTACGCCTCGACGCAGCGCCGGATGAGCGCCGCGGTCTCGCGCTCTGCCGCGGCGGCGGCGCGGGGGTTCGGGGTGGGCGCAGCCTTCGCCGCCGGGGCGGAGGGAGCGGCGGCGAGGAGCACGGCGAGCGAGAGGGCGAGCAAGGGGGACCTCGGGACGGCGGGGCGGCGAGTGTCCCCCGCCCGGCGGAGCGGACGCAACGGGTGGCCGGCGGCGTGGACGAGGGCCACCCTTCACGGGTGACCGAGCTCCTCGGCTGGCTCAGCTCCGCGATCCTCGTCGCGACGATCCTGAAGCAGGTGCACAAGCAGTGGCGGGAGGGGTCCAGCGAGGGCGTCTCGCGCTGGCTCTTCGCGGGCCAGATCGCGGCGTCGACCGGCTTCACGGTCTACAGCGCGCTGCTGGGGAACGCGGTGTTCGTGGTGACGAACGCGATCCTGCTCGCGAGCGCGGTGACCGGCCTCGTCATCGTCCTCCGGCACCGGCGTCGCGCGCGTCGGGCGGGTAGGTCACCTGCCGTCCGGAGATCCGCGCGAACGGCGTGAGCCGGTGCGGGCGGGTCCGGCCCCGGCCGACGATGTGCCGCACCACCACGCCGCGCGCGAGGAGGGCGTCGGCGATGAGGGAGCGGTGGCATCGCCACGGCACCGCCTCGGCGCACATGACCGCCACCGGCCCCTCGCGCGCCAGCGTGCGGAGCTGCACGAGCCCCTCCTCGAACTCCGGCGTCGCCATGTGATCCGCGTAGCCCCGGAAGCTGGCGTTGCGCCACCCGCCGTTCGGCGAGTCCTTGCGGGCTCGCCGCAGGCCGCCGAGCGCCGGCAGGTGGACGTAGCCGATGCCGGCCGCCGCGAGGGCCCGCGCCAGCGCCTCGCCCTCGTACTGCGGGTTCGCGCGCGAGCGCGGGATCGTCCGGACGTCCGCGAGGGTCGCGACCCCCGCCCCCTCGAGCAGCTCCAGGAGCTCGGAGATCGGCCGCGTGGAGTGGCCGACGGCGAGGACCTGCGCCCTCCCCCAGCCTGGCGCCGCCCTCGGCCTCGCTTCCCGCTCCTCGGCCATCTCGACCTCATTAGGCGCTGGCCGGCGCCGCGTTCCAGCCCGCGACGGGTGCGTTCCACCTTCCCAGCGAGGCCCCCGCCGGCCTAAGCTCCGGAACCCCTCCAGGCCGGAGGGGCTCCCACCCCCGCGATGACGACCGCCCCCGAGCCCACCATCGAGATCGACCCCCGCGCCCGCGAGACGCTCCTCGCGCTGGCAGGCACGGGCGAGCACGCGCATTACGTCCGGATCCACGTCGGGCGAGGCTGAGGTGGCTGGAGCTTCCAACTGTCTCTGGACGAGACGGCCGACCCGCAGCGGGACGTGGTGATCGAGGAGCACGGGGTACGGTTCCTGGCGGAGGTGCACCAGCGGCACCTCGTCGAAGGGCTCCGCATCGAGGTGCAGCGCGTCTTCGGCCGCGAGGGGCTCGTGGCGTACAGCCCGCGGCTCGAGCCGGGCGGTTGCTGACGGCAGGCGGGCGCCTCCTCGCGGGGTAACGAGAACCCCAGGATTGACAAGGACCCAGCCGCGATCGATACGTTCCGGCCGATGCTGGGCAAGCGCAACGAGCCGAAGCGGTGGCCGCGGGGTCAGAAGTTCACGCTCTCCCCGGAGGGCGCGGACGCCGAGGCCGCCTACCGGAACGTCGTCGCCGAGTCCCGCTCGAGCGGGCGCGCGGCGCTCGACGCCGCGCTGGCGGCCTGGGCCGGCCCGCACCGCGTGGCCCCGGCCGACGGGGTGGTCCTCTCGGAGCTGCGCGGCAAGCGGCTCGGCGTTCCGGACCTGGTGCGCGAGCTGGAGGCCGCCGGCATCGCCGCGGACGAGGTGCGCGCCTCGCTCGAGCGGCTCGTCGCCGCGGGCGTCGTCGCGCCCATTCCGCTCGCGTCGCAGCTCGGGAACTAGGGACGGCCCTCGAGCCGCCGACCCCTACTCCCAGCCGCGCCGCCCCGCCTTCTTCTCCCCGCGTCGCTTCTTCGCCGCGATGCGGCGCTCCTGCGAGCCGCGCGTCGGCCGGGTGGGCCGCCTCGCCTTCGGGCGGTGCGCGAGCGGGCCGAGCCGCTCGCGCAGGCGCGCCAGCGCCGCCTCCCGGTTCTGGAGCTGGCTGCGCCGCTCGGTGGCGGTGACGGTCACGCCGGTGGGGCGGTGGACGAGCCGGACCGCGCTCTCCGTCTTGTTCCGGTGCTGCCCGCCCGGTCCGCCCCCCACGAAGAACGTCTCCTCGCACTCGGCGAGGAGCGCCGCCTCGGGGAGCGCGAGCGCGCGGCGCGCGGCGGCGCGGAGCTCTTCCGTGATCACCCGGTCCTCGAGAGTCGCATGAGGCCGGGAGAGTAACGCGGCCGGCCGCAGGCGCGGAGCCGGGTCGGGCGAGGTGCGCGCCCGCCCCGCGCCAGCCCCGCTCCGCCCACCCGCCCGGCCAGGCGAGCGGGCGCTACATTGACCGGACGCCGGCCAGCCGTGATGATTCGCCGCACCCGAACATGGCCGTCGCCCACCACCACAAGGTCGCCGCTACCGTCGTCGCGCTCGTCGCCACGACCGCCGCGCTGATGCTCTACAAGGTCCACGCGCTCGGGTACTCGCTCGCGGACATCCTGCCGGTCCGGCAGTACGAGGTCACCTACGCGCTCCGGCTCGACGGACACGGCGGCGACGTCCGCGTGCGGACCTTCCTGCCCGCGAGCGACGCGCGCCAGACGATCTCCGACGAGCGCACCGAGTCGGCGGGGTTCCACCTGTCGCAGGTGCTCGACGGCCCGAACCGGGTGGCGACCTGGGTCGGCGCGCAGATCCCGGACGGCGCCGAGATCCGGCACACCGTGCGGATCGTCCCGCGGCGGGTCGCCTACGCGATCCCCGCCGATCTCCCGGTGCCCACCTCCTACCCGGCTTCGACGGCGCCGGCGCTCCGGCCGGAGAAGGAGATCCAGGTCGACGCGCCCGAGATCGCGGCCGCCCTCGCGAGCATCGGGGCGGACCGCGGGAGCGTCATGGAGCGGCTGCGGCGAATCCATGACTACACCCATGGGCTGACGACGCGGCCGTTCAAGGGAACCACCGACGCGCTCACCGCGCTGCGCCTCGGCGAGGCGAGCTGCAACGGGAAGAGCCGCCTCTTCGTGGCGCTCGCGCGCGCGACCGGCATCCCGGCGCGCCTCGTGGGCGGCCTCATCCTCGAGACCGGCTCGAAGCGCACCTCTCACCAGTGGGTCGAGGCCTACGTGTCCGGCCACTGGATCCCGTTCTGCCCCACGAACGATCACTTCGGCGAGCTCCCCGAGCGCTACCTCTCCCTCTACTACGGCGACGAGGTCCTGTTCCGGCACACGGCCGACGTGAACTTCGACTACCGGTTCGACGCCCGCTCGCAGCTCGTCCCCTCGCCCCGCGCCAAGGCGTCCTTCACGTTCCTCGACGTGTGGGGCCTGTTCGATCGCCTGAAGCTGCCCTTCAGCCTGCTGCGGACGATCCTGATGCTCCCCATCGGCGCGCTCCTCACGGTACTCTTCCGGAACGTCGTCGGCATGCCGACGTTCGGCACGTTCCTGCCCGCGCTGCTCGCCGCCGCGGCGGGCGAGACCGGCGCCGGGTTCGGCGTCCTCGCGGTGCTCATCGTGGTCGCGGCGGTCGCGACCGCTCGCTGGGCCGTGTCGCGGCTCGAGCTCCTCCACTCGCCCACGCTCGCGATCCTGCTCTGCGCGGTGGTCGTCACCCTCGTCGGCACCTCGATGCTCGCCGAGCGGCTCGGGATCTCCGGGCTCACCCACGTGACGCTGTTCCCGCTCGCGGTGCTCGCCATCTGCGCCGAGCGCTTCTACCTCTCGCTCACCGAGCACGGGGCGCGCGCGGCCGGCAAGGAGCTCGCGGGCACGCTCGTCGTGATGCTCGCCTGCTACGTGGTGATGAACTCGCTCGCGCTGCAGGTGCTCGTCATCGGGTTCCCCGAGGTGCTGCTGCTCGCGGTCGCCGCGAACGTGTACCTCGGGCGCTGGGTGGGGATGCGGCTCAGCGAGTACCGGCGGTTCCGCGGGCTGCTCGGGGCCGCCTCGCCCGGAGGCTCGCCGTGAGCCTCTTCGCCGCCGCGCGCGGCCGCGTCCGCGCGCTCCTCGCGCGGCGCGAGGCGATCTACGGCATCAACCGCCGCAACCTCGTCCTCGTGTACCCCAACAACCACCGGCGCGATTACCCGCTCGCGGACGACAAGCTCCTCGCGAAGCAGCGGTTCGCGGAGGCGGGGGTGCCGGTCCCGGAGACGCTCGCGGTGTGCGACGGGCTCTTCGCCGTGCCCGGCGTCGTCGAGGCGCTGCGCGGACGGTCGCGCTTCGTCGTGAAGCCGGCGAACGGCTCGGGGGGCGGCGGGATCCTCGTCGCGGGGGAGTGGCTCCCGGACGCCGGCGGCTGGCGCCGCGCGGGCGGCGCCCTCCTCACCCCGCGCGAGCTCTCTCGCCACCTCGCGGACGTGGTCTTCGGGGTCCACTCGAACCAGCTCGAGGACCGCGCCTTCGTGGAGCGCCGCGTCGAGCCGCACGCCGTGTTCGCGGCGCTGTGGGCCGACGGGCTCTGTGACGTGCGCGTCATCACCCTGCGCGGCGAGCCGGTGCTCTCGATGATCCGCGTCCCCACCGCCGAGTCGGGCGGGCGCGCGAACCTGCACCAGGGCGGCCTCGGGATCGCGGTGGACCTCGCCACCGGCGAGACCTCCCGCGCGCTCCACCACGGCCGCGCCGTGGAGCGCCACCCGGAGTCCGGCGCGCCGCTCGTCGGGCTCGCCCTGCCCCGCTGGCCCGAGATCCTCGACGTGGCGCGCCGGGCCGCCCGCGCGGTGCCGCTCGGCTACCTCGGCGTGGACGTGGTGGTCGACCGCGAGCGCGGGCCGCTCGTCCTCGAGATCAACGCGCGCCCCGGCCTCGAGATCCAGAACGTCACCGGCCGCGCGCTCGGGGACGCGCTCGCGGCGCTGGAGCACGCGCCCGCCGGGCTCACGGAGGCGCGGGCGCCGATCGTGCGCGCTGGCGGCGCGCAAGGGAGCGCCGCATGAACCCGCTCGTCCTCGACCGCCTCTGGCCCATGCTCGTGTTCCTCGGCCTGCTGCTCGCGGGGGCGCTCGCGCTCGAGACCTTCGCCGCGCGGCGCGGCAACGACCCGCTCGTCATCTCCATCGCGGGGGACGAGGTGACGCTGGACGACGACGACGCGTCGGCCTCCGCGGCGACGGCCGCGGATGCGCCGGTCTCGGACGCGCACGCGCGCGCGCGGCGCGCGGCCCGCCGGGGCGAGCAGGCGGAGGCGCTGAAGCTCTACGAGGCCGCGCTCGCCGCGAGCCCCGGGGCCGCCGTCCTCGAGGAGGAGCTCGGCGCCGTGCTCCTCGCCGCGGGCGACGCGGCCAAGGCGCTCCCGCACCTGGAGCGCGCGGAGCAGCTCGACCCCGGCGCGCAGCGCGCGCTCCGCGTCGGGCTCGCCCGCGCGCGCCTCGGCGACCTGGAGGGCGCCGAGCGCGACCTCCGCCGCTCGCTGGAGCGCCGGCCCACCGGCGACGCTCGCGTCGCGCTCGGGAACGTGCTCCGGCGCCGCGGCGATCCGGTCTCGGCCATCGCGCTGCTGGAGCCGGCGGTCGCCTCCGGATCGAACGAGGATCGCGCCAGGGCGCTCGTCGCGCTCGGCGCGGCCGAGCTCGCCGCCGGGCGGCGCGAGTACGCGGAGCTCCGCTTCTCGAAGGCCGTCGAGTACGCGCCCGCGCGCGTGGAGATCCTGCTCGGCGTGGCGCGCGCCTGGCTCGCCACGGGCACCGCTCCCGACGTGCGCCGCGCGGTGCAGGTGCTCCTCAGGGCCGCGGACCTGGCGCCGGACGTCGCCGCGGTCCACGCGCTGCTCGGGCGCGCCCACGAGCGTGCGGACGAGCCGGGCGCGGCGCTCGAGGACTACGATCGCACCCTGCGTCTCGACCCCACCCACCGGTACGCGCGGCGCCGCCTGCTGCGGCTCGCGCTCCAGGCGCGAGACTTCGCCCGTGCGCGCCACGAGGCGGACCGGCTCGTCGCCGACCGGGCGGAGGAGCCGGAGCACCACTTCCTCGTGGCGCTCGTCGCCGATCGCGACGACCGCGACGACGACGCGCGGCGGGCGTACCGGAAGGCGATCGCGGTCGCCAGGGGCGACTACCCCGAGGCGTACCTGAACCTCGGCGCGCTCGAGAAGCGCGCGGGCGACGTCGCGGCCGCGCGCGCGGCGTACGGCGAGGCGCTGCGCCTGCGGCCCGATTACGGGGCCGCCTGGCTGAACCTCGGCAAGCTCGAGGAGGCGGGCGGCGACCCGGGCGCGGCCGAGGCGGCGTACCGCAAGGCCCTCGCGCTCGACGCGAAGTACGCCGCCGCCTGGCTCGCGCTCGGGCAGCTCCAGTCCGCCGCGGGGAGGTTCGAGGAGGCGCGGTCGTCGCTCGGACGCGCCCTCGTGGCCCGCCCGGGCTACGACGCCGCCCAGCTCTCGCTGGGCGTCGCCGCCGCGCGCGCCGGCCGTCCCGACGAGGCCATCGCCGCGTACCAGGCGCTCCTCGCCCGCTCGCCGCGGAACGTCTCCGCCTGGTACGACCTCGCCCTGGTGCTCGAGGCGGTCTCCCGGCGCGACGAGGCGCGCGCCGCCCTCGCGCGCGCGCTCGCGATCGACCCCGGCCACGCACCCTCGCTGCGCACCGTCGCCCAGCTCCACCTCGACTCTGGCCGGCTGGCGGAGGCTCGCAAGGCGTTCGAGGAGCTCCTCGATCTCGTCCCGGGAGATCTGGAAGGCCGCGCCGCGCTCGCGGAGATCTCCGCCCGCGAGGGGAACCGCGCCGCCTGCGACGCAGCCGCGCGCCGCCTCCTCGCCGAGGCCCCCCAGGACCCGCGCGTCCAGACCCTGCCCGCGCGGTGCGCCGGCCCCCCCGCGCGCACCGTCTCCGCGCCCTAGCCTCGAAGGAACCCTCGGTGCTCAAGCGTCGCCTCTTCACGGTCCCCCGCCTCGTCGTCCTGGCCGTCCTCGCGCTCGCGTGCGGCGGCGGGCAGAAGGGCCCGAGCGCGCCGGGCGTCCCGATCGATCTGAGCCGCCCGGACGACGCGCTCTTCGCCGAGGGCCTCGCGCTCTACGACGCCGCCAACGCCTCGGCGTCCGAAGCGCGCAGGCTCGGCGCGACGGATCTGGCCGCCAGCGCGGCGAAGGAAGCCCAGGCGCTGCAGGGCTACGCGGAGGCGCGGGCGAAATTCGACGCCCTGCCGGTCCGGTTCCCAACCTCCATTCGGCTCGACAACGCCGCCTACCTCGCCGGCCGCTGCAGCTACGAGCGCGGGACGATCGGGGGCGATCCGCTGGAGTTCCAGGACGGCGCGCTCCGGCTCGACGCGATGCAGGTCGCGTTCCCCACCTCGCCGTTCATCGACAACGCCGCCTACTTCGCCGGGCGCGCCCGCTTCCAGCTCGGAGACTACGAGGCCGCGCGCCTTCAGTTCCAGCGCTCGCTCGCGGCGGCTCCGACCGGACCGTACGCGGACAACGCGCAGTACTTCCTCGGCCGCAGCGACTTCGAGCTGGGGCTCGCGCTCGCGGGTGCGGGGGACGGCCTCGGCGCCCATGCGAAGCTCGACCTCGCCGAGGCGGAGCTGCCGGCGGTCCCGACCACGAGCGCGTTCTACGACAACGCGCAGTACTACCTCGGGCGGAGCTACTTCGAGGAGCCGGTGAACGCGACGGCCACGTTCACCTTGCTCTCCCCGGCGGAGTCGGCCGCGCGCAAGGCCAACCTCGAGGCGGCGATCTCTGCCTTCGGGCGCACGCTCGCGGTGCCGGCCGCGACGCACGCGGACTCGGCCCGCTTCTGGCTCGGCCGCGCGCGCTACGCGCACGCGTTCTACGCGACCGCCGGGCTCGACCCGGCGGACCTCGCCGCGGCGGCGGCCGCGTTCCGGGCCGTCCCGGCGACGAGCACCTACGCGGACAACGCGCTCCACTACCTCGCTCGGACGTACGTGAACTCGAGCTGGCGGTACTGCACCACGCCGCACCCGACCGATCCCGCACCCGCCTCGGCCTGCGCCGCCTACGCGGCGCTCGCCGCCGGCTTTCCCTCGAGCAGCTACGTGGCGTCGACGGCGGAGTACCTCGCCGCCCAGACCTGCACGTGCACCTTCTGACAAGGACCCCCCGATGATCCGCACCCTCGCCCCCGTCACAGCCCTCGCGCTGCTCCTGTCGGCCTCGCCCGCGCGCGCCGCCGACGAGGCCCCCAGGTGGACCCTCGACGCCCGCGCCGGCCTGTACGCGGGCGCCTTCGATGGGTGGAGCGTCCGGCGCGACTCGGGCACGCTCCTCCTCGCCGAGGGGGCGCTCACGCCCGAGCTCGAGAGCGGCCGCTTCCAGCTCGAGCTGCCCGTCCGCTTCGCGCACCGGCAGACCTTCGGCGCGACGCTCCCCGAGACCACCGGCTCGGTCGGGGTCGAGCCCGCGTACCGCGTCCTGCGGCGGCTCAAGCTCGGGGCGGAGGCCGGCGTCGGGGGCGCGTGGCGCCCGGGGTGGGACGACCTGTACCAGCGCGACGCGCTCGGCGAGATGCCGGGGACGGACCGCTACGGCTACTTCAGCTGGCGCGCCGGCGTGAGCCTGTACGCGATCCCGGCGCCGCACCAGCACCTCAGGATCAAGTACCGCTACGTCTCGTACTCCTACGTCGAGGACCCCGCCTTCGATCCGGCGGCCCCCATGCACCTCACGCCGCGTGACAACGGGCAGCAGCAGCTCGAGGCGTCGTGGCGGATCCTGGGCGAGCGCTACGCGACGGCGTTCCGGGTGGACTACGTCCACCGGCAGGACTTCACGCTCCTCGCGCGCGACGCGGGGACCGGCGCGACGAGCGGGAACCCGGAGCAGCAGCTCGACTCGGTGGAGCCGTCCGTGGAGATCGAGCTCGCGAGGCTGGGCGGCGCCGTGGACGTCTCGCTCCGCTACGGCTACGAGGTGCAGCGCGACGCGTTCCAGGGCTACTACTCCTACCAGGGGCAGCACCCTCGCCTCATCGTGAAGTCTCCCCTCACGGATCGCCTCGAGGCAGCGCTCCGCGCGGAGGCGTGGCTCCGCGCCTACGGGGCGGACTCGAAGGCGAACACGTCGGACGGGGCGCGGCTCTTCGACCGCCGCTTCGCCCTCGGGGGCGAGCTCCGCTACGCGCTCGGCGGCGGGCTCGCGGCGCGCGCCGAGGCGGAGTGGGTGACGCGTGACACGAACTATCCGGATTACGTCCCCGGCGTCTACCCCGCCGGCCGCTACTACGACGTCCGCTGGAGCTACGACAACGCGCGCGTCATCGCCGGCCTCGAGTGGCGCAGGCCGCGCGCGAGCCGCTGAGGGACCGTCGCCGCCGTCGCTGGCGCTGGCGCGCGGCGGGGCCCGCGGCTAGGCTCCGCGCGTGTCCCGCCGCGGCGTCCGCGTCTCCGATCCCTCCCGCTGGGTCTTCAACCGGCTCGTCGAGGACTACCGCCTGCGACCCGGCTACCCCGGGCCGCTCGTGGCGCGCCTCCTCGCGCTCGCGGGGGGCCCCGGCGCGCGCGTCGCGGAGCTCGGCGCGGGCACCGGCCTCCTCGCGCTGCCCCTGGCGGCCGCGGGCGCCGAGGTGACGGCGGTCGAGCCCGCGCGGGCCATGCTGGACGCGCTGGCCGCGGAGGCCGCGCCGGGCGTGACGCCGGTGCACGCGGCCGGGGAGGACACCGGGCTCCCGGCGGGGTCCTTCGAGCTCGTGGTCCTCGCGGACGCGCTGCAGTGGGTCGATCCGGAGCGCGGCGGGCGCGAGGCGAGGCGGCTGCTCGCGCCCGCGGGCGGGCTCGCCGTGGTGACGCCCCACCTCGCGGAGACCCCGTTCCTCTCGGCCCTGCGGGAGCGGATCGCCGCCGCGAACGTGAAGGCGCGCCCCGCCGCCCCGCCGCTCGCGCTCCTCTTCTCCGTGGCCGGGCTGCCCGCGCCGGTGGAGGAGCGCTTCGAGGCCGAGGAGCTCCTCCCGCCGGACCGGCTCGACGCGGTGCTCCGCTCGCTCTCGTACGTGGGGCCGGCGCTCGGCCCCGGCGCCCTCGAAGCCGTCCTCTTGGATGCGCGGGCGCTCGCGGAGGCCCACGGCGGCGCCGTCTGGCGGCGGGAGATCGTGCTCGCCTGGGCGCGCGCGCCCGCCGGCTGACAGCGTCGCTCGCTCGGGTGAGCAGTCGAAGGACCGCGACCGCGACCCCGACGACCCGACCTCATCATCCATCACGAGTCGGCGACGGTTCTGCCGGAAACGGCTGTATCCGCCAGGCGGCGGTCCCGAGCTGGCTCGAGACGAGGGGGACCGGCCGGAGCGCTACCGAGGACCGGAACGTCGCCGCGCGATCGGCTAACAAGAAACCCGAGGGCGAGACGCGGCACGGGCGTGCTTCGCCCGAACGAGAACGAGATCACGTCTCCGATTGACAGGCCGTTTCATCCTAGTGGCGGTTCGAGTCCGGCGAGCGCTGCGACTGCCGGCGGCGGCTCGAGTACGACCACCTCGAGCCCCTCGCGCTGGGCGGGGCGTCCACGATGGACAACGTCCGGCTGGCCTGCCGTCCCCACAATTTGCTCTCGGCCCGGCAGGTCTTTGGAGATGCGGTGATGGACCGCTACTGCGCCGTCGGCGGTTGACGTCGGAGCAGAACGTGCATTTCTCGCGGTAGCCTTCCTGCCTCATCCGCGTGACCAGCCTGCTCGAGGGCGACTGGATGGCGAGCTGCGCGCGCACGCCCGCGCGCCGCCTCCCGTACGGGCTTCTGGTGAGCCGATCGCGCCGCACCGGTACCGGTATTCGGCGCCGGTCCGGCCCTGCCCCCTCCTCTCGAGCCAACCTCGGCGACGTGCACGAGGCGGAGACGGACCGCCGCCGCGGATCCGGCCGCCGGACCTGAGAGAAATGATCAGACCCCGACCCGCGTCGTCGCATCCCCTCGGCTCCTCGGCCCCGCCCTCCGCGGGCACCATCGGGAGCCTGGTCACCCCCCGAGCCGCGGGTGCTCCGCGCGCCAGCGCTGGACCGCGTCGAGCCGCTCCGCGCGCTCGGCGGCGAGGTGCCGCCGCACGGCCGCGTCCAGCCGCGCGTCGAGGTGGAGGTGCGCGCTCCAGGTCTCCGACGGCTCGAACCCGCGCGAGAGCTTGTGCTCGCCGCCTGCGCCGCCCTCGAACACCTGCTTCCCGCGCCGGATGCACTCGTCGATGGAGTGGTAGAGCGCGACGTTGAAGTGGAGGAACGGGTGATCCTCCACGCACCCCCAGTACCGGCCATAGAGGCGGTCGGGACCGGCGAGGTTGAAGGCCATCGCCACGAGCCTCCCCTCGCGGCGCGCCTCGACCACCTCGACCGCGTCCGGCAGCCAGGCGATGGCCCGCTGGTAGAACCCGAGGTTCACCCAGCGCATCCCCCACACCATGCGATCGGTCGACGCGCGGTGGAGGCGATGGCAGCCTCGCGCCCACCCCTCGGGATCGCGCGCCAGCTCGTCTCCGCGGACGGTGCGGATGGCGATGCCCTGGAGCGCCGGCGCGGCGCGCTCGCGGCGCATCGCGGTCCGGCGCTTCGAGGGGAAGCGCGCGAGGAACTCCTCCGGCGACCGGTAGCCCTCGTTCCGCCAGTGGTACTGGAAGTCCACCCGCGGCGCGAGCCCCGCCCCCTCCAGCTCGCGCGCCTCCTCCGCGTCCGCGAAGAGCACGTGGAGCCCTCGCGCACCCTCGTCCTCCGCCACCTGCCGCGCGCCCGCGAGCAGGGTGGCGACCAGCGCGCGCCGGTCCTCGCCGGGCGCGACGAGGACGCGCCGGCCGGTCGCCGGGGTGAAGGGGACCGCGAGGACGAGCTTCGGGTAGTACGGGATCCCCGCGCGCTCGGCCGCCGCCGCCCACTCCCAGTCCCGGGAAAAGTCTCCGTCCGAGCCGTCCTTCAGGTAGGCGGGCGCGGCCGCGACGAGGGCCCCGCCCCGGCGCAGCGCGAGGTGGCGCGGACGCCACCCCGAGCGCGGCGCGGCCGACCCGCTCTCCTCCAGCGCCCGCAGGAACGCGTGGCGCACGAACGGGCTCGCTCGGGCCGGCTCGTGCGCGAGGAGCGCGTCCCACTCCTCGGCCCGGAGCTCCGAGATCGAGGCGTGCGCGGTGAGGGAGAACCCGGTCACGGGCGGTCTTTATAGCGCCGGCCCACGCCCCTGCCGCAACGCGGCACGGCCGCCCCTCGACCTCACCGGGACGCCCCGCGCACCTCGCGTCGGCGAAGGGACGCCATTACTACCTTCGCCCCAGGATGCGCCTCGCGACCTTACGTGACGGGAGCCGCGACGGGCGGCTCGTGGTGGTGCGCCAGGACGGCGGGGCGTTCGCCGACGCCTCCGGGGTCGCGCCGACGCTCCAGGACGCGCTCGACGGCTGGGAGGCGTGCGAGCCCGCGCTGCGGGCCCTCGCCGAGTCGGTCGACGCGGGCCGGGTCCACGCCGAGCCGCTCGATCCCGCGCGCCTGCTGTCGCCCTTGCCGCGCGCGTACGAGTGGGTGGACGGATCGGCGTTCCTGAACCACGTGCGGCTCGTGCGGAAGGCGCGAGGGGCGGAGCCGCCTCCCACGCTCGAGCGCGACCCCCTCGTCTACCAGGGCGGCTCCGGCGTGCTGCTCGCGCCCTGCGAGGACCTCGCGCTCCCCGATCCGGCCTGGGGCATGGACTTCGAGGCCGAGGTCTGCGCCGTGCTGGGCGACGTGCCGCGCGGCGTCGCGGCCGGCGACGCGGGGCGGTACGTGCGGCTCCTCTGCCTCGCGAACGACGTCACCTACCGGAACCTCGTGCCGGCGGAGCTCGCGAAGGGCTTCGGCTTCTTCCAGTCGAAGCCGTCGACCGCCTTCTCCCCGTTCGCCGTCACGCCCGACGAGCTCGGCGGCGCGTGGCGCGGCGGGCGGCTCTTCTCGCGGCTGGAGGTGCGCTGGAACGGCGAGCGCGTCGGGGACGTGGACACGGGGGAGATGCACTTCTCCTTCCACGATCTCCTCGAGCACGTGGCGCGGACGCGCGCCTTCACCGCGGGCACCCTCCTCGGCAGCGGCACGGTGTCGAACGCCGACCGCGCCCGCGGCTACTCGTGCATCGCCGAGCGGCGCGCGCTCGAGATGATCGAGGAGGGGGCGCCGCGGACGCGCTACCTCCAGCCCGGTGACCGCGTCGAGATCGCGGTGCGCGACGCCGGTGGACGCGACGTGTTCGGCACGATCCGGCAGCGGGTGGTGGCGGCATGATGCGGCTCTACTCCTACTGGCGGTCCTCCTCGGCCTGGCGCGTCCGCATCGGCCTCGCGCTGAAGGGCCTGCCCTACGAGTACGCGGCGGTGAACCTCCTCGCCCAGGAGCAGTTCGACGCGGCGTACCAGGCCCGCAACCCGATGGCGCAGGTGCCGGTGCTGGAGGTCTCGGAGCACGGCTACACGGTGCGCCTCGCGCAGTCGATGGCCATCCTGGAGTGGCTCGACGAGCGACATCCGCAGTCCCCGCTCCTGCCGCGGGATCTCGACGGCCGCGCCCGGGTGCGCATGCTCGCCGAGCACGTGAACTCGGGGATCCAGCCCCTCCAGAACGCGATCGTGCTCCGCACGCTCCGCGGGAAGCTGCCCGGCTACGACCAGGAGTGGGCGGGGCTCTGGATCCGCCGGGGGCTCGACGCGCTCGAGCGCACCCTGCAGGACGACGAGACGGGCCGCTTCTGCCACGGGGACGCGCCCGGGCTCGCCGACTGCTACGTGGTGCCCCAGCTCTACAACGCGCGCCGCTTCGGCCTGGACGTGTCCCCGTACCCCACGCTCCTGCGCATCGAGGAGGCCTGCGCCGCGCTCCCGGCCTTCCACGCCGCCCACCCCGACCAGCAGCCGGACGCACCGCCGGCGGACCGGAGGACACCATGACCACGACCAGGCTGGAGCCGCTGGGGATCCGCCGCATCGAGGCGCTGCACTACTACGTCCACGACCTGGAGCGGAGCCGCCGCTTCTACGTCGAGCGCCTGGACTTCTCCGAGTCCGGCGCCTCCACGCCCGAGCTCGAGCGCGAGGGGCGGCAGCGCTCCGCGGCGTTCGAGGCCGGCGACGTGCGCATCCTCTGCTCCCAGCCGGCCGGCGAGGGCGGGCGCGCCTGGCGCTACCTGCGCAAGCACCCCGACGGCGTCGGCGCGGTGATCTTCGAGGTGGAGGACGCCGAGCGCGCCTTCCGCCTGCTCGAGGAGCGCGGCGGGACCCCCATCACCGACCTCCAGGTCCACGAGGACGACGGGGGGACGCTCCGCACCTTCAACATCACGACGCCGCTCGGCGACACCACCTTCCGGTTCGTGGAGCGCCGCGGGTACCGCGGGCTCTACCCCGGCGTCGCGCGCCACGCGGCGCCGAAGGGCGGGGCGAACGCGTTCGGCTTCGGCTACGTCGACCACCTCACCTCGAACTTCCAGACCATGAAGCCGGCGCTCCTCTGGATGGAGCACGTGCTCGGCCTGGAGGAGTTCTGGGAGGTCCAGTTCCACACGAAGGACGCCGCCGAGGCGAAGCGGGCGGCGATCCAGGCGCAGAAGGGGTCGGGGCTGCGCTCGGTGGTGATGAAGGACCCCGCCTCGGGCGTGAAGTTCGCGAACAACGAGCCGTGGCGGCCCGCGTTCAAGTCCTCCCAGATCAACGTGTTCAACGAGGATCACCGCGGCGACGGCATCCAGCACGCCGCGCTCACCGTCGCGGACATCCTCTCCGCCGTGCGCGGCCTGCGCGCGCGCGGGGTCGAGTTCATGCCGACGCCGGCGTCCTACTACGAGGCGCTCCCCGAGCGGATCCGGCGCACCGGGATCGGCCGGATCGACGAGCAGGTGGAGACGCTGCGGGAGCTCGAGATCCTGGTGGACGGCGCCGGCCAGGGCTCTTACCTGCTCCAGATCTTCCTGCGCGACGCGGCGGGGCTGTACCACGAGCCCGCGGCCGGCCCCTTCTTCTTCGAGATCATCCAGCGCAAGGGCGATCAGGGGTTCGGCGCGGGGAACTTCCGCGCGCTCTTCGAGTCGATCGAGCGCGAGCAGCAGCGCGAGGGGCGCACCTAGCCATGCTCGACCGGATCGTGCAGGGCGCGGTCCCGCGGAAGCACCACATCGCCTTCCGCGATCCCGACGGGCGCCTCCTGCACGAGGAGGCCTTCACGCGCGCCGGGTTCGACGGTGCGTACACCCTCGCCTACCACCGGCACCGGCCCCACGCGACGCACGCCGCCGAGGTCCGTCACGGCTGGACGCTGCCGCGGGCGGCGCCGCCGCGCGGTCTCCTGAAGCGCCACTACCGCACGCAGGAGCTCCCCCTGCCCGCGGGGCCGGCGGTGGACGCGCGCGTCCCGCTCCTCTTCAACGCGGACGTGGTCGTCGGCCTCGCCACGCCGAGCGCGGAGGATCCGGTCTACCTCTCGAACGGCGACGGCGACGACCTCTTCTTCGTCCTCGAGGGAGGCGGGCTCTTGCGCACGCCGCTCGGCGACCTGCGCTTCGCGCAGGACGACTACGTCTACGTGCCGAAGGGGCTCCTCCACCGCTTCGTGCCGGGCGCGGGTCCGCAGCGCTGGCTCTCCCTCGAGTTCCCGGGCGGCCTCCACCTGCCCTCCCAGTGGCGCAACGAGACCGGCCAGCTCCGCATGGACGCGCCCTACTCCCACCGCGACTTCCGCCGCGTCGAGTGGACGGGCCCGCTCGACGAGGGGATCCGCGAGCTCCTCGTCAAGCGCGCCGGGGCTTTCCACGCCTTCCGCTACGACGAGTCGCCGCTCGACGTGGTGGGCTGGGACGGCGCCGTGTACCCGTTCGCCTTTCCCATCCTGAACTTCCAGCCGCGCGCCGGGCTCGTGCACCTGCCGCCCACCTGGCACGGCACCTTCGCCGCCCGCGGCGCGCTGGTGTGCTCGTTCGTCCCGCGCGTGGTGGACTTCCACCCCGAGGCGATCCCCTGCCCCTACCCGCACGCCTCGCCGGACGTGGACGAGATCCTGTTCTACGTCCGCGGGGAGTTCACCTCCCGGCGCGGCGTGGGCCCCGGCTCGATCTCGCACCACCCCGCGGGCGTGATGCACGGGCCGCACCCGGGCGCCTACGAGGGCTCGATCGGCGCCCGCACCACGAGCGAGCTCGCGGTCATGCTCGACTGCTACCTCCCGCTCGCCGCGACCCCCGCCGCGCTGGGGATCGAGGACCCCGGCTACCAGGAGAGCTTCGTGCGCTGAGCGCGGCCTCAGCGCCCTTCGACGCGGCCCCCTTGGAGCGAGGCTTCGCCGGGGACGCGCGGCGCGCCGGGCGCGGGGCGGCCTCGAGCTCCTCGACCTCCTCCTCCTGCCCGATCGCGAGCTGCTCGCCCTCGCTCTCCTCCGCCTCCTCGCTGGCCCCGGGCGCCGGCGCGGGCGGCGCCCCCCGCGCCAGCTCGAGGAGCCGCTCGGTGGAGATGGGGATCTTGAGCCCGCGCCCGCCGTTCTCGAGGAACAGCCGCAAGCCGTACTCGTAGTGACGCTTCACCGCGTTCAGGATGGACTCGTAGATCGGCTGGAGGTGCTCGGGCGTGGGCGCCGCGACCTCGAAGTCCTCGAAGCCGAACAGGCTCACGATGTAGCGGGTGTCGAGCTTCTTGAAGCGGAGGCGGAGGAGGATGGAGTCGCGGGCGCGCGGCTCCTCGATGGCGAGGCGCAGGCCCACGTGCCAGAAGGCGTCGGGGTCGAGGTGCATGGCGTCCTCGATCCGGTGCGTCGGCGCGGCCGGCGCGTCGCCGGGGAGCGGCTCGTAGGTGACGAGCTCGCGCGGCCAGCCGGCGTGGTCGATGAGCCCGCGCGACAGCGTCGCGGCGAACAGGACGCACTCGGAGCGGTACGCCGCGAACTGCGAGCGCGCGTCCTCGAGCGTCTGGCAAAGCTGCTGGTAGCGGCTGATCACGGCAGTTCCCCCTCCGCAGCGAGCATCCCGCATCGGCGCCGGCATCTCCCGCGCCGTCCGGGGCGTGTAGCACGGGGTCGGAGGCGCCGCCGCGTCACGAGCGGGCGAGCGCCTCCCCGAACCTGAGAAGGGCGGAGGCGCGTATATTGCCGCCTCATGGTCACGGACCCTTCCCAGTGGGGCGGCCGGCCGGTCTGGGCGGAGATCGACCTGGACGCCCTCGCCCACAACGTCCGCCTGCTCGCCGCCCGCGCCGCGCCCTCCAAGCTGTACGCGGTGGTGAAGGCGAACGCCTACGGGCACGGCGCGATCGCGGTGGGCCGGGCGGCCCTCGCCGCGGGCGCCTCAGCGCTCGCCGTCGTCTGCGTGGACGAGGCGGAGGAGCTCCGCCGCGGCGGGGTGGACGCCCCCATCCTGGTCATCGGGTACACGCCGCCCGCGGACGCCGCGCGGGTGGTGGCGCTCGACCTCCGGCCGACCGTGGCCTCCGCCGACGTCGCCGAGGCGCTGGCCGTCGCCGCCAAGCGGCGGGGCGTCCCGGTCGCGGTGCACCTCGAGCTCGAGACCGGCCTCAACCGGCATGGCCTCACGCCGGACGCGCTCGTGGCGCTGGCGACGCGCCTGCGCGCCATGCCCGAGCTGCGGGTGGAGGGCCTCTTCACGCACTTCGCCGCCGCCGAGGAGGGCGATCAGCGCTTCACGCGCCGCCAGTTCGACGTCCTGCGCGACGTCTCCGCGAGGCTCTCCTGGATCCCGGAGCGCCACTGCGCCGCGTCGGCGAGCCTGCTGCTCGACCACGAGATGGCGCTCGAGGTGGTGCGGGCCGGCCTGTCGATGTACGGCTACCGCCCCGCCCCGTGGTGCGGCACCGACGCGGACCTGCGCCCGGTGCTCTCGCTGCGCGCCCGGGTGGCGCGCGTCCTCGAGGTCGAGCGCGGCGCGACCGTCGGCTACGGGCGGACCTGGGCGGCGGCGCGACCTTCGCGCGTGGCCCTCGTCATGTGCGGCTACGCCGACGGCTACCGCCGCTCCCTCGGGAACCGCGCCCACCTGCTCGTGCGCGGCCGCCGCGCGCCGGTCGTCGGCCGCGTCGCCATGGACATGTGCATGGTGGACGTGACCGCCGTCCCCGAGGTGCGCGCGGGCGACGTCGCGACGCTCCTCGGGCGGGACGGCGAGGAGCGCGTGGACGCGGACGAGCTGGCGTCGCTCGCCGACACCATCTCGTGGGAGATCCTCGCCGGCATCACCGCGCGCGTGCCGCGGCTCTACCTGCGCGGCGGCGTGGTGGAGTCGGTCTCCACGCTCGCCGAGCGCGTGCCGCTCGCGCCGGGGTAGGCGGCGGCGTGCCGCTACGGGTGGATCTCCCGCTCGGAGATCTGCCGCATCGTCTCGGCGGCGCGCCGATCGTCCTCCTCCTCGACCACGTCGGAGAGGCTGATGACGCCCACCAGCCGGCCGTCCTCGTCCACGATCATCATCCGCGACTTCCGGTAGCGCGCCATGAGCTCCTCGGCGGCCTCGATGGGATCGCTCTCCCGGCAGGTGATGATCTCCCGCGTCATCACCGCTCCCGTGCGCGTCTCGCTGGCGCGGCGGTCCTCGCCGCACACCCGCAGGGCGATGTCACGGTCCGTCAGGGCGCCCAGCGGGTGCCCGTCGGCGTCGCAGATGGGGACGAAGCCGATGTTCACCTCGCGCATGCGAAGCGCGACGGCGAGGACGGAGTCGGTCTCGCGGAACGTCTCGACCTCGCTCTTCATGACCTCCCGGCACAGCATGGGGCACCTCCATGTGCTGGCGGACTGGACCGGCGTCTCGCACCGTGGATAAACCCCGGCACGAGCCGGTGGCGCGCCCGCGCGGGGGGAACCCGGCATGGGCCGCCGCGGGGGCCTGGACGCCTCCCGGACAGGCACGGCGGCGAGCGCGCCGTCCGGCGCCCCGGACGGCGCTATATTGCCGCTCATGCCCGTGACCGTGGAGACCGGCACCACCCTGGCCTTCGACCGCTTCTGGCGCTGGCTCAAGCGCCACCCGAACTGCATCCTGCGCGCCGGGACCTCCGACGCCTTCCTCTACGACGACGAGGATCTCCACTGGCACCTCGAGGAGGACGAGGAGCGCACGCCCACCGTCCAGGTCCTGCGCGGCAAGCAGCTCCTGGGCGAGATCGTGATCGAGGCCCGCGAGGTCATGTTCGTCCAGGCCATGCCCGATCCCGACGGCGAGCAGGGCCAGTTCCTGTTCGAGCTCGTGGGGGGCTCCGGCGACGAGCCTTACGCCGTGTACCACGTGGTGGTCGCGCACGGCTTCGACGAGGAGGCCCAGCACCGGCCGCAGCTGAAGCAGTGAATCACGCCCTGGGCGTCAGGGGCTCGCGCCAGCCCGCGAGCACGTCGCGCACCCGCTCGTAGCCGTCGAGCTCGCGCGGGACGACGATCCCGCGGCCGTCGCGTGCGCGCACCGCCAGCCCGGCGGGGAGCTCCTCGATCGCGGTCACGTCGGCGCGGAGGATCCGCACCGGAGGGAAGCCGAACACCATCCGCCCGATCGCGTCCTCCTCGAGGGCGATCTCGAACGACGTCCACCGGGCCCGGAAGCGCCTCATGCGTCGCACGTACGAGAAGGCCGCGAGGACGAGCAGGAGCGCGAACGGGATCACGAGCGCGTCGAGGCCGCGGCCGCTCTCGCGCATCCCCGCGGCGTAGGCGGCGAGCACGAGCAGCACGACGGCGACGAACGTCGCGGCGAAGCGGCGATTCATCCTGCGGGCGGTGGCGCGCGACGCGTCCGGCCGGAGCCGGAAGCGGGTCACGATGCGGTGCTCCATCTCCATTCGGGGGCGCATGCTACGTCCCGCGCGCGACGAACGCCACCGGTCCCGTGCTGCCGGAACGGCGCCCGACCGCCCGCCGCCGCCCCCCGCGGGCGGGATCCCGGCAGGAAGGCGCGGCGGGTTGCCGCGCCGCTTACGTGGCACGCGGAGCACCGCAGACAAGGAGGAGCGACATGCTGGGGAATCGTCACTTCACGGCCATGTTGCCGGTCACCGACGTCGCCCGCGCCCGGAAGTTCTACGAGGAGAAGCTGGGGCTGCACGCGACCCGGACGCTGGACAACGGGGACGTGCTGTTCCAGGGAGACGGCGGTGAGTTCGCGCTCTATCCGCGGGAGGCGCCGCCGAAGTCGGATCACACCGCGATGTCGTGGGAGGTGCCCGACGTTCGCGCCGAGGTGAAGGACCTGCGGGCGCGCGGCGTGCAGTTCGAGGAGTACCCGCAGCTGAAGACGAAGGAGGGCGTCGCCGAGGTCGGCAACGAGACCTGCGCCTGGTTCAAGGACCCGGACGGCAACATCCTCTGCATCCACCACCACGCGTGAGCGCCCTTTGGACGGCTCGCGCCGAGGCCCGGGAAGGCCGCGCGCCGGGCCGTCCGCCGCGCTAGGCACGCCGGCGGGCTCCGGCTCCGGCTCCGGACCCGCGCTCGCGCGTGCTGACCTGGGACGTCATCGTCGTCGGCGGAGGCCACAACGGCCTCGTCCTCGCGGCGTACCTCGCCCGCGCGGGCGAGCGCGTCCTGGTGCTCGAGGCGCGCGACCGCGTGGGCGGCGCCTGCACCACCGAGGAGACCTGGGCGGGCTTCAAGGTGTCCACCGCGGCGTACGTGGTGAGCCTCTTCCGTCCGGAGATCGTGCGCGACCTGGAGCTGGCCCGGCACGGCTACGCGGTGCTGCGCCGCGACCCGTCCTCGTTCACGCCGCTCCCGGACGGCCGCTCGCTGACGCTCGGGCCGGACCTGGCGCGCAACCAGCGCGAGGTGGCGCGGTTCTCGGAGCGCGACGCGGCCCGGCTGCCCGGCTACGAGGCCCAGCTCGAGCGGATCGCGCGCGCCATCGAGCCTTCGCTCCTGGAGACGCCGCCCGATCCGTTCTCGGGGCGGCCGCGCGAGCTCCTGCGCCTCGCGCGGATGGGCGCGCGCCTCCTGCGGCTCGGCGCGGACGGCCCCGCGGCGGTGGAGATCCTCACCGGCGCCGCTCGCGACGTGCTCGACCGCTGGTTCGAGTCGGACGCCCTCAAGGCGACGCTCGCCACCGACGCCATCATCGGCGCCTGGGCCTCGCCGTCGACGCCGGGCACCGCCTACGTGCTCTTCCACCACGTGATGGGCGAGGTGGACGGCGCGCGCGGCGTCTGGGGCTACGTCCGCGGCGGCATGGGCGCCCTCCCGGAGGCGATCGCCGCCGCGGCCCGAGCGGCGGGCGCGGAGATCCGGACCGGCGCGCGCGTCGCGCGCATCCAGGTGCGCGGCGACGCCGCCGAGGGCGTGGTGCTCGAGGACGGGACCGAGCTCTACGCCAAGCGGATCGCCTCCAGCGCGGACGCCACCCGGACGCTCCTCGGGCTGGTGGGGGAGGAACACCTGCCGCCGGAGGTGGCCGAGCGGGCGCGCCGCATCGACTACGCGAGCGGGTCGGTGAAGATCAACGTCGCCCTGTCCGCGCTGCCTCGCTTCCGCGCGGTGCCCGGAGGCGGCGCGGGGCCAGGGCCGGAGCACCGCGGCACCATCCACGTCGCGCCGTCGCTCGACTACCTCGAGCGCGCCTTCGACGACGCGCGCGCGGGGCTGCCGTCGCGCGCGCCGGTGCTCGAGTGCACCCTGCCCTCCGTGGTGGACGAGAGCGTCGCGCCGGCCGGCAAGCACCTCATGTCGATGTTCGTGCAGTACGCGCCCTTCCGGCTCGCGCAGGGGAGCTGGGACGAGGAGCGCGACCGCTTCGCGGACCGCTGCTTCGCGGCCCTGGAGGAGTACGCGCCCGGGTTCACGGCGGCGGTCCTCGCGCGCGAGGTCCTGGCCCCTCCGGATCTCGAGCGGCGGTTCGGCCTCACCGGCGGAAACATCTTCCAGGGCGCGATGACGCTGCCGCAGCTCTTCTCGATGCGCCCGCTGCCGGGGTTCGCGGATTACCGCACCCCGATCGAGAACCTGTACCTCTGCGGCGCCGCCACCCACCCAGGCGGCGGCGTCATGGGGGCCTGCGGGTACAACGCGGCGCGGGAGATGCTGCGGGATCGCCGGCGCGGCTGGCCGCGGCGACCTTGACTGCGGCGCGGCCTCTCAAGCCGGCGGCGGCGGGAGCCCCCGCGCGCTGCGGACGTGGAGCTCGTCGATCTCGAGCGTCCCCACGCGCGCCTCCTTCACCGCGAGCTTGCGGATGGCGAGCGCGGCGATGGCGACGCCGCCCACCGCGAGCGCCCCGAGGCTCGCGGCGCCGAGGGCGAGCGCGAACGTCGCCCGGCCGAGGTCCTTCCTCCTCCCCCACTCCCGCCCCGCTCGACGCCCCATCCCGTCCTCCCGCGCCGCCGTCGCCGCGATCGCAGGATGGGGCCGGCGGCCGGAGGTGGCTCGGCTGGCCGGTCGCGTGGGGAGCCGCGCCACGCCGCGCACCGCGGCGAGGCACCCCGCGAGACCGGGGACCCGCCCGAAAGCCAGGTGAGATAGCGTGAGGGGTAGGAACGGAGGGTGTCATGCGTGGGATCGCGCTGGATGCCGCCCGCGAGTTCCTGGCCCGCAAGCGCATCGCGGTGGTCGGGGTCTCGCGGAACGAGAAGGACTTCAGCAGGGAGGTGCTCCGCGCCCTCGTGAAGGCCGGCTACGACGCCGTGCCGGTGAACCCCGCGCTCGAGATGGCGGAGGGCCGGACCTGCTATCCGCACGTGCAGGACGCGAAGCCCCCGGTGGAGGCGGCGCTGCTCCTCACGCCGCCGGCGCAGACCGAGGAGGTGGTCCGCGACTGCGCGCGGGCCGGCGTGCGTCACGTGTGGATGCACCGCGGGATGGGAGCGGGTTCTGCGAGCGCGGAGGCGCTCCGGTACTGCGACGCCCAGGGGATCTCGGTGGTGACGGATCTCTGTCCGTTCATGGCGCTCCAGGGGAGCGGCTTCCCGCACGGCCTCCACGCGCGGCTGCGCACGCGCTTCGGGCGGCCGCGCCTCGCGACGGCGTGACGTGACGGCTCAGGGCGCGGCGGCGCGCGGCGGGCCACGGCGCGCCGCGGCGAGCGCCTCCGCTCGCCGGCGGATGCCCATCAGCTGGGCGCGCACCATGACCAGCTCCTGCGGCTCGATCACCGCCACCAGGGCCGCGCTGCGCAGGCCCGGGGCGGCCGTGGCACGGACGCGAAGCACGAGCCGGGTGGCCTCCTCGTCGACCGGGTACAGCCCCCAGGACTGCGTGACCAGCACCTCGCCGTGCACGATGCGCAGGACGAGGGAGCGCTCCCGCTCGACCGCGTGCACCGGCCACCCCGCCGTCCCGCCGATGGGGATGACGTCGCCCGGCCGGAGCTCCTGCCACTCCGGGAGGATACGCTCCGCGCTGGGCGCCTCGATGACGCCGAGCAGCCGGTCGAGGAGATCGAGGCTGTAGAGCCCGCCGCGGCCGTTCCCCATCTGCACGATCCACGGCCAGATCTCCTCCGGCCTCGCGCGGATGGTGATCCCACGGGTGGTGACGTGGCGGGGAGCCGGCACGAGCTCGTCGCCGGGCATCGGCCGGCGCACCTCCTCGCCGGTCGCCCCCCATGTGCGCATCCACGGCCGGACGAACGCCGCCCAGCCCGCGATCGCGGCGGTAGGCACGGCCACGAGGAGGCCGGCGCGTCTCAGCGTCGAGCGTGCGCTCATGAGCAGACGCTACAGCCCCGGGGGCGCCGGCGTCGCGGAATGCTCGGCGTCCCCCGTCCCCGCCCCGATCCGGGGAGGCAGGGCCCGCCTGCCCGGCTCCCGGGCGAGCGATCGCTTGCGTTGCCGGATCGCGCGCGGACGGGTATACCTCGCGCGGCCGTTTCGTTCGTACCGCGCCCCATCGGTCTCGCCGGAGCTTCCGGCCCGCGCGGTCCCCCCGTTCTACCCGGCCTCACTTCACGGCGCGCCGCGAGTCGCCGCGCGCCGCACGCGAGGAGCACCTGTTGTCGACGACGTCTTTCGCCGAGCTGCACCTTTCCCCCGAGGCGCTCGCCGCGCTGCGGCGCGCCGGCTTCGAGCACCCCACGCCCATCCAGGCCCAGGCCATCCCGCCGGCGCTCGCCGGCAAGGACGTCATCGGCACCGCCGCCACGGGCACGGGCAAGACGGCGGCGTTCCTCCTTCCTCTGATCGACCGCCTCGCCGGCAAGCCCGGCACGCGCGCCCTCGTGCTCGCGCCGACGCGCGAGCTGGCCCTGCAGATCGGCGAGGAGCTGGAGCGCTTCGGCCACGCCCGGCGCGTGCGGGGGGCGGTGATCATCGGCGGCGTCGGCATGGCGCAGCAGGCGGAGGCCCTCCGGCAGAAGCGCGAGATCGTCATCGCCACCCCCGGCCGGCTCGTCGACCACCTCGAGCAGGGCAACGCGCGCCTCGACGGCATCGAGGCGCTCGTGCTCGACGAGGCGGACCGGATGCTCGACATGGGGTTCAAGCCGCAGCTCGACCGCATCCTGCGCCGGCTCCCCAAGCAGCGCCAGACGCTCCTGTTCTCCGCGACGATGGCCGGCGAGGTGGCGGACTTCGCCCGCGCGCACCTGCGCGACCCGGTCCGCGTGGAGGTCGCGCGCAGCGGCACCACCGCCGCGCGCGCCGAGCAGCAGGTGTTCCTGGCGGATCAGCACGAGAAGCTCCCGCTCCTGCTCACGCTGCTCGAGCGCGACGGCGACTCGACCCTGATCTTCACCCGCACGAAGCGGCGCGCGGACAAGATCTGGAAGCACATCGGCCGCGCCGGCCACAAGGTCGCCCGCATCCACGCCGACCGCTCCCAGGCGCAGCGGCGCATGGCGCTCGACGGCTTCAAGGACGGCACCTACCGCGTGCTCGTCGCGACCGACATCGCCGCGCGCGGCATCGACGTGGCCGAGATCGGCCACGTCGTGAACTTCGACCTGCCCCACGTGCCGGAGGACTACGTCCACCGCGTCGGGCGGACGGCGCGGGCCGCCGCGAGCGGCCGCGCCTCGAGCTTCTCCGCGCCGGACGAGCGCGACCTCCTGCACGCCATCGAGCGGCTCACGCGCGCGGTGCTCCCGCGCGCCCCGGTGCCCCGGGACGCGGAGACGTTCCAGTCGGAGCTGAAGCGCGCCGCGGCGGCGCAGGCGGACCCGGGGCCGGCCCAGCCGCGCCACCGGACCTCGCAGCCCGCGGCCCCGCGCGCTCGCCGGCGCGCCGAGGCTCGCCCGCAGCACGCCGTGCGCTCGAAGTCCGGCGGCGCCTCCGCCGCCGGCGGAGCGGGCGGAGAGGGCGGTGGGGGCTCGAAGCCGCGGCTCGTCGGGTCGTGGAGCGGCGGCTCCAAGCGGCGCCGTTGAGAGGCGGCGAGGGCGGCGACGCCGCTCCGGCCTTCCGCGCTTGAACGACCGGCCGCGCCCGTGCTCGAATCCCGCCATGCTCAAGCACAACACGTACTTCGAGGGCGGGGTCCAGAGCGTCGGGTTCGAGCGGAACGGCCGCCGGCACACCGTCGGGGTCGTCGACGCCGGGGAGTTCCACTTCGCGACCGACGCCGCCGAGCGGATGACGGTCGTGTCCGGCGAGCTCTGGGCCAAGCTCCCCGGCGAGGCCGCCTTCCGGCCGTTCGCGTCGGGAACGGTCTTCGAGGTGCCGGCGAAGAGCGGCTTCGAGGTGAAGGCCCTCGCGCCGGCGGCGTATCTCTGCGAGTTCCTCTAGGACCGCGCGGGCGCTTCGCGCCGAGTCACATCTCGCCCGAACGCGACTCATTCCAGGGCCGACCTCCCGCGAGGTGCCCGTGATCGCGACCGCCCGCGCCGTCCTGCTCCTGCCCCTCTTCGTCACCCTCGCCTGCCGCCACGGTACGACCGCCCCGGCGGCCGATCCTGCGGGGACTCGACTCGACGCGAGCGACGCGGATCCCGGCAGGCTGTACGTGCGGGCATGGAGCCAGAACGGGGGCGGCGATGCGGACGGCGCGCTCGCCACGCTCCGCCAGCTCGACGCCCGCGGATGGGACGTCCCGCTCGACCCGCGCGACTTCCCCGGCCTCGCCGATCGCGCGGAGTGGCGCGCGATCGCGGAGCGGGCGGCGGCCCGGGCGCCGCGCACGGCCCAGGCGCCGGTCGCGGTCACCCTGCAGGAGCCCGGCCTCGTCGCCGAGGGGATCGCCGCCGATCCCCGGGACGGGGCCCTGTACGTCGGGAGCATCCGCCTGCGCAAGATCGTCCGCGTCGCTCCCGACGGGACGGTGCGCGACGCGGTCCCGAGCGCGACGGGCGGGCTCGGGCGCGTCCTCGGGCTGAAGATCGACGCCGAACGCGGGCTCCTCTGGGCCGCGGCGAACCGCGGCGACGCGGGGACGGCAACCGGCCGGGGCACCGTATCGGGCGTTTACGCGTTCGACCTCGAGACCTGGGCGCCCGTCCGGGCGGTGACCATCGACGGTGCGGGGCACCTGCTCAACGACGTGGCTCTCGGCGCCGACGGAACCGTGTTCGTGACGGACAGCGAGGCCGGCGCGGTGTACCGGCTCGTCCCGGGCGCGAGCTCGCTCGCGGAGGTGGTCGCCGAGGGGACCTTCGTCTACGCGAACGGGATCGCGTTCGCCGAGGGGCGGCTCCTCGTCGCCGACGCCCTCGGCCTCTGGGAGGTGAACCCGCAGGGTGGTGGTGGCGCCCCGCGTCGCCTCGCCGGGCCGCCCGGCTTCCCGCTCGGCGGGATCGACGGGCTCTCGGCGCAGGGGCGGACGCTCGTCGCGGTGCAGAACGGGCTCGGCACCCCTCGCATCGTCCGGCTGGAGCTCGCCGCCGGCGCGGGGCGCGTGGAGCGCGCCTGGGTCCTCGAGGCCGCGAACCCGCTCTGGCACCTGCCGACGACCGGCGCCCTCGCGCGAGGGGCCTTCCTCTACATCGGCAACAGCCACGTGGACGGCTGGAAGGACTCGACGATCGATCCGGCCGGCATGGTGGAGACGAGGCTCCACAGGCTGGAGATCGCGGTGGACGAGCCCGCTCGCGCCCCCGCCCCCTGACACCCTGGGCGTGTCCCCAGGACGCGGCGCGCCGTCGAGCTGTGCGCCGTCACCGCCCACGCTGGGTGAGGATCCATCCCGTCACTGTCGACCGGGCGGGCGCATGACCAACTCGTCGGTGCATGAACACGCCGGGAACCGGTCCCTCGGGGTCCGCTCGTTCGTACGCCTTGCTCGCAGTGGTCGGCGCGGTGCTCGGCTGCAGCGACGCGTCCTCTCCCATGGGCGCTCCGACGCTCGACCCTCCCTTCGTGCAGCCGCCGGGAGAGCCGCCCCCGCCCCCACCCTCCACGGTCAGCTATCCGCTCGCGTGCGCCGACCTGTACGCGGACGGCGCGTTGCCGACGTTCGAGATCGAGATCTCGGAGGCCGACTGGGCCGCCCTCGAGCAGGATCGCCTCGAGGGCGAGGAGATCTACTACCCGGTGGTCTTCCGCCACGAGGGCGAGGTCGTGACGAACGCGATGATGCGGCTGCGCGGCGGGAACTCGCGCTGCGGCGACAAGGCCCAGTTCGCGATCGCGTTCAACCAGGTCGACCCGCGCGGACGGTTTCACGGGCTTCGCCGCCTGAACCTGGATCACGGCGGCTGCCGGCTGCTGCACGAGCGGCTCGCGATGTCGTTCATGCGCGACCTGGGAGTGCCGGCGCCCTGCGTGAACAACGCGCGGCTCGTCGTGAACGGCCGCTACTACGGCCTGTTCGTCAACCTCGAGCACGTGAACCAGGACTTCCTCGAGCGGAGCTTCGGCGAGGAGGGAGACGACGGCAACCTGTACAAGGGCGGCCTGTATCTCCGCACGAACGAGCAGGCGGCGGACTACTCCGGGCTCGAGGCCTATCGCTCGGCCCCCGACGTCGCGTCGCTCGCGGCGCTCGCCGACCTCGAGGCGTCGATCCGGGAGTGGGCGGGCGAGGCGGTGCTGCCGGTCCACGACAACTACTGGAGCGACGGCTGGAACTACTACCTGTACGACCACCCCACGCGTGGCTTCCTGTTCATCCCGAACGACATCGACATGCCGTTCACGACGGCGGCGTCGCAGCCGATCCTGCCGGCCGCGCTGCAGTACCCGGCCGGCATGGTGCTCGCGGATCCGGTCTGGCGGGCACGCTTCGACGAGGCCGTCCGGCGCGCGATCGCGGCGTACGACACCGACGCGTTCGACGAGCGAATCGATCGCTGGTGGGCGCAGATCGCCGGCGCCGCCGCGGAGGACCCGCACGCGATCTACACCGCCGGCGACGCGGAGGAGCTGAGGTGGAGGGTCCACGTCCGCCGAGAGTGGCTCCTGGAGGTCGCCGACGATCCCGCGGCGTGGTAGCGGCTGGTTCTCGTCACCATCCCGAGTCAGCGACGGTTTCGCCGGGAACGTGCCCCTCGTCCCGAGCGTACCTGGGGCGACGCGCACGAGGCGGAGACGGACCGCCGCCGCGGACCCCGGCCGCCGGAGTTGCGACGAACGATCAGAGCGTTCGGCTAGGCCATCGCCGGCCGCGCGTCGCCCGCGCGCGCCTTCCGGAACCGGTTGAGATCGCGGACCGTCTCGAACGTCTCCCCGAACAGCGCCGAGAGGCTGCGCAGGATCGCGCGCACCACGCGCTGCTCGCACTCGGCGTCGAAGCGCAGCTGCTCGTCGAGCCAGCGCTCCAGCCACTCCGGGTCGGGGAGGCGGCTCTGGACGGTGTCGTTCGGGAACAGCGCGCGGCTCACGTGCAGGTTGGTGGGGTGGAGCGGCTTCCCGCCCCGCCCGCCGCTCGCCATGAGGACGCCGATCTTCGCGAACGCCGCGCGCGCCGTGTCTCCGTCGCGCTCGAGCGCGCGGCGCATGTACTTCAGGTACGCGCCGGCGTGACGCGCCTCGTCCTCGGAGACGAGGCCGTACACGTGGCGGATCACCGGCTCGGCGTGCCACGCCGCCGCGCGCCGGTACCACTGGGTGAGCCGCACCTCCCCGCAGAAGTGGAGCATCAGCGTCTCCAGCGGCGGCGCCGGATCGAACTCGAAGCGGACGGCGTGGAGCTCGTCCTCGGTGGGCAGGAGCTCCGGGCGAAAGCGGCGCAGGTACTCCATGAGCACCAGGGCGTGCTTCTGCTCCTCGTAGAACCAGATGGACATGAAGGCGGAGAAGTCGCTGTCGTCGCGGTTGTCGCGCAGGAACATCTCCGTCGCCGGCAGGGCCGACCACTCCGTGATGGCGTTCATCTTGATGGTGAGCGCCTGCTCGTCGCTCAGCGCCGCGGGCTCGAAGCGATCCCAGGGCACGTCGTCGGCGAGGCTCCAGCGGGCGCGCTCCAGCGAGCGGAAGAGTTCGGCGTACAGGGGCATCTCGGCTCCTCGTCGAGGGGAGCCAGGGAGGTAAGGAGCCCGTGTCTCGGTCGTGTCACGGCGCCCGCCGGGTCGGGCCCGGCGGCGCGATCACGGCCCGAGCTCGAGCGTCGCCGCGACGCCGGCGTGATCGGAGGGCCAATGGCCGGCCTGGAAGCTCGCCGCCTCGGCGCCGAGGAGGGCGATCGTGCGGGCGGTGAAGCCGCGGTGCAGGATCAGATCGACGCGCTGGGTCAGCGCGGCGGCGGGATCGTCGACCTGCTCGCGGCAGCAGGTGAGACCCGGGCCGGCGCCGGCCTCCCAGGCGTCCCGGAGCCCGACGGGCCCGCTCACCAGGAGCTCGTACGCAGGATCGCCCGGCGCGGAGTTGAAGTCTCCGACGAGGACCACCGGCAGGTCCGACCCGGCCACGTCGACGAGCTCCGCCGCCTGCGCCGTGGAGACCGCCTCGACGGTCTCGAGGTGCGTGCTCACGAACCGGAAGCGCCCACCGTCGAGCTCGACGTCCACGCTGGTCCACGCCCGCGGGATCCGCGAGGACCCGCCGCCCGGGATGGGGAGCGGCAGCTGCAGCCCGGCGTCGAACCTGCCCGAGCGCGGGTTCGAGACCGCGAGCCCCTCGCGCGCGAGGATCACGTCGCGGTCGGTGAACCGGTACGCCGCGCGCGCGCCGGGGAGCGTGGCGTCCGAGGCGGCGGCGACGACCGCGAGCGCATAGGGCGCGCCGAGGATCCGCAGCTCGTCGAGGACGAGCTGCGCGAGGTCGTACGCGACGGCCGCGCTCCCGTCGCGCGGCTCCGAGCGCCAGAGCGCCGCCTCCTGGAGCCCCACCAGGTCGGGCCGCGCCGCGGCGATCCCGGCGGCGACCGCCCGCATCCGCCCGGCGGGGTCGCTCGCCTCCATCTCGGCCCACACCTCGTCGATGGCCCTGGGAATGTCCGCGGGCGCCGCCGAGGTGACGCGATCGAACCGGCCGCCGTGCAGGACGTTCCACGTCACGAGCTCGACGGTGACCGGCCCCGCCGGTCCGCCGGGTGCCTCCCCGCCGCCGTCGCCGCAGGCCGTCGCGACCAGCGCGACGGCGAGCGCGAGCGCCTTGAAGCCGTCGCGCATGGCCCCCTCGCTCGCTACCTGCGGGGGCCGGATCGCCGGCGCATGGCCAGCGCGGGGTCAGTCCCAGATCAGGTACAGCGTCCGGTGCTTGCCGATGAGATCCGTGAGCCCCGCGATGGGGTTCGTGTGCCCCGCGACGAGGTCGGGCGCGATCTTCGCCGCGCGCCGCGCGATCGCCTCGGGGTGCTTCGGCGCGCGCAGGAACTTGCCGGCCACGTAGTCGGGCCCGATCTCGAACAGCTCGAACGCCTCCTCGCGCTCGAGCGCTGAGAGCCACGACACGACCTGCGCGTTCGTGACGCCGCGCTTCGGCCCCGCCGTCCCCATGCGACGGATCACGGCGCGCTGGTCGCCGGTGGCGAGCAGGCCCACCATGTCCTTCTCCCCCTCGAGGCCAAAGCTCCGCTCGTACCGGAACAGGAACACCCCCGCCTTGCGGAAGGTGGAGTGGCTGCCGGTGAGGAGCCGCTCGGCGACGCGGGGATCGACCGCGAAGGCGCGCCCCTCGGCAAAGGCAATGGGGGCGGCGTCGCTGTCGATCGTGCCGCCCTTCACCCCCACCGCGTCCTCCACGAGCTTCACCGCCGCCTCGAAGCTCTTCGGGGCCGGCAGGACGATCGGACCGTCGACGGCGACCGCGTCGGGAGCGCCCGCGGGCACGGCCGGCTCGGCGAGGGCCCCCAGGGGGGAGAGCGCGAGCAGCAGGGCGGCACCGACCGGAGGAATGGGCGAGCTCGAGCGCGCACGCGGCGCGCGGAACCACTTCGATGGCGTCATCACGGCTCCCCCTCCCCCGAGGTTCAGCCGATGGTATGCGGCCGAGTGTCGCGCGGCAAATTCGCGCCCGTGCACCGCGAGCGTCGTACAGCGCCTGACATCGGGCGTTGTCGCGCGGAGGCGCTCGGAACACGGGAGGAAGAGCCCGGGCGCCGTCGCGGAAGCGGGCGCTCTCGGGCCCTCGCCTGGGAGTGCAGGGGCGCGGTGGAGCTACCGCGGGCGCCAGCCCGGGGGCGGCTCGGCGAAGCCGCGGCTCTCGCGGAACGGCTCGGCGGTCTCGCGCAGCCAGGCGTCGTCGCGCGCCGCCCAGCGCCCGTCCACGTCGATTCCGAGCGCGAGGAGCCCCCGGCGATCGTCGTAGAGGAGGGTGAGCACGGCGGCGGGCCGCGCGCTCGCGCGCTCGAAGTGCACGGTTCGGACGTGGGACGCGTGCTCCTCCCCGAACTCGGTGCCGAGCCCGGACCGATCCTGCGGCCGCGGAGCGGCCTCGGCGCGCGCCTCGCCGGGTGCCGACGGCGAGGAGCGGTGCTTCTCGTCCGGCGCACCGGCGCGGCCTTCCTCCGGGGAAGGCGCGACGCGGCGGGGTGGCGCGAGGCGCGCCGGCTCGCGCTCGGGGAAGACGGCGACGCCGATGACGCCCACGTCGCGGGCGTCACCCTTCAGCGCCGCGTACGAGCGCGGCACGCTGGAGAACCGGAACGCCGCGACCGCGGCGTCGCTGAGGCGGAACCCGTCGATCGCCGCCTCCCCGCCGGCCTCGAGGAGGTATCCGCGCTTGGCCCAGGAGGCGGGGCGCCCGTCGATGACGTCGCGGCCGTCCACCGACACGACGACCTCGGCGCGCCGGCCGGTCTGGTTCCGGACGCGCACGAGGTACCTCTCGCCGAGCGCGCCGAGGACGTACGTGCGACCGCGGTGCGTCCAGGTCGGCAGCACGTTGCCGAGCTCGTCGGTGAGCTCGACGAAGTACGGGCCGTGCCGGGCCGGCCTCTCGACCGGACGGGCGGGATGACCCGCGGCGGCGGTGGACGTGAGGCTGGCGAGCAGCAGGGCGGCGAGGGCGTGGATGCGGACGTGCATGGGCATTCCTCCTGCGAGGGGGGAACGGGCGAGCGGCTGAAAGGATCTGAGGGCCCGCAGCTGCGCCTTTCGTCCCGCTGGCAGTCGCCGGCGCTCCCCCGACCGCATGACGCGTTGCGTCCCGCCGGGCAGGTGTGGAGATTCGCGGGATGGCCACGTCCATCGATGCAGTCGGCGTCCTGGAGCGCGATCACCGTGACCTCGAGGAGCTCTTCCAGGCCTTCGAGCGCTCGGGGAGCGCCGCGCGGAGGAAGGAGCTCGCGGCCCGCATCGTCCGCGAGCTCTCCATCCACGCCTCCCTCGAGGAGCAGCTCGTGTACCCGCGCATCCGGCGCGTCGACGATCGCCCCGCCGGAGCGGCGGGCCGGCGAGGCGCGTCGAAGGAGCCGCAGGTCCTGGTGGCCCTCGAGGAGCACCACCTCGCGAAGGTGGCGCTCGCGGAGATCGCGAGGCTCCCGCCCGGCGACGCCCGCTTCGACCCGAAGGTGCGCGTCCTCATCGCGAGCGTGCGGCGCCACGTCGAGGAGGAGGAGCGAGATCTGCTGCCCGCGATGGCGCGGGCCTATACGCCCGAGGAGCTGCAAGAGCTCGGGACGGCGCTCGACCGCGCGCGGCGGATCGCGCCCACGCGGCCGCACCCGACCGCGCCGGACGAGCCGCCCGGCGCGTTGTTCGCCGGGCTCGCCGCGGGAGCGTACGACCGGAGCCGCGACGGCATCGCGCAGCTCGTCGAGCTGACCGCCGACGTCGCGCGGCAGCTCGCCGACGCGGCCCTGCGCCGGGGCGAGGGCGCCGTGCGGCACGCCCGCGAGCGCTTCACGCGCCAGCTCGGGGAGGCGCGCGCGGAGCTCCAGCCGGCCGCCATCGAGCGGCGCGTCCGTCGCGGCGCCCGGCGGGGGCAGCAGCGGGCCGGCGAGGCGGTCGAGGAGGCGGGCCGCGCGCTGCAGTCGGCCTCGCTCCACTGAGCGTCGCGCCCTCGATGGCTCGCGTCCGGTCCCTCGCCCGCCGGATCACGCTCCGCGCCGCCGCCGCGGCGCGGGCCGTGCGCAACCGCGCCTACCTCTCCCTGGGCGGCCCGGGGTCGATGGAGATCGTCGCCTACCGGGGCTACGGGGGCGAGGATCGACTGCACGTGAAAGGACGGGTCCTGGCCGACAAGGGGATCCGCCCTGGCCGCGCCGACGATCGCCTGTGGCACGACCTGCGCAACATGCGGAAGCGCGTCCTCTCGCGGCCCATCCCGCACGCCCGGCTCGTGGCGACGTTCCAGGGCCGGAGGCTCGAGGCGAGCACCGACGACCTGGGCTACTTCGACCTCTGGATCCGCCCCGACGGACCGCTCGCTCCGGGACGGAGCTGGGTGGAGGTGCCGCTCGAGCTCGTGGCGCCCCTGAACCGACGCCAGGGGCCGGTGCGGGCGACGGCGCAGGTGCGCGTCCCCGGACCGCGCACGCGCTTCGTCGTGGTGAGCGACATGGACGACACGGTCGTGCGCACCGGCGCGACGAGCGTGCTCTCCCTGCTGCGCGAGTCGTTCACGGGCAACGCGTACACGCGCGTGCCCTTCCCCGGCGTCGCCGCGCTGTACCGCGCCCTGCGGGCGGGCGCAGGGGGAGACGAGGAGAACCCGCTGCTCTTCGTCTCCCGCAGCCCCTGGAACCTCTACGACCTGTTCCAGCAGTTCCTGCAGCTCCACGAGATCGACGAGCGGCCCGTCGTCTTCCTGCGCCGGTGGGGCCTCACGGAGGAGGGCCTGACGCTCGCCGACGTGAAGGGGCTCAAGTACACGCTCATCTCGCAGATGCTGGAGCTCCACGCCGGGCTGCCGTTCATCCTCGTGGGGGACAGCGGTCAGAAGGATCCGGAGATCTACCGCGAGGTGATCCGCGCGTATCCGGGGCGCGTCCTCGCCGTCTACGTGCGCAACGTGAGCCGCGATCCGGCGCGCGCCGAGGGGGTGCGGGCGCTCGCGCGCGAGGTCGCGGCCCAGGGATCCACGCTGATCCTGGCCGCGGACTCCGTCGAGATGGCGCGGCACGCGGCGAGGAACGGCTGGATCGACCCGTCGGCGGTGTCCGCCGTCGCGGGAGAGCGCGCGGTGGAGCGCGAGTCCGGGGGGCGCGTGGACGAACGTCCGGCGAGGCACGTGGGCGGGCCCGACGCAGCGGGGACCGAGGCGGCGGTGCGCGCCGGCGCCCTCGACCGCGAGCTGGAGGAAGCCGAGCGGGAGCACGCGCCGGTGGTGGTCGAGGCGGAGCACCGCGACTCCCCGCGCTGACGCGCGCCGCGGGCTGCCGACGCGGACCCACCCGCGGGTGCGCCGTCGCACCTCCGCGCCCTTGTGACCCGCCGGCCAGCGTGCGAGGTTCGCGCTCGCCCCCTCGTCTGCCTCCGCGAGCCTCGAGGAGACGAGGGCGGGACTCGCCACGCCGGTGCGCGTCCGCGCCGGGTCGAGAAGGGAGCCGCCATTGAAGAGCCTCGTCGCCGCGCTGTCCGCCGTCGTGCTCCTCGGGGCCGGGTGCGCCGTTCACGTTCCGTACGCGCGATCCCGCTCCGCCTCGACGGCCTCGGGCACGAAGCGGTGCCCGCCGGGCCACACCTGGAGTGACGGCCGCTGCCACGACAGGGGCAGGGGCCACGACTCGGCACGGAAGGCGCGGTAGGGCGCAGGACCCGTCAGGCGGGAGCGCCGCGCCAGCGCACGGGCCGCCTGCGGCCGGTCCACCAGCGCGCCAGGACCGACAGCACGAAGCCGGCCGACAGGACCGCCAGCATCGCGCGGTGGAACCCCTCGCCCATCGCGGTGCGCGGCGCGTACCCCAGCTCGAGCGACCCGACGCCCACGAGGACGCCCACCAGCGCGAACGCGTGCGCGCGCAGCGCGGTCCGCCAGCGCGTGTAACTCCCGCCCAGCAGCGCGTGCGCGGCCGCGAGCAGGGCGATCCCGCAGAGGCCCTCGACGAGCGTGGCCGTCGCGATGGGCGGCTCCTCGAGCCGGACCGGCCCGAGCACGAGGGGTGAGCCGAGGTGCGCCGCGGCGAACAGCAAGAAGACGATCGCCTCCGCCAGCACGAGCAGGCCGAAGGCGACCGCGCCGAGCGGCGTCCGGTGCATTCCCATGTCGAAAGCTCCTCCTCGACTGCCTCCCGGCGGGGGGCGGTCCGCTGGAACGTCCGCATGCACGGTGCGAACGCGCCGGCAGAGTGGCTCGGTCCCCTGCCTGCCTGACGCACTGCGGCGGCCCAGCGGAACGACCGACCATCCGGCGTGCTACCGTCCGGGCGTGGACCACGACCTACCGCCCCCCAGCGTGGTCGTCTCGATGCTCGCCGCGGGCGTGGTGGCCATGGAGCTCGTCGTCCTCGCGGCGGTCTGCATCCCCTACATCGCGGGCGGCGAGGCTCGTCTCCCCGCGCTCGTGACGAGCCTCATGAGCCTCGGGGTGGCGATCGGGATCTTCACGTTCATCTCCGGGGCGCTCCGGCAGCGGCCCGACGCCCGCGCCTCCGCCGTCGGCTGGTCCGTGCCGGTCGCCGCAGCCCTCGGGGTGCTCGCGATCATCGTGGGGCTCTTCGCGCTCCTGCTCGGCGCGCGACCCGCGGCCGCCCCGCTGCTCACGTTCGTGCTCGCCGTGGTGCTCCCGATCGGCACCATCGGCGTGGCGCTGCTGCGCCCCTCGGCGCGAGCCTGGTTCGAGCGGGACGGACCGCGGCGGTCGCGGCGGCCCTGAACCGGCGCGCCGGGGTGAGCCGTCCACGCGTCACGAGGGGAGCGCCCGCGGCCGCGCACATGCGCTCTCGAGCGTTCCGCCCTATCCTGCGCCGCCATGGCGACCGAGCCCATCCGACTCTTCGTGACCGGCGGCACCTTCGACAAGGAGTACGACGAGCTGTCGGGCCGCCTCTACTTCAAGGACTCGCACGTCCACGAGATGCTCCGGCTCGCGCGCTGCCGCGTCGAGACCCGCGTGCAGACGCTCATGATGATCGACAGCCTCGACATGACGGAGGCGGACCGCGCGACCGTCGTCGAGAGCTGCCGGAGCGCGGCGGAGCGGCGCATCGTGGTCACGCACGGAACGGACACCATGCCCGAGACCGCCCGCGCCCTGCTCGCCGCCGAGACCGGCAAGACGGTGGTCCTCACCGGCGCGATGGTTCCCTACGCGTTCGGCTCGTCGGACGGGCTCTTCAACCTCGGGAGCGCGCTGTCGTTCGCGCAGGTGCTCCCGCCCGGCGTCTACGTCGCGATGAACGGACGCGTGTTCCCGGCGGACCGGGTACGGAAGAACCGCGAGAGCGGCATCTTCGAGGAGACCTGACGCCGGCGGACGGACCCGCCCGGGCGCTCGCGCGGCGAGGGGCGTTGCGCCAACGTCCGGCGCATGCCCCCGCCAGACCGATCCCCCACGTACGAGCTCCTCTACTGGCCCGGCCTCCAGGGACGCGGCGAGTTCATCCGCCTCGCGTTCGAGGACGCCGGGGTCCCCTACGTCGACGTCGGCCGCGCGCCGGAGTCGGAGGGCGGAGGCGTCGCCGCCATCGAGCGGCTGCTCCAGGAGCCCGGCCCCTGGCTCACGCCGCTCGGGCCGCCGGCGCTGAGGCACGGGGACGTGCTCGTCGCGCAGACGGCGGCCATCCTGCAGTACGTCGCACCCCGCATCGGCCTGGTCCCGGAGGACGAGGCGAGCCGGCTGCGCGCCCACCAGATCCAGCTCACCCTCGCGGATCTCGTCGCGGAGGCGCACGCCACGCATCACCCCGTCGCCGTCTCGCTCCATTACGAGGCTCAGAAGCGCGAGGCCGCGCGCAACGCGGAGGCGTTCGTCCGCGAGCGCATCCCGCTCTTCCTCCGCTACCTCGACCGCGCGCTCGACTCGAACCCCGCGGGCGGCGGGCGCTGGCTCGTCGGTACGGGCTGCAGCTACGTGGATCTCTCGACGTTCCAGGTGATCGCCGGGCTGCGCTACGCGTTCCCTCGCGCGATGCGGCGCCACGAGCGGCGCTGCCCGCGCCTCGGCGCCCTGCACGACGCCGTCGCCGCGCGGCCGCGGATCGCGGCGTATCTGGCGTCCGAGCGGCGCCTCTCGTTCAACGAGTGGGGCATCTTCCGGCATTACCCGGAGCTCGATCTGCCCGGTCCCGCCCGCCCCTCCCGGGCGAAGGCGAAGGCCGGCGACGGCTCCGGGAAGCGGCGCCGGTCGAGCGGGGCCGGGAGCCGCGCCGCCGCGGGTACCCGGTCCGCCACGCCCCGGCCCCGCCGCCGCAAGGCGTGAGGGCCTTCGCCGCCGCGGAGGCGGCCGTCCCCCGCGGGTGAAGCGCGCGTCCGCGCGCTCGCCTATCTCCGGCGCGTGGCCGACCGCCCCCTCACGCTGCGCGCGCTGAACCGCGCGACGCTCGCGCGCCAGCTGCTCCTCGCTCGGGAGCGTATCCCCGCGCTGCGCGCGGTGGAGCGGGTCGCCGGCTTCCAGGCGCAGCTCGCGCGGTTGCCGTTCATCGGGCTCTGGTCCCGCGTGGAGGGCTTCCGCCGCGAGGAGCTGATCCGGCTCGCCGCTGCCCGCGCCGTCGTGCGCGGGCCGCTGATGCGCGCGACGCTCCACCTCGTCAGCGCGGCGGATTACCTGCGCTTCCGCGGCCCGCTCCAGCCCGTCCTCGACGGAGCGGCGAGGGTCGTCGCGGAGAGGCTCGCGGAGGTGGACGTAGCCCGCATCGTCGCCGCCGCCCGCGCGTTCCTCGAGGAGGAGCCGCGGACGTTCGACGAGCTACGGCCCCTGCTCGCCGCGCGGTTCCCCGGCCTGGACCCGCGCGCGATGGCCTACGCGGCGCGAATGAAGCTCCCGCTCGTTCAGGTCCCGAGTGACGTCGCCTGGGGGTTCCACGGCTCGGCGCGCTTCACGATGGCCGAGGCCTGGCTCGGCGAGCCGATCCCCGACGGTCGCTCCCCCGAGGCGCTCGTGGTGCGCTACCTCGCCGCGTTCGGGCCCGCGACGGCTGCGGACGCGCAGGCATGGTCGGGGCTGGCGAGGCTCGAGGGGGTCCTCGCGGCCCTCCGGCCGAAGCTGCGGAGCGTCCGCGACGAGGACGGTCGGGAGCTCCTCGATCTGCCGCACGCTCCCCGCCCGCCGGAGGATACCCCCGCGCCCGTGCGCTTCCTGCCGGAGTGGGACAACCTCCTGCTCGGGCACGCCGACCGCCGGCGCGTCGTCTCCATCGCGCACCGGAAGGCGATCGTCACGAAGAACCTGCTCGTGCCGCCGACGTTCCTCGTGGACGGCTTCGTGTCAGGGACGTGGCAGATCGCTGGCAAGGGGGCGCGTGCAAGGCTCGAGCTGAAGCCATTCGCGCCGCTGGCGAGGCGCTCGCGCGACGCGCTCATGGAGGAGGGCGAGCGGCTCGTGAGGTTCGTGGAAGGTGACGCCGACGAGGCCCGGGCGTCCACGGCGGCGGCGGAGCCGCTCCGTCGCCGTGCCCGAGCGTCCAGCGAAGCCCGTCCGGCGCGAGGCCCCCGGCCCGGAGGTACCCGCGGAGCACGCCGTACAGCTGGTCGGCCGCGCAGCGGGAGGTGAGCTTCGAGGGACCGTCGCCGCGGCCACGCGAGCGGGCACCACCCGATCGCGGACCGCTCGCCGAGGACGGGCGTCTCGCGGGAGGCGGGCGGCCTGCGCCGACGGCCCTTCCGGGCTGTCCGTTCGCGCTGCCGGGCGCGGCGCCGCGAAATACGAACGGCCGGGCCGCGTAGGGAACCGCGTCCCCGGAGGTCGTCATGCGCACGCTCGTCGCTTTCCTCGGTTCCGTCGCGCTCGCCGTACCCCACCTCGTCGCCGCCGCTGAAGACGAGGAGCGCGGGTGCGACATCGAGATCACCGGGCGCGACGAGGTCGTCCGGAGCGGAGACATCGTGGTCGGCCCGGGCGAGCGCCTCCGCGAGGTCGTGGCGCTGAGCGGCTCGGTGCGCGTGAAGGCCGGCGCCACCGTCGAGGACGTCGTCGCCCTCGGGGGGCAGATCGTCGTGGAGGACGGCGCGGTCGTGACGGGCGACGCCACCGCCGTGGGCGGCGACGTGCGCCTGCAGAAGGGCGCGCGCGTCGAGGGGAGCGCGACCACCGTCGGCGGGAAGCTAAAGGTGGCGGAGGGCGCGCTGCTCGAGGGCGACCGGAACTCGGTCCAGGCCGAGCTCGGCGGAAAGAGCCTGGAGCAGCACCTCCTGCGCGCGGTATCCTCGGCGCTGAAGGACGCGGACTGCCGGATCCGGATCCACCAGGACTAGGCGCGCGTCCGCCTCTGCCCGGGATCCCCGCGTGCTCTTCTCCCGCCGCCTTCCGCACGTGCTCACGCAGAAGGACCTCGTCCTGCTGCTCGCCCCGACGTACGCGGCTGCGCGAGGCGTCGACGAGGAGGAGGCGCGGGATCGGCTGGCGCGCGCCCTCGCCGTCCCGGCCGCCCTCGACGACGTGTACCGCGGCATCTCCGAGGCCCTCCGCGCCGCCCAGGGGCCCCGGACCAGCGAGGATCAGCTCGTGGACAAGCTGTCCGCCGGCGTGGTCGCGCGTCGCGCCCGCGCGAAGCCCGCGCCTGCGACGGCGGCGGTCTCGGCGGCGCTCGTGCGGCTCGACCTGGAGATCGGCCTCGCCGCCGACGCCATACGCGCGACGCTCGCCTCGCCGCGCGGGGAGGCGCTGCTCGACGAGGGGCTGAAGGCGCTCGGCGCGCACCTCCTGAAGGACCTGCTGAAGTAGCGAGCCCCGCGCGCGCTGCGGCCGGGGCGCGCGCGTCACCCTCCGTGATACCCGCTCGGAGCGGACGCCGAGGCGCCGCGCTCGCGCCGCCTCTTCACGCCGCCTCCTCGCGCAGCTCCTCGAGCGTGCGGGTGAGCCGGTTCCAGCAGGTGAGGAGCGCCAGCGCCGCGAGCGCGTCGAAGAGCCAGGGGGCCGCGGCCGCGGCCGGCGCGTGCAGCGACAGCACGAGCGCGTACGCCCCGACGACGAGGGCGCGGTCGCTCTTGCCCATCGGCCCGTCGTGGCGGCGCCGTCCGCCGAGCGCCTGGCCCAGCACGCCGCAGAACTCCGTGAGCACCCCCGTCGCCGCGAACAGGAAGACGGGCAGCGCGGCCTCGGGAGCGCGCAGGGCGAACGGCAGGTACAGGGCCAGGTCGGAGACCACGTCGCCGACCTCGTTCAGCACCGCGCCGAGCTGCGTCGCCCGGCCGAGCTCGCGGGACATCATCCCGTCGAGCGCGTTCAGCGCCATCCGCGCGAGCAGCCAGGCGGGGAGCAGCGCCAGGCTCCACGGCGCCGCTCCGGCGGCGATCACGCCACCGACCGCGACCGAGCCGACGAGCGCGGCGGTCGTGACGGCGTTCGGCGTCACGCCGGCGCGCGAGAGCGCGCGTATCGCGGGCCGGAGCAGCGCCTGGAGGCGGTCGTGGATCGAGGTCACGCGCGAAGGACAGCACGCCTCGGTCGGCGGTGTCGATTCGACGCTGTGTGCACCGCTCCCCCTGCCCCTCGCCCGGCCCTACACGCCCGGACACGGTCCGTGACAGCCGCCGCGACCGTCATCACCTTTCGAGCAGGGAGGGGATCATGCTGAGGAAGCTTCTCTTGCCGGGGATGGTGATCGCGCTGGCCGCCTGCTCGACCACGTCACAGCCGGCCGACCGGCCAGCGAGCACGCCGACGGCCCGCGACTCGCCGGTCGCGACGGAGCATCCGTTCGAGGTGAAGGGGACGGTGAAGTCGGTCGGCGAGGGGCTGCTCGGGATGGGCGAGAGCCTGACCGTGGCGCGCGACGGCGCCCCGTCGGCGCAGCTCAAGATCGCGGAGCGGACCCGCATCACGCTCGACGACCGTCCGGTGAAGCTCTCGGACCTGCGCGAGGGCGACGAGGTGCGCGCGCTGTTCGACTTCGACGGCGCGACGCCGGTCGCGATCGAGATCGAGGCGAAGCCGGCGAAGCGGCGGTAGCGGGGAGGAGGCGACGCCGGCCGCGGCGGCTCGCGGCGTGGGGCGCACGTGGAGTAACATGCCCGCGTGCCGAAGCTCCTCGCCGACGGCGTCTACGACCACCTGCTCGACGAGGCGCTCCGCGCGCTCGTCCGCGACGCGGAGGGCGGGCGCGCCGTCCACGTCGGCGACCTCGACCCCGAGCGCACCCCGAGCTTCCTCGCCGCGCACTTCCGGCCGCTCCTGGAGCGGGTCCTGGAGGAGGTGCCGGGCGAGGACGACGAGCGTCAGCGGCGGCGGGTGGAGATCCTGAACCGGCTCCTCGCGACGCTCGCCGAGGCCGCGCGCGAGCACTGCGGAGAGTTGCCGCTGAATCCCGACGCGACCGTCGTCACCGCCGCGCGCCACCTTCGCTCGGTCTGGCCGTGTGGCCCGCTCGGCGCGGCGCCCGAGGTCCGCCTGCCGGAGACGCCGCTCTCCGAGAGCGCGCTCCTCGTGAACGCCTCGGGCGAGCCGTCGCTCGGCCACGAGCTCGCGCGCGAGCTCGCGAGCGCCGACCGCGTGGACCTCCTCTGCGCGTTCGTGAAGTGGAGCGGGCTGCGCTTCGTGCTGGACGAGCTCCGGGAGCTCGTCGCGCGCGGTCGCCACCGCGGCGAGGTGCGCCCGCTGCGCGTGCTGACGACGACCTACATCGGCGCGAGCGACGCGCGCGCCATCGAGGAGCTCGCCCGGCTCGGCGCCGAGGTGCGCATCTCCTACGACGCCCAGCGCACGCGTCTGCACGCGAAGGCGTGGCTCTTCCACCGCCACTCGGGCACGCACACGGCATACATCGGCTCGTCGAACCTGTCGCGAGCGGCGCTGCACGAGGGGCTCGAGTGGAACGTGCGCCTCTCCCAGCGCGACGCCGCGCCCCTGCTCGAGAAGTTCCGCCACGCGTTCGACTCCTACTGGGAGTCGGACGAGTTCGTGCCGGTCGATCCGGATCGGGACATGGCGCGGATCCGGGCGGCGCTCGCAGCGCAGCGGACCTCCGCTCGCGCAGAGCCTGTCGAAGCGCGAGCGGGTTCGGAGTGGAACCCCATTCACTTCGACCTCCGCCCGCATCCCTACCAGGAGCCCATGCTGGAGGCGCTCCGCGTCGAACGCGAGCGCGGCCATCACCGCAACCTCGTCGTCGCCCCCACCGGCACCGGGAAGACGCTCGTCGCGGCGTTCGATTACGCGAGCCTGCGCAAGGAGCTCCCGCGCGATCGGCTCCTCTTCGTGGCGCACCGCGAGCGGCTCCTGACGCAGAGCCGGGCCGCCTTCGCGGCGGTGGTGCGCGACGCGTCCTTCGGCGAGCTCCTCACCGCAGAGGCGAAGCCCACGGCGGGCACCCATGTCTTCGCCACGATCCAGTCGCTCGCGCGCGCGGACCTCCCGCGAGACTTGCCTCCCGACCACTTCGACGTCGTCATCGTCGACGAGTTCCACCACGCCGAGGCGCCGACGTACGACCGCCTGCTCTCGCACGTCCGCCCGAAGGTGCTCCTCGGCCTCACCGCGACGCCCGAGCGGCACGATGGCAAGGACGTGCGCCGCTGGTTCGACGGCCGGACCGCGTTCGAGCTGCGCCTGTGGGACGCGCTGGAGCAGGGGCTCCTCTCGCCGTTCCAGTACTTCGGCGTGAAGGACACGGTGGACCTCTCGGACGTCGCCTGGAGCCGCGGCTGGGGCTACGACCGTGACGAGCTCTCCCGGCGCTACGTGGCCGGCGGCGCCGAGGCGCGCGTGCGGCTCGTGCTCCAGGAGGTGCACCGCCGCGTCGCCGAACCGCGCCGCATGCGCGCGCTGGGGTTCTGCGTCTCCGTGGCGCACGCCGAGTACATGGCGCGCACGTTCACGGAGAAGGGGCTCCCGAGCGTCGCGGTGACGGGCGACACGCCCGGCGAGGCGCGCGAGGGCGCCATCCGCCGGCTCGAGCGCGGCGAGCTCACGACGCTCTTCACGGTGGACCTCTTCAACGAGGGCGTGGACATCCCGGCGGTGGACACGGTGCTCTTCCTTCGCCCGACCGAGAGCGCGACGGTGTTCCTCCAGCAGCTCGGCCGCGGACTGCGCCGCCACGCCGAGAAGCCCTGCCTCACGGCGCTCGACTTCATCGGCAACGCCCGGCGGGAGTTCCGCTTCGACCGCCGCTTCAAGGCGATCCTCGGCGGCACGACGCGCCAGGTGAAGGCGGCGATCGAGCAGGGCTTCCCGTACCTGCCGCCCGGCTGCGCGATGCACCTCGACCACCTCGCCACGCGCGCCGTGCTGGACAACATCCAGCACAGCATCGGCGCCGGCGTGCAGTGGCTCTCGTCCGAGCTCGCCGCGCTCGGCATCGGCACGCCGCTCCGCCAGTTCCTGCGCGACGCCGACCGAGCTGTACGCCAACGACCGGAGCTTCACGTCGCTCTGCCAGCACGCGTTCGGGACACCGATCCTCGACGAGCCGCTCCGAGACCTGCACGCGCGGCTGCGGGCGGTGACGCACGTCGCGGACGACGAGCGGCTCCGGTTCCTGCGGCGGGTCGCCGGCGACCAGCCGTTCGGGGAAGCCGATGCGCAGCTCTCCGCTGGCCCCGACCCCTCGGCAGGCTCGGGGGAAGGGCGAGCGGGTAGGAGCGCCCGCGAGGCTCGCCTCGCGGCGATGGCGGCCGCCGCGCTCGTGGACAGCCGCAAGCCCGCCGACGCGTTCACCGCGCTCGAGGAGGCCCGCCGCCATCCGACGTTCCGCCGCGAGCTAGGTGAGCTGCTCGACGTGCTCGAGGACGACCGCCGCGACGCGACGTTTCCGTGGCAGCCTCCGGACCGTCACCCACCGCCGAGCGTGGCGTCGCCGGAACAGGCACCGAAGCGAAGCACGCACGGCGCCATCCCGCTCCACGTCCACGCCCGCTACCGCCAGGAGGAGGTCCTCGCCGCGCTCGGCGCCGGCACCGGCACCCTCCCCCGCCTCCAGGCCGGCGTGTACTTCGCGGAGCGCGAGAACGTGGACGTGCTCTTCGTGACGCTGAAGAAGAGCGAGTCGGGCTTTTCTCCGTCCACGATGTACCGAGACTTCGCGATGAGCCCGACCCGTTTCCACTGGGAGACGCAGAACGCCGCGCATCCCGGCTCCGGCGCCGGCCGCCGCTACCTCGAGAAGACGAGCACGGTCCTGCTCTTCGTCCGCGAGTACCGCAAGCAGCCGAACGGCGTCGCAGAGCCCTACTGCTTCCTCGGCCCCGCGACGCTCGAGTCCGCCTCCGGCGAGCGGCCGATGCAGATCGTCTGGCGCCTCGAGCACGCGATGCCGGGGCACCTCTACCAGCGGGCGACGCTGGCGGCGGGGTGAGGACGGGCGTCCGGTCACGCTCGCCAGGCCTGAGGGGACCCTGCCGCGCTGCGCCTCGTCGCAGGTCGCGCCCCGTCGGTGCTCACCTCCACCCGCGCCACGACCCGGCGACCGGCCCCCGTCCGACGTCGCCGTGTGCTCATCGGAAGACCCACGAACCGGCCGGCCCGCTCCAGGAACGCCGAGCAGGGGACCGGGTGATGTCGCGGCTCGTGCGTGCGCGAGCCCAGCTGGCGAGTTCACTCTCCTCCTCGTCCCGTTCGCCCGGCGCGCCTCGAGCGCTGCGCCTACGCTTCGCTCACCGCTGTCGTGGGCGGAGCTCCCTCCGCTCGGCCCGGGCGCGGACCTTCGCGAGGAGGCTCGACATGGACGACGACCTGACCGTGCTCACCCGGGACCAGCTGGTCGACGAGGTCAAGCGGCTTCGCGCCGGCATCCGCGCTCACCGCGACAGCAGCGGACACGGACTGTGCTGGCATCATCCAGAGCTCTGGGCGCTCCTCCCGGAGCCGCTGGAGCAGAGGGTCTCCGTTCCCGCGTGGCCTCAGTTCATGCGGGGCTGCATCCGGTACCGCGAGTCGCTGGACGAGCAGCTCCCGGGGGCACCTCGGTCCACCGAGGAGTTCGAGGGTCAGCGAGGATGACGCGGTGCCGTGCGGGTGGGGCTCGCCGTTCGGGACCTGACGTCGGTCAGCGAGGCGCCGAGCCTGGCGGAGCTCATCTTCATCGGCCGAAGATGTCTCTCGCCTGACGTTGCGCTGCCATTCGTGCGGTCATCCGGTCAGGTGCGAACGGATGATCGAGGCGACCTCGTCCGGGCGCTCGCTCGCGAACGCGTGGGTCCCGCCCGCCACCGTGACGATGCGCGCGCGCGGGATGCGCTCGGCGAGGAACCGGGCCACCCCGGGCGGGCTGACCGGATCCTGGTCGCTCCACAAGAGGAGCGTCGGCGCGCGGATCTCGGAGAGCCGGCCGGTGAGGTCGGTGCGGTCGTCGATGAACCAGCCCGGAACGTCCGGCAGGGACGCGCGGTACTCGTCGCGCCACTCCGCCGCCCCCAGCCGTCGAACGTCCACGCCGCCCGAGGTCGCCACCAGGACCAGGCGTGCCACGCGCTCCGGCCGCTCCGCCGCCAGACGCGCGGCGAGGATTCCTCCCATGGACTGTGCGATGACGTGGCTCGATCCTGGCGGGAGGCGCTCCACGACCCAGCGGTACAGATCGTCGAGCGACCTCACGCCGTGATCGGCAGGGACGTCGCCAAACCCGGGATAGCCGAGGACCTGCGCCGAACCGAGGTCCTCCAGCCGGTCGGCCACGGGCCGCCAGCAGGACGCCCTTCCACCAGCGCCGGGCAGGAAGACGAGGGGTGGCATGGCGGTGAGCCTCTCTGGTAACGAATGAACGAGCCGCGCCGCAACGCCGCGTCGCTCGGCGCTGCGACTGCCAGCGGCTACTGGGACCTGGTGACGTTCCTGGGACGCGCACCGCGTCGCGCGAGAGTGGCCGTTCGCGCGCGCGCCGTGCCTCCGGGCTTGTCGCCGCCAGGGCGCTCCGCCGGGACACGGTGCGCGAGCTTCGAGCAGCCGGCTGCCCGTCGCGCGCCGGGCGTGTCGGAGGGGTTGGCCCGACGAGACGTCGCCCGAAGCGCTCACGACGCGGCGCGCGGCGCGTGCGACGATCACGACGGCTTGACGTGGAGCAGAGGCCGGGCCAGGAGGGCGGCCATGATCGGAGCACTGATCGCGAGGTCGCGCGCGCGTCGCGGGTTCGACGCGTTGAACCGCAAGGACCTCGCCGCGGTGGTCGGTGCGTTCGCCGACGACGCCGTGTTCGAGTTCCCGGGGCGGACCCGGATGTCGGGGCGGTTCGAGGGAAAGCGCGCCCTCGAGGAGTACTTCCGGCGCTGGTTCGCCGAGCGGGCGATGATCCGCTTTCGGGTCATGCACGTGTGCGTCGAGGACGTCCTCGCGCTCGGCGGCACCAACACCGTGCAGGTCGAGTGGGCGCTCGAGGAGGCGGATCGGCACGACGTGAGCTTCCACCTCTCCGGCGTGACGGTGCTCGACGTCCGCCACGGCAAGATCGTGCGCGCACGCGACTACGTCTTCGAGCCGGACGTGCTCGAGCGCGAGTGGGCGACGCCCGAGGCCGCCGCGCTGCCCCACCCTCGGCGAGGAGCGCGCGCCTCGACCGCATCCTCCACGAGCACCGCCGGTGGGTGATACCCCGCTCCCCGGTGCGCGCGCTGGACCGACGTGGGCGAGGCGAGCCGCCCGGGCGGCGGCCGCTCCCGCTCACCCCACCCTGACCGTCGACAGCTCCGTCCCGTCGGCGTCCACCGCGTGGACCGCGCACGCGAGGCACGGATCGAAGGAGTGGATGGTGCGCAGCGCCTCGAGGGGCAGCTTCGCGTCGGCGATCGGATTCCCCACCAGCGCCGCCTCGTACGGGCCCGCCTGCCCCTTCCCGTCCCGCGGCCCGGCGTTCCAGGTCGACGGCACCACGGCCTGGTAGTTCTCGATCGCACCGTCCTCGATCACGACCCAGTGCGACAGCGCCCCGCGCGGCGCCTCGTGAAAGCCGAACCCGCGCACCTCGCCCTTCGGGAAGGTCGGGGGGTTGAACACCGCCGTGTCGCCCCGGCCGATGTTCTCGACGAGGAGCTGCCAGTGCTTCAGGGCGAGCTCGGCGAGGACGGCCGTCCGGATGGCGCGGGCCGCGTGGCGCCCGAGCGTGGAGTGGAGCACGGCCGGGGTGAGCTTCGCGCCCGCCACCGTCCCCGCCACGTCGAGGCAGCGATCGGCCCAGAAGCGGATGCGCGGGTGGCCGAGCGCGTAGCCGACGAGGACCTGCGCGAGGGGGCCGACCTGCATCGGCCTGTCCTGGAAGCGCGGCGACTTCACCCACGAGTACTTCCCCTCCGGCTGCCAGTCCTGCACCTTGGGGACGGTCTCCTCGGCGAACGGGCTCTTCTGCCAGTCTCCCTCGTAGAACGAGCGCGCGATGGACTCCGTGACGTTGTCGCGGAAGTACGGATCGGTGAACGAGGTGAATGCGCGCGCCGAGGAGAGGTCCCCGGCCATGATCGTCCCGCCGGGCAGGTCGAACTTCGTCGCGGCGGCGTCCACCGGCAGGTCGGGGACGGAGAGGTAGCTCGTCACGCCCGCGCCGTGGCGGAGCCACTCGGGGTACATGCCGGCCACCGCGCAGACGTCGGCGAAGTACGCCTGGTGCACGAACGCCTGCACCTCCTCGAGCAGCGTCTTCACCTGGTACAGCTTCTCCATGTTCAGCGCGGCGGGGCTGTCCAGGTTGATGGCGTTCGCGACCCCGCCCACGGCGAGGTTCTGGATGTTGGGCGTCTTGCCGCCGAGGATCGCGACCGCCTGGTTCGCCTTGCGCTGCACGTCGAGCGCCTGCAGGTAGTGCGCGACCGCGAGGAGGTTCACCTCGGGTGAGAGGCGCATCGCCGGGTGGCCCCAGTAGCCGTTCCTGAAGATCCCGAGCTGGCCCGCCTTCACGAAGCCGTCGAGCTTCCCCTTCACGGCGGCGAGCGCGGCCCGCGAGTTCCCCGGCCAGGCCGACAGGCTCCCGCCGAGCGTCGCGGCCTTCGCGGGATCGGCCTGGAGCGCGCTCGTCACGTCCACCCAGTCGAGCGCGGAGAGCTGGTAGAAGTGCACCACGTGGTCGTGCAGCGCGTGAGCGGCGACGAGCAGGTTGCGGATGAGCTGCGCGTTCAGCGGGATCGGGAGGGCGATCGCGTTCTCGACCGCGCGCACCGACGCGATCGCGTGGACCGTCGTGCACACCCCGCAGATGCGCTGCGTGAACACCCACGCGTCACGCGGATCGCGGCCCTTCAGGATGAGCTCCATCCCGCGCCACATCGTGCCGCTCGACCACGCCTTCCGGACCGCGCCACCGTCCACCTCGATGTCGATGCGCAGGTGCCCCTCGATCCGGGTGACCGGATCGATCGTGATGCGCTGGCCCGTCATGATGCCGCTCCTTCCTTGAGCCCGGCCGGCAGGCGCCTCGGCTCGGGGAGGCTCACGCCCGCGAGGATCGGGAACCGCCGCACCGCCAGGATGTAGACCATCGTCTCGGTGGCGATGAAGCCGAGGGTGATGAGGAGCTCTCCCACCGACGGGAAGTACCGCCAGCCGTGGCCGGGCTGGAACGCGACCAGGAACGCGTCGACCCGGTACAGCGCGCCGCCCGCGAGGGCGAGGAGCGCCGCCTGGAGCTGCGTCGCCGGGCTCGCGTGGATCCACTGCTGCAGGAAGAGCCCCGCGGCGGACAGCAGGAGCAGCGTCTCGGCCCAGAAGAAGAACGACAGCGTGCCCGAGGTGACGGTGAGGCGGAGACGCCCTGCGCCCATGAGGCCGGCGAAGCGCACCGCGACGAACACGAGGATCACGCCGGCGATGAACACGCCGAGCGAGCCGAGCAGCTTCGTCTCGAGCGGCCGCCGGAACGCGACGTTCGAGAAGATCGTCTCGAAGTACAGCACGGCGTACCCCATCCCGAACGCGGTGAGGAGGAACAGCAGCGGGAGCGCGCCCGTGTGCCACAGCGGGTGGACCTTCGTCCCGGCGACGACGAGCAGCGACCCGAGGCTCGACTGGTGCATCGTGGGGAGCACGAGCCCGAGCGCGATCACGAACGGCAGCGCGCGCGCGAGCCGCGGCAGCCAGCGAACCGCGAACGCCTGGCGTCGCAGGTGCCGCTCCGCGGCCCAGCGCTCGAGCAGGGCCGGCGAGAGCTCCACGAGCAGCACAAACAGGTACGCCATGATGCAGAGCGCGACCTCGAGGAGGATCGAGCTCGTGTTCCAGCGCCACGGCATGGCAGGCACCTTCCACAGCGCCCAGTAGCGGCCGACGTCGAACATGACCGCGATGCCCGCGACGGAGTACCCGAGCGCGCTCGTCAGGATCGCGGGCCGGACGAGCGGGTGGTAGCGGCCGCGGTTCAGGACGTAGACGAGCAGCGCGATGGCGTACCCGCCGCTCGCGAGCCCCGTCCCCACCACCACGTCGAACGCGATCCACAGCCCCCACGGGTAGCCGTCGTTCAGCGCCGTGACGGCGCCGAGCCCCTGCGTGAACCGCACGACGCCGACCGCCGTCGCAGCGGCCCAGAGGACCAGCATGAGCTTGAAGGTCGGCGTGAGGAGCCGGCCTCCCACCGCGCGCGCCCCGGTCGTCATCGCTCGTCCTCCCCGCCATCGCTCGCCCGCCGGTTCCGCCACGTGACCCAGGCCAGCGCACCGAACAGGGCCACCGGCGCGACGAAGCCCTGGTAGATGCCGTGCTGGATCGTCTCGCCGAGCGCGGGCACCGCCTCCGGCCCGAGCGCCGGGAGGCCCATCGCCGTGAACGGCACCGCCGACAGCACGAGCACGCCCGTGCCCCCGCCCTCGCGCTCGCCGTACACGCCGGCCCGGTAGCGGTCCGGCTCGGCCTCGAGCCTGCGGTGCGCCTCGGCCCGCAGCTCGGCGCGCGCGCCGAACACCACCGCCTCGCGCGGACAGGCCTCCGCGCAGGCAGCGCCCTTGCCCTCGCGCCAGCGGTGCCGGCACAGCTCGCACTTCACGATGCGCGGCGTGGCCGACGACCACTGGAAGCGCGGCACGTTGAAGGGGCAGGCCACCTGGCAGTAGCGGCACCCGACGCAGCGGCTGACGTCGTACGCGACGACGCCGCGCTCGCCCTTGTGGAGCGCGCCGAGCATGCACACCGAGACGCAGGCGGGATCCGCGCAGTGCATGCACTGCGCCTTCACGAACGCGCCGTCCGCCCCGTCGCTCGTGCGCTTGATGACCGTGAGCGTCCGGTCGTTGAGGTCGATCGGCGCGTCGTAGGGCACGCCGTCCACGAGCTTCACGTCCTCGGTGAGCGAGTTCGCCTCGCGGCAGCGCACGGTGCAGGCGCGGCACCCCACGCAGCGCGTCGAGTCGAAGAGGAGCCCGAGGTCGTCGTCGCGCGGCGGCTTCGGAGCGCGGGCCTCCGCGGGCGCGGGGGCCGCGGCGAGCGCGGCGGCGCCGCCGAGCGTTCCGAGGACGGTGCGGCGGGAGACGTTCGGCATGGCCTACCCCTCCCCAGGCGGTTCCTTGGGCTCGTCGTGCGCGAGCTTGCGCGAGGAGACGTAGCCCGCGGCGGCGAGACCGCCGACGAGGAGCCCCGCCACGCCCGCGGAGACGGCGCTCACCTCGCCGCGCTCCGGCGCGATCCCGGGGTACGCCATCGGCCCGGTCGGCTTCTGGACCTCGACCGTCGTGTGGAGCGGGACGCGGAACGCGATCTCCTGCTCGGTGCAGCCGACGCAGGGGTGGCCGATCCCGATGGGCCAGGCGCCGGGCACCTCGCAGAACGGGAGCAGCGAGCAGTTGGCGTGCGTCTGGGGTCCCTTGCAGCCGAGCTTGTAGAGGCACCAGCCGTCCCGGTGCCCCTCGTCGCCGAACGTCTTGGCGAACCGGCCGGCGTCGAAGTGCGGCCTGCGCGGGCAGTCCTCGTGGATGACGCGGCCGTAGGCGAACTTCGGGCGCCCCTTGTCGTCGAGCGCGGGGAGCGTGCCGAACGTCGCGAACTGGAGCACGGTGCCGAGGAGGTTGTACGGGTTCGCCGGGCACCCCGGCAGCGTCACGACGGTCTTGCCCGCGAGCACCTCCGGCGCGCCGGTCGCGCCCGTCGGGTTCGGCGCGGCCGACGGCACGCCGCCCCACGACGCGCACGAGCCGATCGCCGCGACGGCCCCGGCGCGACCCGCGACGGTGCGCGCGATCTCGAGCGCCGTGCGGCCCCCGATCATGCAGTAGCGCCCGCCCTCGCGCGTCGGGATCGCGCCCTCGATGACGCACACGTACTTGCCGTCGTTCTCGTCCATCGTCTTCGCGAGCGCGTCCTCCGCCTGGAAGCCGGCGGCGGCGAGGAGCGTCTCGTGGTAGTCGAGCGAGACGAGGTCGAGGATGAGCGCCGCGACGTCGGGGTGGCTCGTGCGGAGGAGCGACTCGGTGCACCCGGTGCACTCCTGGAAGTGGAGCCAGATGACGGAGGGCTTCTTTCCCTTCGCGACCTCCTCCGCCATCCGTTCGCCCGCCCACGCCGGGAGGCCCACCGCGGCGGCGGCGGTGGTGCAGACCTTCATGAAGTCGCGCCGTGACGGCGAAGAGGGTCCCGCGACCGAGGTCGGGTGCGGCATCGCGCCTCCTTCCCGCGGGCATCCGCGGACGGTGCGATGATGGGCGCCGTTTTCGGGCGCCCACCTTGACCTCTGTCATTCGGCGCAAAGATCGCGCGCAACTCTTGCGTTCGCTCGTGAATCCGGGATGTTGGCCGTCGCGCAAATTCGGGCCGAGCGGCGAGGACCGGCCGCCTCGGCGCCAGAATTGACTCCTTCGCACCAGGAGTTCACCGACGAGCTGTGATCGAGCCAGCCCGATCACCGCCCCGCGTTCGCGCCTTCACGCGTGCGCGCGCAGGCGCGCGGCCTCCTGTCGCCGCCCGGTGGGCTCGGCGACGCCGCTCAGGATCGGCAGCCGCTTGACCGCGACGACGTACAGCGCGACGCCTGCCGCGGCGAGGCCCAGCGAGAAGACGATCTCGGCGAGCGACGGGAAGTAGCTCCAGCCCATTCCAGGCGAGAACGCACCGAGGTAGACGTCGAAGCGGTACAGCGCCCCCCCGGCGACGGCGAGCTGCGCGGCCCAGAAGAGGCGGCCGGCGTTCTCGCGGTACGAGCGCCGGAGGACCCGCACCGCCGGATAGGTGAAGAGGCCCAGCTCCACGAGGAAGAGCACGCCGCGCCAGCCGGTGACGTTGCGCAGCGCGCCGGACGTGGCGAGATCGCCGACGCGGAGCGCGACGAAGGCGAGCGACAGCCCGGCCATCACGAGCGCGAGCGAGGAGCACAGCCGGACGTCCCGCCTGCGCCCCCACGCGAGGTGCGTGAGCGTGTCGACGACGATCACCGCGCCGAACCCCATGCTCAGACAGGAGAGCAGGAAGAGCGCGGGTAGCCAGCCCGTGTACCAGAGCGGGTGGAGCTTCGTCGGCGCGAAGAGGAACAGCGCGCCGAGGGACGACTGGTGCATGAAGGGCAGGACGATCGCGAGCGCCAGGAGGAAGGGGAGCATCTCCTGCGTCCGCGGCAGCACGCGCGCGGCGAGCCGGCCGCGCGCGCCCGGCGCGTCGCGCCAGCGCTCGAGCAGGGCGGGGAGCACCTCGAGCCACAGGACGGCGCAGTACGCGATGACGCAGAGCGCGACCTCGAGCAGCACCGAGCCGACGTTCCAGCGGGTCGGGACGACGAGCGCCCAGACGGTCCACCATCGCCCGAGATCCACGAGCACGGAGATGCCGGCGAGCGTGTAGGTGATGGCGCCGGTCAGGACCGCTGAGCGGACGAGCGGGTGATGGCGGCCGCGGTTCGCGACGTGGGCGACGAGCGCGAGCCCCAGCGCTCCCGCTCCGATGCCGGTGAACGTCACGACGTTGAGCGGCTTCCAGATCCCCCACGCGAAGCCGTCGTTCAGCGCGGTGATCGGCCCGAGGCCGGTGAGCAGCCGAACCGACACGAGCACCGATGCGGCCGCCGCGATGAAGAGCGCGAGCCTCGTGCCGCGGGTGAGGAGCGGACCTCCGACGGGAGCCACGGACGCGTGGGCCATGTTCCACCTCCCCGCTCCGGAGGGAGCGGTGAGGGACCCGCAGCGGCGGAAGACCCCGAGCGACCGCGGGCCCCCGAGCCCTCACCTCGCAAGCCCGGCGCCAGGGCCCGCGCCCGGCCTCGCGCCGCGTCGAACCCGCGGCTGGCGCGCCGTTCCGGCAGCCGCACCGGCGCCGCGACGAGGGGAGCCGCGACGGGGCTGTTGCCTTGCTCAACGGCCCCGACCGTGGGCCACGCGTGGAAAGGCCAGGCGTATCGCGGACGTCCTCCCCCTCGGCGAGCGCCGTGGCGATCCTCGACGGCCGTCGAATTCGTCCACACCCGCGCGGATGGCGTGCTCACCTGTTCGAGCGGCCCCGCCGCGCCGGCCGGAGCTCAGCCGCCGAAGGCCACCTGGTAGATGGGCGGCAGGCGCGCGGCGAGGAGCTGCCAGCGATCCCCGCCGTCCTCCGAGATCCACAGGCCGCCGGTGGTCGAGCCCATCACCAGCCGCCCGCCGTCGTCGCTGACGTCGAGCCCGTGTCGGTACACGAGATCGTAGGCGTGCTCCTGGGGGAGCCCGTCGCGGAGGACCTCGAAGCTCTCCCCGCCGTCGCGCGTCCGCGCCACGACGAGCCTCCCGTCCACCGGCACGCGCCGCTCGTCCTTCACCGCGGGCACGAACCAGGCGGTGCGAGGATCGGCGGGGTGCGCGGCGACGGCGAAGCCGAACTTGGAGGGCCGGATGGCGGTGATCTCCGTGAACGTCCGCGCGCCGTCCGTGGAGCGGAAGGTGCCGTTGTGGTGCTGCACGTAGAGGACGTCGGGAGAGGACGCGCACTGCGCCAGCCGGTGCACGTCCTGCACGTTCAGGTCGTCGCGCCGCTCGGGAGGCATGTACTCGGCGTACATGCCGTGCCCGCACGGCGTCCAGGTCTCGCCGCCGTCATCGCTCGCCCAGACGCCTCCCGTGGAGATGGCGCAGCGCAGCCGCCGCGGATCGCGCGGGTCGACGCAGATCGAGTGCAGCCCCGGCTCGTCGTAGCCGCCGCCGGCCCACTCCTTTCGCTCCGGTCGATCCCACAGCGAGCGGACGAGCGTCCACGACGCGCCGCGGTCGGCCGAGCGGAAGAGCGCGGCGGGGATCGTGCCCGCCCAGAGGGCCCCGGCTTCGCGAGGACCGCCCGCGGCGAGGGCCCAGAGCTGATGGACCGTGGGGGCGTCCCCGGCGCCCTCCGGCGCGGCGGGGAACGCCGGCGCGCACACCTCGCTCCAGCTCCGGCCGAGGTCGTCCGACCGGTGGAGCTTCACCCCGAAGTGCCCCAGCGCGAGCGCCGCGTAGAGCGTGCCGTCGCGCCGGTCGTCGAGCACCATCGAGACCGGGTCCCCGAGGAAGGAGACGCGCGCGACCGCCCAGCCGCGCGCGCCGCGCTCCAGCAGGAACAGCCCCTTCCGCGTGGCCACGTGGATCGCGTCGCTCATCGCGCCTCATCCTCCCGAGAGGGCCTGCATGACGAACACCGCGCTCGAGGGGCGCACCGCATCCGTGAGGCGATCGCGATCGGCGACGAGCTCTCCGTCCACGAACACGACCACGTGCTTGCGCAGCCGTCCCTGATCGTCGAGCACGTAGCTGCGCAGGCGCGGGTTCGCGCGGAACACTTCGTCCAGCGCCTCGCGCACCGTCGCGCCCGCCACGCGGGTGGCGGGAGCGGCGAGGTGACGCTCGAGCGTGCGCGTGAAGGTCACCACCGGCATGCGGTCCACGGTCCGTCGCGGAGTCATCGCATGCCGCCGGGGCGACGCGGACGCAATCCTCGGGCGGGGTGCCCGGCCGGTAAACGGGCTCTTATTCTCCGCCGCCGCGCGCCCCGCCGGCGGCGGAGGTCAGCGCTTCGCCCGGCCCCCGCTCGCGCGCTTGCGCGGCTGTGCCGGTGCGGCCGGAGCCGCCGCGGCCGGCTGCGCAGCCGGGGCCGCGACCGCCGCCTTCCCGCGGTCGGGATCGATCTCCGGCGTGAGCAGGATCTCGATGCGGCGGTTGCGCGCGCGCTCCTTCGCGGTCTTCCCGGTGGAGATCGGATCGTACTGTGAGTGCGCGGCCCCGACGAGGCGACGGCCGGGCACCCCGGCGCGCTCCTCGAGGAACCGCACCACCGTGATGGCGCGCGCCGCGGAGAGCTCCCAGTTCGTGGGGAAGCGCTCCACGAGCCGCTTCGAGATGGGCAGGTCGTCGGTGTGACCCGAGACCTGGATGTGCTTGTCGCTCATGCGGGCGAGCACCGCGCCCACGCGGGAGAGCACCTCCGCGCCCTGGGCCGAGATCGAGGAGTCGCCCACGTCGAACAGGATCTCGTCCACCATGTCGACCTTGATGCGTCCCTTCTCCTGCGAGAGGCGCACGTTCCCCTTCTCGATCTCCGCCTTCATCTTCTCCTGCAGCTCGTCGAACTCCCCGCGCAGCGCCGCGATCTCCTGCTCCTTCTGCTGCACGTCCTGGGAGAGCTCGTCCTTCACGGCGAGGAGATCGCGCCTCTCGACCTCCGCCTGGCCGAGGCGCGTCGCGAGGTCGGCCCGCTGCGTACGGGCGTCGTCGAGCGCGGCGCGCGCCTCGTGGAGCCCCCGCGTCGCGCTCGCCGCCTCCCCGCGCGCCTCCCGGAGCTGCCAGTAGAGCCAGCCCGCTGCGCCCGCGCCTGCGGCGAGCACGAGGAGGAGCAGCATCCACGGCGCGCGGCTCGGCCGCTTCGCGGCCACCGGCTCCGCGGACAGCTCCTCGAAGTCGTCGAACAGCTCCTGCTCGTCGAGCTTCGGCATGCACCGTCCTCCCGTCGAGGCGCGGGATTCTTCCACCCTGCGTCAGGAAGCGAGCAAGCACCAGGGTGGGCGGAGAGACCACCTCGGCGCCCGGTCAGGGGCGCGGGACCCCCGGATGCGGACGCGGGCGCCCCGCTGGAGCCGCCTCTCGGGTTTCGCGAAGCGTGCGGGAATGCTCACCCTCGCCCGGCTGTAAGTGGTGCGTCGCAGCACCCACGCCGAGGAGCCCTGAATGTCCATGATCAAGCGCGACGAGCTTTCCCCTCCGCCCATGCCCTCCACGAACGGCCCGATGTCGAGCGGCCACAGCGATCTCCTCCTCGGCGCGGGCGCCGAGTTCGAGGGCAAGCTGACGTTCCGGGGCACGGTCCGGATCGACGCGCTCTTCAAGGGATCGATCGTGACGAACGACGTGCTCGTGGTCGGCGAGCACGCCCGCATCGACGCGGAGATCACCTGCGGGACCGTGGTCGTCGACGGCGAGGTGAACGGCGACATCCACGCCAAGACCGCGGTCGAGATCCACCGCTCCGGGCGCGTGCGCGGCAACGTCGAGTCGCCCTCCCTCGCGCTCGACAAGGGCGGGCTCCTGTACGGCTCGGTGAAGATGACGCCCGGCGAGAAGCCGGCCGACAAGCCGGCGCCCGTGAAGCCGACGCCGGCGCCGTCGAAGTAGCGCCGCCGCGCTCGCGCCGCGCGCCCAGGCGCGCCCGGCCCCGTGCAGCGCTGCCGCCCCGCTCCCACGCCTCCCCACATTGATCGTTCGCATCCGGTCACGTACGGGATGGGCGCGTTCACTTCGTGAGAACGGGAGGGCAGCGCATGCGCGAGCTCCAGCACCGGGCCCAGGGCCCAGGCCTCGAGTCCCCGCCGGTGGACGCCGCCTCGCTCTACCCGGAGCCGGACGGCTTCCTCGGGCGGCGCGCCAAGGCGGCGCGGGCGAAGCTGCTCGCCGGCCTCGAGGACGTCCTCGCGAAGGCGCTCGCACCGGGCGAGACGGTCCGCTACGTCGCGCGCGCATGCCGCTTCTTCCTCGCCGAGTACTGGTTCGGCGGCGCGGCGGCGTACTACCACAACACGACCGCGCTGGTGCTCACCGACCGGCGGCTCCTCCTCGTCCAGATCGATCGCCGCGGGCGGCCCGGCGACCTCAAGAACCAGGTCTCGCTCACCGCCGTCCGCGGCGCCGGGCGCACGCTCCTGTCCGGCTGGAGCATCCGCCTCGCGGACGGCTCCAAGCTGTCGTTCACCGCGCTCCGCGGCGCCGACCGAAAGCGGCTCGAGGCGCTGCTCCCCCGCGGCGACGGACCGAGGTCCGCGCAGCGCTCGCTCGAGCACCTCTGCCCGGCGTGCCTTCGCGTCGTGCCCGGTCCGGTGGGCGCGGCGGCGGCCTGCCCCGAGCCTACCTGCCGCATCCCGTTCCGCGACCCGGAGAAGGCGGCGCGCCTCTCGACGTGGGTGCCCGGGCTCGGCGACCTGTACCTGCGTCACCACCTGTTCGGCACGCTCGAGTTCCTCGGGTCGATGGTCATGCTCGGCGCCGGCCTGGCGCTCGCGCTCGACGCCGTCGCGGACCCGGAGCCCTCGAGCGGGATCGCCGCGGCGGCGATGCTCGCCCTGCTCGTCGTGGTCCCGCGCGTCATCGACCGGTCCATCACGCGCCACATGGCGCGCAAGGGGCTCGTCCCGCTCGCCCTCGCGCCGGCGCCCGGGGCCCAGGCGCGGAACCTCCCTTCCTTCCCGCGCTGGAGCCCGCTGCTGTTCGCGGCGGGCCTCGCGCTCACCGGCGGCATGCTCGCCCTGGTCGCGCAGGACGTCGGCCACGACTCCGCGGTCCGGGAGGCGAGCCGGCTCGCCGGGCAGGGCCGCTTCGACGACGCGCTCGCGCGCTGGGACGCGTTGAAGGCCGCGGGCGGCGCCGACGAGACGCGCCGGATGCGCTTCGCGCTCGCGCTCCTCGAGGCGGGCGACCTCACCGGCGCGGACGAGGTGCGCGGAGAGCTGGAGGGCACGCCGGTGGATCGGCAGCTCGTCCAGCGCTTCGAGGCCGCCTTCGAGCGGGAGGAGGCGGCGCTCACGGACTACGCCGAGGGTCTCCAGGCGCTCGTGCAGGGCGACGACGCCGCCGCATGGCCGCGCCTCGATCGCGCCCTCGAGTACCTGCGCGACGTGAAGCGGCCGCACCTCCCGGCGACCCGCGCCGAGGTGCACGCGCACCTCGCGACCGAGCTCCTCGCCGAGCCGCTCGCGGGTGGCGATCTCGCGGCGGCGCCCCGCTGGCTGGACGGCGCCGCCGGCGCCCCCGCGGCCGAGCTCGCGGTGGTGAAGGCCGCCTACCACTCAGCCCGCGACGAGGCAGACGCCGCGCGCGCCGCGCTCGCCGGCGCCGACGTGAGGGCGCTTCCGCTCGACTTCCAGCTCCTCGCCCTCGAGGCGCGGGCGCGGCTCGCGACGACCGACTCCGCGCGCGCCGAGGTCCGCGCGGCGGCGCAGGCCCTCCCGCGCGACGGGCTCTCCGGCCACGCGGCCGCGCGGGTGGAGGCCCTCACCGGACCGGGTGAGTGACGGATGACGAGGCGCAGGTGCGCGTCGCCCACTTGCCGGCGCCGTTCCCTGGCGGAGGCGAGGCGGAGCGTCACCCACCGTGACACGCTCCCGCCGTCCCCGGTTCACGGCCATCCCGCCGGCGAACGCCACCAACGCGCAGCTGCTCGGCGTGCACGGCACGCTCGTGGGAACGCTCCCCGCGCTGGAGACCGGCGGAGGGCCGGTCACCTTCCGCGCCACGTTCTGAGCCGGTCGAGGCGCCTCCCGTCCACGAAGGACGCTCGGCGGACGCTTCGACGAAGCCGCTACGGCGAGGTCGCCTCGTCGAGCCCGTCCGCGGCCGCCTGCGCGCCCGGATCGGCGGGTTGCTCGTCCCAGCCCTGGAGCGAGTAGCCGGCGGGGATCGTCTCGCCGAGGCAGCGGATCTCCCGCGGCGGCGTACCGATTCCGTCGCCATCGGCGTCCGGATACAGCACGGTCCAGCGCCAGAGCGCGGTGTCGGCGTCGTCGCAATCGTTCCCCGCGGCGCTCGCGCGGTACGGTTCGGGGAGCTCGGCGCCGACGCACAAGGTCCCGCCCACGCGCGTGGTGAACCCGTCGCCGTCCTCGTCGAGGCCGGCGTAGGAGAGCTTCTGCCAGGCAGCGGGGTCGGTCGGGGCGCAGTCCGTCCCGGTGACGACGCGATCCGCCGGGAGCGCGCCCGCCGTGCAGTACCGCACCGCCGGCCCCGCGCCCACCGTGTCGTCGTCCTCGTCGGCGTAGCCCCACAGCTCGGTGTGGATCGAGGCGTCCCCGTCGTCGCAGTCGTAGGACGAGGTCGACGTCGCATAGCCCGGCGGGAGCTGCGCGCCGTAGCACACCTTCCCGCTCTGGTAGACGAAGCGCCCGTCGCCGTCCGCGTCGCGGTAGGAGTACGCGTACTCGCGCCACCTCGTCGCGTCGTCGGGAGCGCAGTCTCCCCCGGTCTCGAGGTACCCCAGCGGCAGGGATCCCGCCGTGCAGAGCGTGAGGAGGGCACCTCCCCCGACTCTGTCCCAGTCCGAGTCCGCGTATCCGTACACGACCGCGTGCGTCCTCACGTCCGTGTCGTCGCAGTCGCCGTTCCCGCGCCAGCCCGGGCCGGTCGAGTACGGCGACGGAAGGCCGCCGCCGCCACAGAGGGAGCCGGGCTCGTAGACGCTGTAACCGTCGTAGTCGCGATCCACGTAGGAGTAGGAGAGCCACTGCCAGCGCTGACCGTCGCCCTCGGCGCAGTCGCCGCCCTGCGCGGCCCAGCCCGCCGGGAGGTGGTCCCCCGCGCAGACCTGCCCGGGCTCGCCGCCGCGACCGTCCCCATCCCCGTCGTGGAACGCCGAGGTGAAGGCGAACGCCCGCGGGTCGCCGTCGTCGCAGTCCTGTCCGCTCGGGTCCGCCGCGTAGCCCGGCGGGAGCGACTCTCCGCTGCAGACCACGCCCACGCCCTCGGTCGTGAAGCCGTCGCCGTCGGCGTCCACGTAGAGGTAGGGCAGCTCCCCCCACCGCGAGGAATCCTCCGGGGCGCAGTCCGTCGCCACGTCCGCCCAGCCGGACGGGAGCGCGTCGCCGCGGCACACCGGCGCGAGCGCGCCGCCGGCCCGCCCGTCGCCGTCCGCGTCCGGGTACCCCTCCCCCATCGTCCAGCGCCGCGCATCGTAGTCGTCGCAGTCGGTCCCATCGGCCGACCAGCCCTCCGGCAGCCGGTCTCCGGCGCAGGTCACGCCCTCGCCGGCGACGCCCCTGCCGTCGCGATCGACGTCGCGGTGAGCGCTCACTCGCCGCCACACGTTCGCGTCGAAGTCGTCGCAGTCCTCCGCGCTGACGACGCCGTCGCGATCCACGTCGACGATGGCAGGATCCGCGACCGAGCGGCCCTCCCCGCCTCCGCAATGGAGGGCGGACGTCGCGAGCGCGGCGATGAGCCAGTGCGCGGCGCGCATGGTCGCGGGCCGGCGCGCTACGGCGTGACGCGCGCGAGCTTGCACGCCGGGTACTGGTAGTAGGTGGTGCCGCCGGCGACCTCGAACCGGAACTGACCGGGCCTCGTCATCGCGAGGAGCGCCAGCCGCTGACAGGCCGCGACGTCGTCCCTCTCGCTCGAGGTCGAGCTGCTCGAGAACGTGAAGGTGACTGCCCGAGCTTCGCTCTCGCCGTCCAGAACGCCGGTGACGGTGAACAGGTTCGCTCGGATCTCCAGCGCGTCCACGGCCACGAACACGTGCCGTGGGAGGGCGGTCTGGGCCTGCGCAGTCGCGGCGACGAGCGCGGCGGCCGCACAGGCGAGGAGAAGCCGCTTCATGTGAGCCCTCGGAGCCGGCCGCGCGGCCGGCGCACCTCGAGTGTGACCGCGGTCGTTCCGCGACTTCACGGGTCGTGTCAACACCAGCGGCGCGGCCGCGACATCCGCTCCCTCGCCGGCGTTCACGCGCGGTCGGTGGCGCGGGCCTCGCGCCCGGCGAGCCGCAGGATTTCCCCTGGGATCTCGTCGAGCTCGAGCTCGTGCGCCGCGGCGCCGCGCTCCAGGGCCGCCCTGGGCATGCCGTAGACCACGGAGGAGGCAGCGCTCTGGGCGGCGGTGTAGCCGCCCGCGCGGCGCAGCGCCGCGAGCCCCTCGGCGCCGTCGCTCCCCATGCCCGACAGCACCATCCCCGCGCCCCGCGCCCCGAGCTCTCGGGCCACCGACGAGAACAGGTGCGTTCCGGAGGGCCGGAACCCGTGCACGGCGGGCTCGTCGGAGAGCCGGATGGTCCGGCCGCGGACGCCGAGGTGCCGCCCGCCGGCGGCGAGGTGGACGGTCCCCGCCGCGAGCGGTGCGCCGTCGACGGCGAGCCGCACCGTGAGAGGAGTGAGGGTGTCGAGCCAGCGCGCGAGCTCCGGCTCGAACCCGGGCGCGATGTGCTGCACCACGAGCAGCGGCAGCGGCAGGTCTCGCGGCAGCGGCGCGAGGATGCTCGCGAGCGCCGCGGGCCCCCCTGTGGACGCCGCGATGGCGAGCACCTCCGGCCGCGCACCACCCGGCGGCTCCAGCCGTGCGGGGACGAGGGGCGCCGGCCGGCGCGGCTCCTCGCGACGCGGCGGCTCGCCGGCGAGCGGGGCGGGCCGGGCGGGCCGGGCGGGGCGCCTGCGCCCGACCAGCAGCAGCCCGGCGACGGCGCGCACGGCCTGGCGGATCGCCTCCGCCTGCCGCTCGAAGCGCGGCGTGCCCGGATCGCGCGGCTTCGCCAGCACCTCGATCGCGCCGAGCTGCAGCGCTCGGAAGGAGAGCTGCTGCGCCTCCCCGCCCGCCTCGGCGCTCACCACCACCACGGGGGTCGGCGCCACGCGCATGATCTCCTCGAGCGCGGCGAGGCCGTCGAGGCGGGGCATGCGCACGTCCATGGTGACGACGTCGGGCCGGAGCGCCCGCACGAGCGACACCGCCTCGCGCCCGTCCCCCGCCTCACCCACCACCTCCACGCCGGGGGCGGAGGAGAGGATCTCGCGGAGCACCGCGCGGAAGGCGCGCGCGTCATCGACGACGAGGCAGCGGATCATGCGGGGAGCAGCTGCCGGACGAGGTCCAGCAGCTTCCCGCGCTGCACGTCGCGCTTCACGAGGTAGCCGTCGGCGCCGGCGGCGAGCCCCGCGGCGCGATCCTCGGGCGCGTCCAGCGAGGTCACGAGGACCACGGGCACGTGCGAGAGCTTCGGGTCCGCCCTCAGCCGCCGGGTCAGGCTCACTCCGTCGAGGCGCGGCATCTGGACGTCGGTCACGACGAGATCGCAGCCGGGATCTCGGGCGAGCGCGAGCGCCTCCTCGCCGTCGGCGGCCGGGAGCACCACGAAGCCGGCGATCTCGAGGATCGCCTTCACCGCCGAGCGCGTGCCCAGCGAGTCGTCGGCGACGACGATGCGCCTCGGCGACGGCCCCTTCGCCTCCTCCGGGATCGGCGCCGTCCCCACGAGGTGCGCCGGCTGGAGCACCGCCACCACGCGGCCGTCGTCCAGCACCGCCGCGCCCGCGATGTGGGGCGCCGTGGACATCCGCCGTCCCAGCGAGCTCACCACGATGGCCTGCTCGCCGAGCACCTCGTCGACGGCCAGGGCCGCCCTTCGCCCGCCGGAGGCCACGAGCAGCGCGACGGCCGTCTCCGAGGGCCTCGCCGAGCCGCTCGCCCCGACGACCTGCGCCAGCGGCGCGAACGGGATCTGGTCGCCGTCGACGCAGACCATCACGTGTCCGGCGACCGTCCCGAGGTCGCCCGGGCCCACGAGCAGGACCCGCTCGATGGCGTCGGCGGAGAGGAGCGCCAGCCCGCCGCCCGCGCGGAACAGCAGGCCGGTGGTGCCTGCGATGGTGAGCGGCACGTCGATCACGAAGGACGCGCCGCGGCCGCGCTCGCTCGCGACGTCCACCCCTCCGCCCAGGCGGCGCACCGCCTCGGCGACCACGTCGAGGCCGACGCCCCGCCCCGACAGCTCCGTGATCTCGGCGGCGGTGGAGATGCCCGACCGGAAGGCGAGGCGGAGGGCGTCCGCGTCGCTCAGGCGCGCCGCCTCCGCTGCGGTCACGTCGCCGCGCTGCACGGCGGCGGCCCGCAGCCGCTCGGGCGAGAGCCCCGCGCCGTCGTCACGGACCGTGACGAGCACACGATCGCCGCGCGGCTCGACCCGCACCGCGAGGAGCGCCTCGGCCGGCTTGCCCGCCGCGCGCCGCGCCTCGGGGGGCTCGATCCCGTGATCGAGGGCGTTGCGCACGAGGTGCAGGAGCGGTCCCTTGAGCTCGTCGAGCACGCGCCGGTCGAGGCGGACCTCGCCCCCCTCGAGCCGCAGCGAGACGTGCTTGCCGAGCCGCGCGGCCACCTCCCGCACGGTGGGCCGCAGCGCCAGCAGCGCCGACTCCGCGGGGACCATGCGCAGCTCCTGCAGCGTGTCCCGCAGCGCGTGGGCCGAGAGCCGCTCGCGCTCCGCCTCGCGCCGGAGCTCGCGAGCGGCGCGGCCGACGTCCGCCGCGTGGGTGCGGATCCGGTCGACGCCCTCGTCGAGCGCGCGCGGCCGGGTCTCGTGCGGGATCCCCGCCTCGTCGAGCCCGCGCTGCACGAGCAGGAGCGCCTCGCGCAGCGCCTGCGCCATCCGCTCCAGGTCGCGCCCACGCCGCTCGCGGCGAGAGACGCCGACGACGAGCTGGTCCACCTCGGCGGACACCGTGTCCAGGCGGCTCGCGTCCACGCGGACCACGCGGTCCTCGCCCTTCCTCGGGCGCGAGGCTCCGCCGTCCGGCGCGTCACCGCGCGGCCCGGCGACGGAGGTGGCCACCAGGGCGGCGCGGAGCTCCACCAGCTCGGCGGCCGCGCGGGCGACCGCGCGGGCGACGTCGGCGCCGTCCGCCTCCAGCTCGCCGACGCTGCGCGCCACTCGCCCCGCCAGCTCCCCCGCCCGCCCGCGCAGCGCGCCCTCCAGCCGCTCCGCGACGGCGCGCGCGCGTGCGGCGTGCGCGGCGCGCTCGGCGCCGTCGACGACGCAGATCGAGGAGAGCTCCGCGGCGAGCACGTCCAGCTCGGCGGAGCGGCCCTCGCCGGGCTCCGGCGCCAGCGGCGCGGGCGCGCGCCCGTCGCTCACGGCTGCCAGGCGGGCGAGGACCTCGGCCATGTCGGCGATCCGGCCGGGCGTGGGCGAGGTCAGCGCCTCCTCGACCGCGCGGGCCGCGCGCAGCACGGCCTCCACCGCTCCGGCGGGCAGGCCGCGGTCGCCGTCGGCGAGCACGAGCACGTCCTCGACCGCGTGGGCGGCCTGCTCGATGTCATGGAGCCCCAGGCTCGCCGCCGTCCCCTTCAAGGTGTGGGCGATGCGGCGGAGCGGCATCACCGCGTCGGGCGACGGCGCCGCCTCGAGCTCCAGCACGCCGGCGGCGAGCGCCTGAACCTGCTCGCGGGTCTCGGCCTCGAAGACGGGCCAAACGCGCTCGAGGAGATCCGACACGCTCAGCTCCTCTCGCGCGCCGCGCCGAGGCGCGAAGGATCGAGGACGGCGCAGCGATCGGGCGTCACCCAGGCGAACGGTCCCGCCTCCGGCGCGCGCAGGTCGGAGAGCGGCACCTCGACCCGTCGGCCCACCCGCTCCACGGCGAGGCCGAACAGGTCGCCCTCGTCGTCGACCACGACCACCCGCTGCAGATCCGAGAGGCCGCCGCCCTCGAGGCCGAGCAGCGAGCGGAGATCGAGCACCGGCACCGGGCGAGTACGCCCCACGATCGCGCCGATCACCCCGCGCGGCGCGCCGAGCAGCGGGTGGACGCGGCTGGCGTCGAGGACCTGATGGACCCGGACCACCTCCACCGCGTAGCGATCTCCCGCCACCTCGAACGGCAGGATCACGCGGACGTCCGCGCGCTCCTCCTCGCGGGCCAGCGCCAGCTCCCGGGCGCGCTCACGGAGGATCGCCTCGGAGCCCTCGTCCGTCGCGGCGGGGTCCGCCGCGCGCGTCTCCTTCGCGCTCACTGGCCCCCCTTCGCCGCCGCCACCTTCGCCGCCGTCGTCCTGGCCGCCGTCACCTTGCGGACGGCGTCCCGCAGCTGGAGCGGCGACACGGGCTTGGTCAGGAACGCGCTGGCGCCGACGAGCTCGCCACGCTGGCGCGACGCGTCGTCCCCGCGCATCGTCAGGAGCACCACCGGGATCCGGCGGAGGGCCGGATCGCTGCGCATGGCGGCGCACAGCTCGAAGCCGTCCATCACCGGCATGTTCACGTCCGAGATCACCACGTCCGGGCGGAGCTCGCGCGCCCTGGCGAGCCCCTCCGCGCCGTCGCACGCCTCCGCGAACTCCCAGCCCTGGGCGATCAGGTAGATCTGCACGAGCGAGCGGAGGGTGTGGGTGTCGTCGACGATGAGCACCTTCATGCGCGCTCCCCGTCCCGGTAGCGCGCCGTCGCCTCGTCCAGCCGGCCGGCGAGCGCGGAGAGGCTCGCGGTGGCGCGCTCCACGACCCGCGTCCCGGCCGTCGCCTCCTCGGAGGCGGCGGACAGGTCCGCGATCGCCGCCACGATCTGCTCGACGCCGATGCCCTGCTGCCGCGTGTTGTTGGCGATCTGGCGCGCGGACAGCGAGGAGTCGCGGATCGCGCGGGTGAGCCCGGAGATCGCCTTCGACGCCTCCGCGGCGAGCTCCATGGCGCCCTGCGCGCGGCGCGTCCCCTCCTCGGCCACGCCCATCGCCGCGTGCGTGCCCTTCTCGATCTCGGCGAGGATGCTGCGGACGTCGCCTGCCGCGGAGGTGGACTGCTCCGCCAGGTTGCCCATCTCGACCGCGACCACGGAGAAGCCGCGCCCGCGATCGCCCGCCTTGACCGCCTCGATGGAGGCGTTCAGCGCGAGGAGGTTCGTCTGCTCGGCGAGGTCCTTCAGGCCGGCCACGATCTCGCCGATGTGCCGCGACCTCCGCGCCTGGTCGGCGATGGCGCGCGAGAGCGCCTGGACCTGGCCGGCGAGGCTGCGGATGGTCTCCACGGTGCGTTCGAGCACCTGCTGCCCGTCCGCGGAGAGCTCCTCCGACCGCTGCGCGACCTCGACCACCTCCTCGGCGTGGAGCGCCGCCGCCCGCGCGGTCTGCGCGATCTCCGCCGCGGTGGTGCTCGTCTCGGCCACGGCCGCCGACTGACGGGCGGCCAGCTCGGCCTGCCGGGACACGCCCTCGAGGAGCGCGCCCGAGTCGGCGCCGAGCTGCGCCGACGCCTTCGCCAGCTCGCCGAGCACGCCGTGCAGCGACTGGCGCAGGTCCTCGAGGTGAAGGCCCGTGCGCAGCACCTCGGCAGGGCCCTCTGCCTCGACGGGGCGGCCGAGGTCTCCTCGTGCAGCGGCCCGGGCCGCCTCCGCGAGGCGCTCCGCCGGCCGCGCGAGGAGCGTGGCGGCGCCGAACACCGCCGCGCCCGCGAGCGCGAGGGCGAGGACGAGGGCTCCGCCCCCGCCCGCGAGCCGGGACGCCGCCACGCCCGCGGCGAGGCCCGACGAGCCGACGAGCAGGATGCCCCAGCGCAGCGAAAGCCCAGGCCGCGGGCGGCGTGGATGTCCAGTCGGACTCTCCGTCCGGTTCACTCCGAGACCTCCATGCCTGGGACGGGACGCGTCCGCGGGTGACGGGATCAAGACGTCTCCAGCACTTCGCGCTCCAGCAGCTCCGGAGCGAGGACCGGCACGGCCTCGTCCTCCACCGTGCAGGCCCCGAGGAGGAGGCGCGACGCGGCGCCCTCCTCGGCGCCACCGTCGGCGAGGACGGGGTCCTCGGCGAGGCCGAGGACGTCGTCGATGACCAGCGCCACGGTGGGCGCCCCGTCGAGGATCGCCATCATCGCATCGCGAGAGCGCACCGGCGCCCGGCCGAGCCGCTCGCCGAGGTCGACCGCGAGCGCGGGGCGGCCTCGCCATACGAAGCTCCCCAGCGTCCAGGACGCCGCACCAGGGACGCGGTCGACGGCGACCCGCCGGGCGAGCTCGGCGATGCGCGCGGCCGGGAGGAGCAACCTCCCGCCCGCGACGGCGGCGATGACGTACACCCCGGGCAGCCGCTCTCCCGGGCCGAGCGCCACGAGCCCCGCGCGAAGGCGCTGATACTCACGCTCGATCGCGCGGAGCTCCCGCAGGAGCGAGCGGCGCTGCGCGCCGGCCTCGCTCGTGTCGCCCGCTCCAGGCCTCGTACTCATGGTGCTCATGGGTCTCGCGGCCCGGTTCGGGGCGCCGCTCACTTCGCGGTGATCGCCTTCGTCACGCGGAGGAGCTCGTCGCGCGCGTGGCGGACGTCGTCCCAGTCCGACGGCTTCGCGGCCTCGAACCCGGTCTTCATGTTGAGCGCCTCGAGCATGCGCTGGTTGGCCGGGTCCTTCGCGAACGAGGCGAGCGCCTTCTGGACCTTGGCGACCGCGTCCGCCGGCACGTCCTTGCGCGCGGCGAACGGCAGCGGCGAGTACGCCTTGGTGGTGTAGAGCACGCGGAGCTTGGAGCGCGTCTCCTTGGGGAGGAGCTCGAAGGTCCGCGTCAGGCCGCCGGAGGCCACGGCCTTGCCCTGCAGGACCGCCTGGTAGCCCGCCTCGTGCGAGCCCGCCACGACGACCTTGAAGTCCTTCTGGAGCTCCAGCCCGCCCTCCTTCTGGATGGCGAAGAGCGGGAGCACGGCGGCGCCGAACGAGCCGGCGCTCGGGATCGCGACGGTCGCGCCCTTCAGGTCCGCGAGCTTGGAGAGCTTGCTGTCCTTGGCGACCACGAGCACGCCCACCGTCTTGGCGCCGACCTCGCGCGCGAACGCGCTGTACTGATCGTCCTGCTGAACGTAGGCGAGGGTGTTGTGGTAGTAGAACGCGTACGCTCCCGCCTTCGCCCGGGTCCCGAACTCCGAGATGCTGGGGGCGGTCACGAAGCGCAGCTTCACGCCCGACATCTCGCTCACCTTGTCGAGGAACGGCACCCACTGCTCCGCGACCTTCGCCGTCGCGACCTGGGGGAGGACCCCGAAGTCGTAGACGGTCTCCTCCGCGCGGGCGGTGCGGGCCGTCGCCACGACGCCCGCGAGCAGCGCCGCGGTCGCGGCGACGAGAGCCCTCTTCTTCCGAACCATGTCGTCTTCCTTTCGTTCAGTTGCGGTAGCGCTGCACGAGGTCGGTGAGCCGGCCGGAGACGGCCTTGAGCCGCTCCGCCGCCCGCCTCGTCTCCTCACTCCCAGCCACGTTCCCCTCGGCGGCCTGCGCGAGCTGCGCGAGCGCGCCGACGATCTCGTTCACGCCCCCGGCCTGCTGTCGTGAGCTCTCCGCGATCTGCCGCGCCGCGCCGGCGGACTCGCGGCAGACGTTCGCGAGGTTCCCGATGGTCTCCCCCGCGCGCCGCGCCAGCGCCGCGGTGGAGCGGGCCTTGTCGCTGCCCTGCTGCGTGGCGGCGGAGGCGGACTCGCTGGCCTCCGCGATCTCGCCCAGGAGCTTCGGCACCTCGCCGGCGGTGGCGCTGGACTGCTCGGCCAGCGTCCGCATCTCGCGGGCGATGACCGAGAAGCTCGCGCCGGTCTCTCCGGTTCGCGCCGCCTGGATGGCGGCGTTCAGCGCCAGCACGTTCGAGCGGAGGGCGAGGTCCTTGACCTTGCCGATGATGTCGCCGATCTCCCCGACCCGCGTCGAGAGCGCGCCGAGCCGGTCGGCGATGCCGGAGACGTGCTGCTCGACCTGGTTCGTGCTCCCCACCGCCTCCTCGACGATCCCCTCGCCGGCGCGCGACGACTCCTCGGCCGTCTGCGTGACGGCGATCACCCGGTCGGCCTGCTCGATGGCGGCGGTCGAGGTCTGCGCGATCTCCTGCGTCGAGGCGTTCATCTCGGCGACGGCGGCCGACTGCTGCGCGGCCATGGCCGCCTGCCGCGTGGCGGCGCCCAGCATGGCGTCGGACTCCTGCGCCAGCACCGCGGAGGCCTCCTTGAGCTCGCGGAGCATGGCCTGGAGGCCCTCGACCATCCGTCCGAAGCTGCGGGCGAGGTCGGCGACCTCGTCTCTCCCGTTGCGCGCCACGTCCTGCCGCAGGTCTCCCTGCGCGATCCCGAGCGCCGCGCGGGAGAGGTCCGAGAGCGGCCTCGTGGTGAAGCGCGCGATGGGGAAGATCGCGACGAGGCAGCCGATCAGGACCACGAGCGCGAGCCCCCCCGATCTGCGGGTCGCGGTGGCGATCTGGCTCCGCAGGTCCGCGTAGGCGAACCCGAGCTCCACCGAGCCGAGCACCTTCACCCCGGAGTCCCCGGCCGCGCCGGCGCCCAGGCCCTCCTCGAGCCCGAGGGGATCGAGGTACTGCGCGTCGGACTTGCTCTTGAACGTCACGAGCGCGACGACGTGCAGCATCTCCTTGCCGCCCACGTCCAGCGTGCGTTCGAGGAGGCGGCTCCCGAGATCGAGCTCCTCCACCCTGGTCGGGGTGGGACGCGCCGGGCCGAGTCCCTCCTTCACCGCCTCGGCGAGCGCCCGGCCGCGCTCGTCGCGGACGATGACGTACGCGGCGCCGGGCACGTCCGCGAGCGTCGCCGCCGTGAGGGCCTCGAGCCCCGTCACGTCCTGCGCGAAGATGAAGTTCGCGGAGGTGTTCGCGACGGTCAGGGTCGCGAGGCGCCCGCGGCTGGTGAGCTCCTGCTCGAGCAGCTTCTCCACCTCGTGCCCGAAGGAGAGCGCGAGGATGATCGCCACGAGCGCGGTGGAGACCCCGGCGATCGCCACGATCTTGAGGCTGAGCCCGAACCGCGCCTTCCCGGCGCCCGCCTCGAGCCTCCGGCGAGGAGCATCGCGCCCCGACGTGCTCGCCTCTGTCTGCATGTGCGCCACCTCTCGGATGAACGAGCTTCCCTCTTCGAACGCCTCGCGCCGCGCCGATACGCAACGTCGATTGTCTCGAAAAGTGAACGCAGCCTATGCGCGGTGCCCACGCTGCGTCAACGGCGCGCACCTGCCCCTCGCGCTCACACGGGCCGGTGGGCCGCCGTCGCACACCGGCGGTCGATCGCTCACGGGTCGCCCGCGCACTCGGCTGGGTCCGCGATAGCCAATCGACGGGCGTGGAGGCGCGCTGTACGCTGCCGCCCGTCACCGTGCAGTGAATCTTCACGGCACGTCTCACAGGCAACCGAAGGGGACATCATGAAAGCTCGCATCACGCGCCTGCGCACCGCGGCCACCGCGCTCGTCGCCTGCGCCCTCGCCCTCCCGGCGCAGAGCGCGCTCGCGAAGGACATCTACTTCCGCAGCTTCTCGTCCGCCGAGGCGATGGGGCCGCCCGCGGAGGAGTTCGGCGCCAAGCTCCAGAGCATCACGAACCTGACGCTGGGGCCCTCCGGCGAGGTGCGGTTCGTGAAGCTGCCGGGGATCCCCGCCATCCCCTCGGTGTTCAAGGGCGACATCGTCGCGGCCGTCGGGGCCGGCGCCGCGGGCGGCGGCTTCGACGCCGCGTACAACTCGGGCAGCGAGCTCAACAAGGCCTGGGGCTTCCTCTTCAACTCGGGCGTTCCCTTCGGCCCCGGCTTCGACGAGTACCTGGGCTTCCTCTTCGGAAGGTCCGTCGACGACGGGCAGCGGACGGGGCTCGAGCTCGCGCAGTCCATCCTCGACCTGAACAACAGGAACGTCGTGGTCGTCCCCATCGTCGGCAACGCCGAGCAGCTGTCGGGCTACTTCTTCGAGCCGATCGGCGACGCCGGCAGCACGAAGGGCATCGGCCTCGCGGGCCTGTGCCAGCGCAACTGGACGTTCCGCTACCTCCCCCCCGGCGAGTACACGCTCAACCGCGCCTGCGACGACCTCGTCTCCAGCGGCGTCATCCCCGCGAAGAACCTCAAGTTCATCGCCCCGATCCCGGGCGGCGGCTCGCTCGTGGACGCGGTGAAGAACGGCTACCTGCAGGGCTTCGAGTTCGCCACGCCGCTCGACGACGTCTCGTCCCTCTTCAACACCGCCGACAACCCGGGCACGGTGGGCGTCCGCTACGTCCACTTCCCGGGCTGGCAGCAGCAGTTCCTCATCACCTGGATGATCATCAACAAGCAGGTGTGGGACTCGATGAGCCTGGCGCAGCAGACGCTCACCTACAGCGTGGCGCGCGATCACGTGCTCTCGTCGTACGGCGAGAACATGCGGCGGCAGGGGGCGGCCCTGAAGTACATCCTCGAGGTGAACCGCTTCGACGCCGACCCGAACAACGACCTCGTGCTCGTCGAGTGGCCCAAGAAGGACCAGGAGCTGATGATCGCGTCGTCGATCCGCATGCTCAACGACCGGGTCTACGACGCGACGCTCCCCGCCACGGATCGCCGCGACTACAAGACGATCCTCGAGGCGCTCCGCAAGTACGTCGAGTCGAACGACATCTACTGGGACGATCGCAAGGTCGGCTCGAAGGTGCGCTTCAAGAACTGGACGGACGAGCTCGGGCAGTCGTGGGAGACGGCGCTCGTGAAGTGATCGCCTCCGGCTCGAACCCGGGCACGGAGTGAAGCATCGGCGGCCGCTCCCTCGCGGGGGCGGCCGTCGCCATTTCGGAGGCGATCGAGGAACCTCGGCCCGTGGCGAGCGGGCCGCGGGCACGCCTGCCCACCCTGCGGGCGCCTCCCAGGCGGTCCGAGCACCGTCCGTCAACCGTCCGGTCGCCATGGATGGGGGAAGCCGCCCCTGGGAGGTGACGCGCGGGTGCCTCGCCGCTAACCCGACGTGAACCACCCCGTGTCACCACGGAAGGAGCGAAGGCATGAAGAAGCTGGTGCGGACCCTCGTTTTGCTCAGCGTGCTCGTCCCAGTGGCCGTCCTCGGCCAGGCGTCCTCTGCGCAGCCGGCCGCGCCGGAAGGCGCGGGCGATCCCATGGCGGGCTGGAGGCCTCCGAAGAAGATCACGCCCGCGGAGGAGAAGAAGGCGAAGGCGGACATCAACGCGCTGTTCAAGAAGATGGAGCAGGCGGGCCAGAAGGGCGAGCTCGACACCGCCGCCGCGCTCGTCGACTTCCCGGTGCTGATGCTGACCGACACCAAGGACGGCGACGCGGTCGGCGACCCCTGGGACGAGCAGCAGTGGCGCGAGATGATGACGCCGTTCTACGCGCAGCCGATGAAGGACATGCGCACGACGCACAGCCCGAAGGTCTTCCTCGTCACCGGGGCGCTCGCCAGCGTCGACGACGACTGGACCATGACGATGGGCAAGAAGAAGACGTCGGGTCGCAGCAGCATGCTCCTCGTCCGCAAGGCGGGGGAGTGGAAGATCAAGGCGATGGTCGAGGGCGGCTGGGGCGACATGCCCATGCCCGAGCAGCCCGCCGGGGCAGAGAAGGAAACGCCGGGCGGGACGACGGCTCCGGGCGAGCCGCCGCCGGCCCCCGGGGGTGCGACGCCTCCCGCCGGGACCCCGCCCGCGGAGAGGGGAACGCCGCCCATCACGAAGTGAGCTCGGAAGTCGAGCGCGGCGGCACCGGCCGCGCTGCGCACGCGCGATCGCGCGGCGCAGCGCGGAGCCGAGCCTCAGGGCGAGCTGCCCACGAGGTCCACGAGCTCCGCCGGGCCGTCGACGATCATGCCGACGCCGGCCGCGAAGACCTTGAAGCCCTTGTCGCCGTCGAGCGGGTTGTACTCGCGTAGCCGGATCGTCTCGCCGAACGTGCCGAAGGGCACGGTGACCGGCCCGATCCCGACGACCTTCGCCTGGTCCTCCGCGATCCCGGGCGCGAGCTCCATCGGGAAGCGCACTCCGGGCCACGGCTCGGCGGGCATGAAGATCCCGGGCCGCGCGCCGGCCACCCCCGCCCGCCACGCGCCCTCGTGCGAGACGACGTTCACGCCCGTCTCGTCGTAGAGGTCGACGTCCTCGCCGAAGTAGCAGATCGTCCCCTCCCTCGCGGCGTAGAAGTTCCTCGAGACCTCGACCAGCACGCCGTCGCTCCACTCGCGCTCCTCGACCACTCGGGTCGTGACGCCTGCGACGCTCTCGGTCTCGTCGAGGACGGTGATCACCAGGCGCACCTCCTCGCCGCCCTCCTCGCCCTCGTAGGTCCACGCGAGGCCCACGTCGATCGGGAAGTACGCGTTCTCGGAATCGAGCGTGAAGCCGCCGAGCGTCGGATCGCACGACGACAGATCGAGGATCTTCACGTCCGGCTTCCCCTCCGGTGCCGCAAACGCGCTCAGCGCGAGCGCTGTGAGTGAAACGGCCGCGACGACCTTCCACGAGACGCGCATGGTGGGGCCTCCAGGCCGCCTTACCTCCTGCGAGCGCGGACGCAGCGCAAGGTCACGCACGTGCTCCCCCGGGTGCGGCCCCGCGGTGGGAGGGCGGCGGCCGCGGGGCGCGTCCCGGGAGGGGCTGCGCTGCGATCGGGTGGCAAGTTAGTTTGTACTCACTTACAACGCGGGCATGACGATCAGCCCCGCACGCTCGCGCAAGCCCGCCGAGGATCGGCGCCGCGACATCGCCGACGCGGCGCTCCGCGTGATCGCCGACGACGGGCTCGGTCGCTTCACGGCGCTCGCCATCGCGCGCCAGGTCGGGGTCTCGGACGCCGCGCTGTTCCGGCACTTCCCGAACAAGGAGGCCATCGTCCTCGCCGCCATCGAGCGGGTGGAGGAGCTGCTCCTCGACACCTTCCCGCCGCCGGGCGGCGACCCGCTGCTTCGGCTCGGCACCTTCTTCCGCCGGCGCGTGAGCGTGATCCGCTCCCGGCCCGGGATCGCGCGCCTCTTCGCCTCGGAGGAGCTGTCCCGCGCCGCGCCGCCCGAGGGCGTCGCGCGCCTCGCGACGCTGCGCCAGCGCTCCATGAGCTTCGTCGGGGCGTGCGTGGCGGAGGCGGCCGCGAGCGGGATCCTCGCCCGCGGCGTCGCCGCCGAAGAGGCGGCGCTGGTGGTGCTCGGCGCGCTCCTCGCGCTCGCGCACTCCGGCGCGGTCCCGCCCGGCGACTCGGGCGATCTGCCCGAGCGCGTCTGGCGGACCCTGGAGCGCTTCCTCCGCGGGCCTGCCCGCCCGCGGCACGTGGCCCGCCGTCCGCCGCGCTCCGAAGGACGGCGAACCCGTTCCCCCAAGCAGAGGTGAGTCATCATGACGAACACGAAGCTGCTCCTGACGCTCGCAGTGTCCGCCCTCCTCTCCCCCGCCCTGGCCCGCGCTCACTGCGACACGCTGGACGGGCCAGTGGTGGTCGCCGCCCGCTCCGCGCTGGAGTCGGGCCAGCTGAACCCGGTGCTGGCCTGGGTCCAGCCGGGCGGTGAGGCCGAGATCCGCGAGGCGTTCGCAAAGGCCCGCGCCGCCCGGAAGGCCGGCAAGGAGGCCCGCGAGGTGGCGGACCGCTGGTTCTTCGAGACGGTCGTGCGCGTGCACCGCGCCGGCGAAGGCGCGCCCTACACCGGCCTGAAGGCCGCGGGCCAGGTGGAGCCCGCCGTGGCGGTGGTGGACGAGGCGATCGGCAAGGGCGATCCCGCGCGCATCGACGCGCTCCTCCGCGGTGCGGTGCACCAGGGGCTCGAGGCGCGGTGGAGCCGGCTCGCCGCCGAGAAGCCGCCCGCGGGCGACCTCGCCGCTGGGCGCCGCTGGGTGGCCGCCTACGTCCCGTTCGTCCACTGGGTCGAGGCGGTGCACGCCGCGGCGTCCGGGCCGGACACGCACGGCGAGATCGGCGCCGCGAAGGGCGCCGTCGACGTCGGGCACGCCCACCGCCCGGCCGAGCCGGCCCACGGCGCCGCGCCGCAGCACGCGCACTAGCCTCGGCCCCTCCAGGGAACGGTGGGCGCGCGCGTGAAGCGCGGGCGTGCCATCGTTCCCACGTTTTCTGCCGGGAGGTGGGTGCATGCGGCTCGGGAAAGGCGATCGCTCGAACGTGGAGGACCGCCGCGGGCTCGGCGGGACGGGGCTGAAGCTGGGGATCGGCGGCACGCTCGTCCTCGCGGCGCTGAGCCTCATCTTCGGCCAGGACTTCCTCTCGATGGCCGGCGGCGGCTCGGAGCCGGCCTCGCCCGAGCAGGTCGAGCAGCGCAAGGCAGGGGAGGCGGAGCTCGAGGGCGTGGCGGTCGCGTCCTTCAACGACGCGCAGGACGTCTGGGGGCGCGCGCTGGGGGACCGCTACCGCGCCTCGAAGCTGGTCCTGTTCTGGGACGGGACGCGCTCCGGCTGCGGCGACGCGTCGGCGGCGATGGGTCCGTTCTACTGCCCGCTCGACGAGAAGGTGTACATCGACCTCGGCTTCTACCGCGAGCTCTCGCGGCGCTTCGGCGCTCCCGGCGAGTTCGCGCAGGCCTACGTGATCGCCCACGAGGTCGGCCACCACGTGCAGCACGTCCTGGGGATCGCGCCGAAGGTGCGCGCCGCGCAGGAGCGGGATCCCTCGAGTCGAAACGCGCTCTCGATCCGGATGGAGCTCCAGGCGGACTGTCTGGCCGGCGCCTGGGCCAGCTCGGTCGGCGCCCGGGGTCAGCTCGATCCCGGCGACATCGAAGCCGGCCTCGGCGCCGCCGCGGCGGTGGGAGACGATCGCATCCAGCGGAAGACCACGGGGAGCGTGAACCCCGAGGCCTTCACCCACGGCACGGCTGAGCAGCGCGCGCGCTGGTTCCAGCGCGGCTACGAGACCGCCACCCTGGAGGCGTGCGACACGTTCAGCGGCGGCGCGGTCGCGCAGGACGGCGAGCCGCGGCGGTGAAGGCCAGCGCGCGAGCGCGGTTGTTCCCCAACGCTCCGCCGAACGGGTAGCATCGCCCGGTGACCAGCGACCCCGTCGTGCTCGCGCTGCGCGCCGCCATCGCGGCGAACGACTCTTCGGAGCTGCGCGCCGCGCTCGGTGAGCACCTCCTCCGCTCCGGCGCGCCGCGGGAGGCGCTCGCGGAGCTCGAGGCGGGCCTCCGGCTCGCGCCCGCCTCCGCGCCCTTGCTCGACGCCGCCGCCCGCGCCGCGGAGGCGGCGGGCGACCCGGGCCGCGCCGTGGCCTACCGGCTCGCCGCCGGGGCGATCGCGGGCGCAGCGGGCGCGACGCCCGCTGCGGCTCCGGTCCCTTCCCCGCCGCCGCCCCTCGCCACCGCCCGCGGGCCGTCCGGCGAGCTCGAGGGCGACGAGCGAGAGGACGACGCCGGGGCCGAGGACGACGCGCCAGCCCGCGGCGATCGCCTCGCGGGCGGCCCGAACCTCCGCCTCGTGCCCGGCGACGGCGATCCGCCCGAGGACGACGCGCCCCCGCCCCTGACGTTCGCCGACGTCGGCGGCATGGACGAGCTGAAGGCGAGGCTCGAGCGGAGCTTCCTCGGACCGCTCCGCGATCCCGACACCTACCGGCGGTTCGGGAAGAAGATCGGCGGAGGCATCGTGCTCTACGGTCCGCCGGGCTGCGGGAAGACGTTCCTCGCCCGCGCGCTCGCCGGCGAGATCGGCGCCCGCTTCACCGAGGTGGGGCTGTCGCAGGTGCTCGACATGTGGTTCGGCGAGAGCGAGCGTCGGCTGCACGAGCTCTTCGAGAACGCGCGCCGGCGCGCGCCGACGGTGCTGTTCTTCGACGAGGTGGACGCCCTCGGCCAGCGCCGCTCGCAGCTGCGCGGCGCGGCCGGGCGCAACCTCGTGAACCAGCTCCTCTCCGAGATGGACGGCTTCGCCTCGCGCAACGAGGGCGTGTTCTTCCTCGCCGCGACGAACCACCCCTGGGACCTCGACCCCGCCCTCCGCAGGCCCGGCCGCTTCGACCGGCTCGCCTTCGTGCCGCCGCCCGATGCGGAGGCGCGGCGGCGCGTGCTCGAGCTGAAGCTCGCCGACCGGCCGGTGGCGGCCGGCGCCGACCTCTCGCGCGTCGCGAGAGCGACCGACGGGTTCAGCGGCGCGGACCTCGCGGCCCTGGTGGACGCCGCGACCGAGCTCGCCATCGAGGCCACCCGCAAGAAGAAGACCGAGCAGCCCATCGACGACGCCTTCCTGGCCCGCGCCGCGAAGGACGTGAAGCCCTCCACCCGCGCCTGGTTCGAGGTGGCGCGGAACCACGCGATCTACGCGAACGAGGGGGGCGCCTACGACGACCTCCTCGATCACCTCAAGGCGATGAAGCTCGCGTGAGCACCCCGGGGTTCGAGGAGCTGGTCGGGCGGGCGCGCGCCGCCCTCGAGGTGGGGCGCCTGGACGAGGCCGAGCGCGCCGCGCGGGGCGCCCTCGCCGCGGAGCCGTCCGCGGAGGACGGCCACGCCCTCCTCGCCCGCGTGCACCTCGCGCGCGGCGACCACGGCGAGGCGCTCCGGGCCGCCGAAGGCGGGGTCGCCGCCACGCCCGAGTCGGAGTGGCTCCAGCGGCTCCGCGCGCTCGCGCTGAACGGCATGGGGCGCCGCAAGGAGGCGCTCGCGGCCGCCGACGAGGCCGTGCGGCTCCAGCCGGACGTCGCGCCCGGGCACTTCGTGCGGTCCGTCATCCTCGCGACCCTCAAGAAGCTGCCCGAGGCGCGCGAGGCCGCGGAGCGCGCCCTGGAGCTCGATCCCGAGGACGCCGGCCACCACGCGCAGCTCGGCGATCTGTGGCTGAAGCAGGATCCCGCCCGCGCCGAACGGCACTACCGGGAGAGCCTCGCCCTCGACCCAGCGCGCGCGGACACGCTCAACAACCTCGGCGTGGCGCTGGACGCGCAGAAGCGCACCCGGGACGCGGCGCTCGCCTTCCGCTCGGCCGTGATGCTCGACCCGACCCTCACGGTCGCGAAGCAGAACACCCACTCGACCATCCGCCGCATGACGGGCGGCGGCGCGCTCTTCGTCGTGGCGGTGGTCGTGACGCAGGGCGCTCGCGTCGCGGAGCGGTTCGGGCGCGGCACGAGCGACACGGTGCGCTGGGTGGCGCTCTCCGTCGTGCTCGCCGGCGTCGCCGCGACCTGGGGCATCTGGTGGTGGCGGCGAACGGCGGGGATCCGCCGCCTGGCCGAGACCGACCCGCAGCTCCACGCCATCTACGTGAAGCTCGAGGCCGACCGGAACGCGAAGCGTCGCTGAACGGCGGTCGCGACGCGCGCGCGTGCGCGCTGTTTCCATCAGTGAAGCTCACTGCTCGGCGAGCCGCGACCGCGTCAAGAGGTGGTTTGTCGCGGTTGCCGCCGCTCGGCGGGGAAGACATACGAACGGGCGATTGCTCGCCTGCATTCCCGCTTGCTCTCATCGCGCTCCCACCGACTTTCCTCGGAGTGGAGGGAACATGAGAGCTCGCCTCATCGGTCTGGTCCTGGTCTCGTCGATCGCAGCCTGCAGCGCGGAGCGGGAGCCGCCCGCGCCGCCGGAAGCGAAGACGGCAGGGGCCTTCCCCCAGGTGCAGATCAACGGGTTCTCCATCGACGTTCGCGGCCAGCAGCCCGCCGTCCCCGACGCGCTCCAGGCGCCGGAGGACGCGCCGGCGCAGGTCATCTCGAAGCGCGGGGCCTCCTCCGACCGCGAGGCGCGCGACCGGCCCGGGAAGTGGATCGTCCAGTTCACGGGCCCGATCCGGGAAGGGGAGAAGCGGCAGGTCATCGAGCTCGGCGTCCGGCTCGGCAGCTACCTGCCCGAGTTCTCGTTCATCGCCACGATGGACCCTGCCGCGCGCCGGCGGGTGGAGGCGCTGCCGTTCATTCGCGGCGTGGCGCGCTTCAAGCCGGCCTACAAGATCCAGCCCCGGCTGAAGAATCCGGACGGCTCGGTGCGGATCGACGGCACTCCGGCGCGGCTCGTGGTGCGCGTGGAGGGGGCCGACGGTCTCGGCGGGACGCTGGCGGCGGTGCATCGGCGGCGGGGCAAGGTCCTCCAGGTCGGGCGGGACGTCGCCCGGATCGAGCTCTCGAGGGCGGACATCGCGGCGCTCGCGCAGCTGGAGGACGTCGTCGCCATCGAAGAGGCCCGGGACCTGGTGCTCTTCAACGACGTCTCGCGGTGGACCATCCAGACGAACGTCCCGAACGACACGCGCATCTGGCAGGAGGGGCTGAGCGGTCAGGGGCAGATCGTGGGCATCGGCGACACGGGCCTCGACCTCGACATGTGCTACTTCCGCGACCCCTCGGGCGCGCCCATCGGCGCGACGCACCGCAAGGTCGCGGGCTACCAGGCCTTCACGGACGACTGGGACAGCGACTCGGGGCACGGCAGCCACGTCGCGGGAACCGTCGCGGGCGATCAGACGCCCCTCACCGGCGGCGCCGCCGCGAACGGCATGGCGCCCGGCGCGCGGATCTTCATGAGCGACCTCACGCCCGGTGAAGACTCGTACGTGTACCCGCCGCTCGACCTGGGGGATCTCTTCGTCGTGGCCTACTGGGCGGGCGCCCGCATCCACACGAACAGCTGGGGCGCGAACTCCAGCTGGTACGGGAGCTTCGAGTTCACCACCGACCGCTTCCTCTGGGAGCACAAGGACATGCTCGTCCTGTTCTCCAACGGGAACGCGGGACCGGCCCCCGGCTCCGTGGGCTCGCCCGCCGTCGCGAAGAACGTGGTCAGCGTCGGCGCCACGTGGAACGGCCCGCTGGCGGAGGATCTCGCGTGGTTCAGCAGCTACGGGCCCGCGGCCGACGGACGCATCAAGCCGACCCTGACCGCCCCGGGCGTCAACGTGGTGTCGGCCGACTCGGACGGTCTCCGGGACAGCTTCAACTGCGGCACCCGGAGCTACAGCGGGACCTCGATGGCCACGCCGACGACCGCCGGCGCCGCGGCGCTCGTCCGGGAGTATTTCCTGGAAGGCTTCTGGCCCTCGGGGCTCCGCTCCCCGGCGGACGGCTTCGCGCCCTCCGCGGCGCTCTTGAAGGCGACGCTCATCAACAGCGCACAGGAGATGACCGGCGCCGACGTGGGTGGGCCGATCCCGTCCAACGGCCAGGGCTGGGGGCGCCTCAACCTCTCGAACACGCTCCGCTTCGCGGGGGACGCTCGCTTCCTCGACGTCGCGGACGTCACGAGCGGCGGACTCGGCACGGGCGCCACGTGGTCGCGGAGCTTTTACTCGTCGGGCGATCAGCCGCTCAAGATCACGCTCGTCTGGACGGACTACCCGGGCGTGGACGGCGCCCCGAAGGCCCTGGTGAACGACCTGGACCTCACGGTCGCGGGGCCGGGAGGCGTCACCTACACCGGGAACGTCTTCGCGGACGGCACGTCGGTCACGGGCGGGAGCCCCGATCGCCTCAACGTCGAGGAGCAGGTCCTCGTCCCGCCCGGTCAGGCGGGCATCTACGTCGTCACGGTGAGCGGCTACAACGTTCCCCAAGGACCGCAGCCGTTCGCGGTCGTCGTGAGCGGCGGCGGCGGCATCCGCTCCAACGGGTACATCGGCCTCGACCGCACCCGCTACAACGCGGCGAGCGTGGTCGAGCTGAAGGTGGTCGACAAGGACCTGAACGCGAACGACGCGCTCGCCGAGGAGGTCGTCGTGTCGATCCGGAGCGGCACGGAGCCGGGCGGCGAGCCGGTGACGCTGGTCGAGACGGGGCCGAACACCTCCATCTTCCTGGGGTCCATCCCGACCGCGCCCGGCCCGGTGGTGAGCTCGAACGGCGCGCTGGAGGTCGGCCCCGACGAGACCATCACGGCGACGTACCTGGACGCGAACGACGGGACGGGGGCGCCGGCGACCGCGACGGCCACGGCGACGGTGGATCTCGCGCAGCCCACGATCTCGGGGTTGGGGGCGGTCGGCATCGACCAGTCGAGCGCGACCATCTCGTGGACCACCGACGAGCCCGCGGCGGGCAGGGTCCTCCACGGGGACACCACCGCGCTGGGAGGGGTCGCGGAGGCGGCGTGGCTGAGCATGCGTCACGACGTGGTCCTCGGGAACCTGAGGGAGAACACGACGTACTACTTCGCCGTCGAGGCCACCGACGAGGCCGGGAACACGGTCCGTGACGACCAGGGCGGGGCGCTCCACTCCTTCACGACACGGCTCCTGCCACCCACCCTGAGCGCGCAGTCCTCGGTGGGCAGCGACACCTACGCGGCCGGGGCGACGATCTTCGGGAGCGCGGCCGACCCCTCCGGCATCGGATCGGTCACCATCAACGGGCAGCCGGTCCCGCACCGCGCGAGCGACGGGTACTTCGAGCTCGCCGTGCCGCTCGCGATCGGGGCGAACGCGTTCACCGTGGTCGCCACCGACACGCTCGGTCAGGCGATCTCGAGGACGGTCTCCGTGACCCGGCTCGAGCTGCCGAACCTGGCCTTGACCGCGCTCTCGATGCCGACGCCCGCGGGCATCGGCATGCATTCCCGGGTGACCACCACGCTGTGCAACCTCGGCCCCGGCCCCGCGCCCTTCTCCGGAGCGATCGCCTGGTACCTCTCGCCGGACGCGGTGATCACGCCCGGGGTGGATCGCGAGTTCGGGCCGCGCGTCGTCTACGGCGATCCGCTCGCGCCCGGCGAGTGCTTCACCTTCCCGTGGGACATGTTCGTCCCTCGCGACCTCACGCTCGTGGGTGGGACGTACCACGTCGGCGCCTTCATCGACCTCGGCGAAGAGGTGCAGGAGGCCGACGAGTCCGACAACGCGCTCGCGGGCAACCCGGTCACGTTCGCAGGCCCGGACCTCGCGATGACCTCCGTGTCGGCGCCCGGGACCGTCGGTCTCTACGATGCTTTCACGGTGGACGCCTCCGTGACCAACACGGGGATCGGCGCGAGCCCCCTGTTCGCGGTCGGCTACTACCTCTCGGCGGACGACGTGATCACGCGGGCGGACGCCCGGATCACCGAGTACACGACCGCGCTCAGCGGCGGCGCATCGGCCTCCACGTCCCTGTCGCTGACCATCCCGTACGGCCTGCCGCCGGGGACCTACCGACTCGGGGCGATCGCGGACGCGTGGGAGGGCATCGCCGAGCCGGACGAGCTCGACAACGTCCTCCTCGGGAACCTCGTGACGGTCGTCGCCGGCGCTGATCTCGCGGTGAGCGCGGTCTCGAGCCCGCCGAGCGCCGCGGTCGGCGGGACGCTCGCGGTGACGAACACGGTGGCGGCGGCGCCGAGCGGCTACGCGTCGGGCGCGACCTCGGTCAGCCTCTACCTGTCCACGGATCCGATCATCACCCCGTCGGACGTCCCGCTCTCGAGCCGCACCGTCCCGAGCCTCGCCTCGGGCGCGTCCAGCACCGCACTGACCGTGGTGACGATCCCGGCCGTCGCCAGCGGGACGTATTACGTCGGGGCCATCGTGGACGTCAGCGGCCAGGTCGTCGAGACGGACGAGGCCAACAACGCCCTCGCCGGCAACGCCGTCACCATCGGCGGCCTGAACCTCGCCATGTCCTCGGTGAACGGGCCGACCGCCGGGATCGTCGGAGGGGCGATCGTGATCGACGAGTCCGTCACCGCGACCGGCGCGGGGGCCGCGACGACGGGGTTCAACGTCGGGATCTTCCTCTCCACGGACGCCGTCATCACCCCGTCGGACACCCTGCTCGCCTACCGCTGGGTGCCCGGGCTCGCGCCCGGCCAGTCGAGCCCCTCCTCGACCACGACGACGATCCCCCTGGGCCTGCCACCCGGCACGTACTTCGTGGGCGCCATCGCGGACGACTTCCCCGTGGCCGCTTACGAGGAGGCGACCGACAGCTACTACACCGTCCAGGATCTCGTGCCGGAGGCGGACGCGAGCGACAACGCGCTCGCCGGGAACACGATCGTCGTGACCGGGCCCGATCTCAGCATCACGGCGCTGACCGTCCCCTCGACGGCCATCGCCGGCTCCTCCGTCACCGTCCAGAACACGGTGGCGGCCACCGGCGCTCACGCGGGAGGGTTCTCGGTGTCGTTCTACCTCTCGACGGACCCCGTCATCACCACCGCCGACACGTACGTGGGGGGCCGATGGGTGGCCAGCCTCGCGCCGGGCGCCGCCACCGCTGCGAGCACGGTCGCCTACCTCCCGCTGGAGCTCCCCGCGGGACCCTACTACTTCGGCGCGCTGGTCGATCCCGCCGGCCAGGTGCCGGAGAGCGACGAGACGAACAACGCGCGCGGAGCGGGCGTCGTGACCGTGTCCGCGCCTCGCCGCCCACCGCCGGGTGAATAGCGCGTCGCCGGATCGACACCTGCCGCGTCGGGGATCGAGCAGCACCGGTCCCCGGCGCGGCGGTCCGCCCGAGCAGGAGCGGCCGGGCGATCACCGCTCCGTGCCAGGTCCCCGCCGCACCGCCCGCTCGTGGGCCAGCAGCCACCGCTTGCGCTCCATGCCGCCGGCGTACCCGGTGAGCGTCCCGTCCGCGCCGATGACGCGGTGGCAAGGGACCACGATGCCGATGGGATTCCGCCCGTTCGCGGCGCCCACGGCCCGCGACGCGGAGGGGCGGCCCAGCCGTGCCGCGATCTCGCCGTACGTCCGCGTCTCGCCGAAAGGGATCTCGCAGAGCGCTCTCCACACCTCGAGCTGGAAGGGCGTTCCGCGCGGGCGCAGCGGCAGCGAGAACGTGGTGCGCTCGCCCGCGAACCACTCCGCGAGCTCGCACCGAACCCGCTCCAGCAGCGGGTCGCCGCGCCCGCCGGGGGGATCGAGCCGCGGCTCTCCGGCGCGGTCCTCCATGGTGACTCCGACCAGCGCCTCCCCGTCCGACAGCAGGCGCAGCGCGCCGACGGGGCTCTCCATCCACGCTTCACGCAACGTCATGCTCCTCCTCCTCTCGCCGCCCGGGACCACAGGTGCATCACCGCGTACGAGCGCCACGGGCGCCACGCCTCGGCGCGCGCCTCGGCCTCGAGCGCCGACGACGCGCCCAGCGCGCGCAGCACGCCGAGGTCCGAGGCCGGAAACGCGTCCGGCTCGCCGAGCGCGCGCATGGCGACGACCTCCGCGGTCCACGGGCCCACGCCCGACAGCTCGAGGAGGCCGGCCCGCACGGCCTCGCCGTCGCCGCCCCGGTGGAGCGCGAGCCCGCCCCCGGCCACGGCGCGCGCCAGCTCCAGGATCGTCCGGGCGCGCGCGCCCGGCATGCCGACGCGCGCGATCGCATCGACGCCGGCCGCCGCGATCGCCTCCGCGGATGGAGCCAGCCGGTCCAGCCCGGGGAACGGCGTCGCCACGGGCTCCCCCAGCGCCGCGGCCAGCCGGCCGCTCACGGTGGTCGCCGCCGCGACGCTGACCTGCTGGCCGACGATCACGCGCACCGCCGCGTCGAGGCCGTCGAACGCCCCGGGGACCCGCAGCCCCGGGTGGCGCCGGAGCGCGCGCGCGAGCAGCGGATCGCGCCGCAGCCGGGACGCCACCGCGTCGGGGCGCGCGTCGAGGTCGAGCTGGGCGCGCAGGCGCGCCGCGAGCGGCATGAGCGCTCCCGCGAGCGAGAGCGACGCCTCGGCGCGCAGCGCGGTCGGCCGGGCCGGATCGCGCGTGACCGACACCCAGCCGGTCCGGCCGCCGAGGCGCACCGTGCGGCGATACGCGCCGCCTTCGACCTGCTCCACGCCCGCCGTGCACCGCGCGGCGAGGAAGGCGAGCAGCGCCTCCCAGTCGAGCGGGGGGCGGAAGTCCAGGCGGAGGACGAGCGAGGCCGGCGCGGCGCCGTCGCCGTGGGCGCGCCGGAGCGCCGAGGGCGGACGGCCGAAGCGCTGCTGGAAGAGCGCGTTGAACCGGCGCAGGCTCGAGAAGCCGGCCGCGAACGCCACCTCCGCCATCGGGAGCGCGGTGTCGTGGAGCAGCTGCTTCGCGAGCGCCATGCGGCGCGACTGCGCGAGCTCGACCGGCGTGACGCCCAGCTCGGCGGCCATCGCGCGGCGCAGGTGCCGCGGCGTGACGCCCAGCCCCGCCGCCAGCGCGTCCACCGAGCCCTCGTTGAGGAACCCCTCCTGGATCCGCGCCGCGGCCGCGGACACGAGGCGCGGGATCGCGTCCACCGGTCCGCCGCCGGGCGCGAGCTCGGGACGGCAGCGGAAGCAGGCGCGAAACCCCTCCCGCTCCGCCTCCGCCGCCCGCGCGAAGAACACGCAGCGCTCGCGGCGCGGCGTGCGGGCCGGGCAGATGGGCCGGCAGTAGATGCCGGTGGTCCGCACGCCCACGAAGAAGCGGCCGTCGAAGCGGGGATCGCGCGCCGCCAGCGCGCCGAAGCAGGTGTCTGCGTCGAGGGTCACGGCCCCTGTCTATCGCCTGCCGGGGACGGCGTCTGGCCGTTTTCGGACCCGGCCGCAAGGAAGGCTCAGGCTTCAGGGTTTCAGGCCACGGGAGAGGCTCCCGGGCCCGCCGTCGAGGAACCCGAAGCCTGGAGCCAGTAGCCGCTCTCGAGGTGCTGCTTCCGGGCCTGGGCTCGCGCGGACGACCCAAGCCGGCCGCTCGTCTCCACGGGACGGCGGTCGAGAATGCGAGAACGCCATGCACGAAGACCCCATCACCCGCTGTCAGGAGCGCCTCGGCGCCCTCGCCTCCGGGGCGCTCGCCCGCGCGCGCGGGGAGGACGACCTCGCGGAGCTGCTCGCCGCCGCGTGGGCGATCGTCGAGGAGGAGCTCGCCGCGGGTCGCCCGGCCGGAAGCCCCGCGCCCGCGTGCGGCCCGGGGTGCGCGACGTGCTGCACCCTCAACGTCGGGACGCTCGCGCTCGAGGGGGCCGTCGCGGCGCGCCACCTTCGCCGGAGCGTCCCGGCGGCCGAGCTCCCCGCGCTCGTCGCGAACCTCCAGGCGTTCCACGATCGCGTGCGGTGGCTCGAGGACCGGGAGCGGATCGCCGCGCGGCTCGCGTGCCCGTTCACGGACGCGTCCGGCCGCTGCGTCATCCACCCGGTGAGGCCGCTCGCGTGCCGGAGCGTCAGCTCGCTCGATCCGGCCGAGTGCCGCCGCGCGCTCGACGAGCGCGAGGACGACGACGCGGGCCTGGTGCGGATGGACTGGCTGCAGCGAGCGCTGCACGACGTCGCGCGCGCGACGCTCGCCGAGGCGCTCGCCGCGCGAGGCCTGGACGCCCGCTGCCGCGACGTGTCGGGGATGACGGCGGCGTTCCTCGCGGACCCGGCCTCCGTCGAAGGATTCCTCGGCGGGGCGCGGACGATCGTCGACTGACGGCGCCCGCCTCGCCGTCACCGCCCGCGCTGCGACGCCTTGCGGCCCTGCTGGGCGACGAACGGGTTCCTCGGCTTGCCGACGTGGAGCTCGGCCCTCGGCGGCTGAGCCGCTCCCTCGGAGTCCGCGGACGAGCCGGTCGTGTCGGGCGAGCCGGAGGGCTGCGCCCGCCGCACCGGCTTTCCGTGCTTCTTGCGCTTCGGGCTGACGGGCATGGTGTTCTCCTGGGGCGCAGTTCTACACTCGAAGCCGCGGCGACGCACCTCCTCCCTGCGCGGCGCGCGCGATCGCCGAACCCGCTTGCCCCTCACTGGGTTGGCCGTCAGGCCCTCCTGCTAAGAACCCCCCGCGATGCCCGACTTCGTCCACCTGCACCTGCACACGCTCTACTCCCTCCTCGACGGCGCGATCCGCATCAAGGACCTGCTCAAGACCGTCCAGGCGAAAGGGATGAAGACCGTCGCGGTCACCGACCACGGCAACCTCTTCGGCGCGGTGGACTTCTACAAGAAGGCGAAGGACGCGGGCGTGAAGCCCATCATGGGCATGGAGGCGTACGTCGCGGGCGACAAGGGCCGGCACGACCGCTCCGAGCGCGTGGGCCGGCACCTCATCCTCCTCGCCAAGAACGCGGAGGGGTGGGCGAACCTCCGCTTCCTCTCCTCCAAGGCCTTCACCGAGGGCTTCTACTACGACCCCCGCATCGACAAGCAGCTCCTGCGCGACCACTCGAAGGGCCTCGTCGGCCTGACGGCCTGCCTCGCCGGCGAGGTGCCGCGCCTCGCCCGCCAGGGCGACATGGACGGCGCGCGCCGCGTCGCGCGCGAGTACCGCGACATCTTCGAGCCGGGCTCCTTCTTCCTGGAGGTGCAGTCGAACGGGATGCGCGAGCAGCTCGACGTGAACGCCAAGCTCGCCCAGCTCGGGCGCGACGAGGGCATCCCCCTCGTGGCGACGGCCGACGCCCACTACGTCTCCCGCCAGGACGCGAAGGCACACGAGGTCCTCATGTGCATCGCGTCCAACAAGACGTTCCAGGACCCGAAGCGCCTGCGGCACGAGACGGACGGGCTCTTCATCCAGTCGCCCGACGACATGGTCGCGGCGCTCCCGGAGTACCGCGAGGCGATCGACAACACGATCCGCATCGCCGAGATGTGCAACGTCGAGCTGCAGCTCGGGAAGTCCTTCCTCCCGCGCTTCCAGCTCCCCGACGGCGTCTCGGAGGAGGAGTGGATCGAGAAGCTCGCGAAGGACGGGCTCGACGCCCGCTTCCGCGAGATCGACGGCAAGTACCCGCACGACCGCGACGCGTACCGGCAGCGGCTCGAGATGGAGCTGGGCGTCATCAAGAAGATGGGGTTCAGCGGGTACTTCCTCATCGTCCAGGACTTCATCAACTGGGGGAAGCAGCACCAGATCCCCGTCGGCCCGGGCCGCGGCTCGGGCGCGGGCTCCATCGTGGCCTGGTCGCTGCGCATCACGGACCTCGACCCCCTGCGCTGGAACCTGCTCTTCGAGCGGTTCCTGAACCCCGAGCGCGTGTCGATGCCGGACTTCGACGTCGACTTCTGCCAGAACCGGCGCGACGAGGTCATCGACTACGTCCGCGAGAAGTACGGCAAGGACAACGTCGGCCAGATCATCACCTTCGGCTCGCTCAAGGCGCGCTCCGTCATCCGCGACGTCGTCCGCGTGATGGGGCTGCCCTTCGCCGAGGGCGACAAGATCGCGAAGCTCGTCCCGGACCCGGTCCAGGGCAAGACCCCGCCGCTCAAGGAGCTCGTGTTCGGCAGCGACAAGATGCCGGCCGAGCCCAGGCTCGAGGAGCTCTACAAGAAGCCCACCGTCATCTCGCAGTGGGTGGACGAGAAGGGCGTCCAGCACACGGTCACCACGAAGGACCTGCTCGACATCGCGATGAGCCTCGAGGGCCTGAACCGTCAGGCCGGGCTCCACGCGGCGGGCGTCGTCATCGCGGACAAGCCGCTCTGGGACTACGTGCCGGCGTACAAGGACGACAAGTCCGAGATGCTGGTCTCGCAGTTCGCGAAGGAGGAGGTCGAGGCGGCAGGCCTCGTCAAGTTCGACTTCCTCGGCCTCAAGACCCTCACCGTCATCGACGACGCGCTCCGGATGGTGAAGCAGAACCACCCCGAGATGAAGGACTTCACCGCCGCCGACATCCCCATCGACGACCCCAAGGTCTACGAGCTCATCAGCCGCGGCGACACCGCCGGCGTCTTCCAGATGGAGTCCTCGGGCTTCACCGAGATGGTGATCAAGATGAAGCCCTCGCGGTTCGAGGACGTCATCGCCGCGGGCGCGCTCTACCGGCCGGGCCCCCTCGACCAGAAGCTCGAGGACGGCCGCACCATGGTCGACGTCTACATCGACCGCAAGCACGGCCGCGAGAAGGTGGTCTACGACCACCCCAAGCTCGAGCCGGTCCTGGAGCCGACCTACGGCGTCATCGTCTACCAGGAGCAGGTGATGCAGATCTCGCAGGTCCTGGCGGGCTACTCGCTGGGACAGGCGGATCTCCTGCGCCGCGCGATGGGGAAGAAGAAGGCCGAGGTCATGGCCAAGGAGCGCGTGGGCTTCCTCGCGGGCGCCGTGAAGAGCGGCGTCGACGAGAAGGTCGCCGGCGGCATCTTCGACCTCATGGAGAAGTTCGCGGCGTACGGCTTCAACAAGTCGCACTCCGCCGCGTACGGCCTCCTCACCGTCCAGACCGCCTGGCTCAAGGCCCACTATCCGGTGGAGTTCATGGCCGCGCTCATCTCGAGCGAGGCGTCGAACACCGACAAGGTCGTGCTGCACATCTCCGAGGCGCGCGCCGACGGCATCGAGGTGCTGCCGCCGGACGTGAACGAGTCCGACAAGGACTTCGGCGCGTTCGGGCCGGCCGAGTCCGCTCGTCCTTCGACGGGCCCAGGACGAGCGGCCAACAAGGGCCGCATCCGCTTCGGCCTCGGCGCGGTGCGCGGTGTGGGCGACTCGGCGGTGCAGGCGATCCTCGAGGCGCGCGCGGAGGGTGGGCCGTTCAAGACGCTCTACGACCTCGCCTCGCGCGTGGACTCGAAGAAGATCAACAAGAAGGTGGTCGAGGCGCTCGTGAAGTCGGGCGCGCTCGACTTCGAGGGCGTGCCGCGCTGGCAGCTGTTCGCCGGCATCGACTCCGCCTTCGCCGCCGGCGCCTCCGCCCAGGCCGACCGCGCCTCGGGCCAGGCGAGCCTCTTCGGCGCCCTCCCCGCCGCGCAGGTGGAGCAGAAGCCGCGCTACCCGCGGCCGGGCGACGTCGTCGGCGAGCTCACCGTCGAGGAGTGGCCGGAGCGCGTACGGCTCGCCTTCGAGAAGGAGGCGCTCGGCTTCTACCTCACCGGCCACCCGCTGCAGGGCTACGAGAAGGAGGTCCGGCGCTACGCCTCGACCACCTGCGCCGCGGTCGCGAACAAGCGGCACGGCGACAAGGTCTCGGTGGTCGGCGTGGTCGCCGCCGTGCGCGAGCGGATGAACAAGGAGAAGGGCACGCGCTTCGGCTTCCTCACGCTCGAGGACCTCACCGGCACCGTCGAGGTCGTGTGCTGGGCGGCGCGCCCGGCGAACGGCCAGCGGCCCGCGCAGAAGGGCTGGACCGACTGGGAGGTCTTCTGCAAGTCCGACGAGCCGCTGCTCGTCCACGGCGAGGTGCGGATCAACAACCGCGAGGAGGAGAACCCGCGGGCGGAGATCACCGCCCTCGACATCGAGCCGCTCGCGCTCGTGCGGAAGCAGAAGACGTCCGAGATCGCGCTCCGCATCGACGCCGATCGACTCACGAAGGAGCGCACGACCGACCTGAAGGCGCTCCTCGGCCGGCACCCCGGCGGCTGCGCCATCACCGTGCGCGCCGTGATCCCGGAGGAGTCGGAGACCACGCTCTCGGTCGCGGCCAGGGTCGAGCCCGGCGACGAGCTGCTCGAGGCCGCGCGCAGGCTCGGGTTCGAGGTGGAGCTGCGCTGACCTCGCCCCGCGGCGGTCGACCTCTCACAGGGTTGTTCAGACAGCCCTCTCAGGGCTCCGGCACGGCCTCGCGCCGCTCGACGGGGATGACGCGCGCGGCGCTCCATCCGCCGGCGCTCGCCGCCGGCCGTGCGTCCGCGCGCGCTCGGCGCAGCGCCATCCCCCAACCCGCGACGGTGAGCGCCTCGAGCGCCGCGTCGGCGAGGTAGATGCGCCGGATCCGGCCGCGCGCCGCGTACCAGCCCCCGGCGCCGCCGAGCGCCGCGGCGCTGGCGGCCCCGAGCAGCGCGATCTCCCCGGTCACGCGCCGCCGCGCTCCGGCGACGGCGAGCGTCGTCCCCACGGCGGCGATGAGCGCGCCGACGGTCTTCACGAGCCACCCCGCCTGCTTCGGCCCCGTCACCGCCTCGAAGCTCGTCAGGTGGACGATCGGCCAGATCCCCGACGCCACCCAGTACGTCCCCTGGACGACCGCCAGCCTGCTCGCGAGCGCGCTCCGTTCCATGCCGGAACCATGAGCAGGGTTCACCGCTCGCGCACCATCACCGCGCGCGGATAGGCGCAGCGGAAGCCCGCCTTCTCCAGCGTCCGCTGCGAGGCGGTCCCGGGCTCGGTCGCCGAGGAGGCCAGATCGCACCCCGCCGCCTCCGCCCAGGCGAGCCGCGCGCGCACGAGCGCGAGCTGGATGCGGCGGCCGCGCCGCTCCGGCACCACGCCCGCGCCGGAGAGCGTCGCGACGCCCCGGTGCCCGGAGGCGAGCGCGACGCCGGCGAGCTCGCCCTCGGCGAAGGCGCCGAACGCGACGTTCCCGTCGGCGCGGGGCATCGCGAGGAGCCCCTCGAGCATCGAGGCGTACTGCGGCATCCGGCCGAAGTAGGCTACCGCGAACGCCTCCGCCCAGGCGCGCTCCTCCTCGGGCCGGATCCTGCGGACCTCCACGCTCGCGACGACGTCCGGCAAGGGCGAGGGCGCGCGCCACCAGATCTGGTGAAACCGCTCGATCCGGTAGCCGCGGCGGGCGAGCTCCGCGCGCAAGGAGGCGTCGGCCGGCGCGGCGACCTCGACGCGGATCGCGCCGCCCCCGCTCCCCAGGTGCGCCTCGACGCGATCCAGCTCCGCGGCGCTCACCGCGCCCTGGAGGCCCAGGCCCAGCGCCGCCGAGAACGGCGAGCCGGGCCCCTTCGACACCGCGAGCCCTCCCGCGACCTCGAGCGCGCCGCGCATCCCCGGCTCCCCCGTGCGCGCGAGCTGCTCGGCCTCGGCGCGCTCGATGCGCCTGGCCACCTCGCGCAGATCGGGGAAGGACATGGTCCGAGTCTCGGCGCGGATCCTGCGCGTGTCCAGCGCGTTCGGGGCCGCTCGCCCGCCCGATCTCCGCGCGCGGGGACCCGCGCACGCGCCGCGGTGACGCGCACCACCTCATGCGCGGGTCGCGCGCGACCTCTCGCCGCGCTTGCGGGACGGCTTCGTCGGGCCCGCGCGCCGGCTCGGCTCGGCCGTACGCATGGTTGGTCCGCCCGCACCCGCCCTGAGTCACCGGGACACCGGACACGAAGCCCCTGTAAAGTCTTTGAAAACCCAAATTAGCTTGCCCGTCGGCCCGCTGCGGGTGACCAGTTGTTTTCAAGCCTGTAGTATGTGGGACCTGTCTCCACACGGAGACGAAGAGACGACAGGGGGTGCAGTGTCATGATGCGCGCGAACGTCCGCGTCCCCGCCCCTCGGGGCGCAGCGGCCCACTGCGAAGGCGAAGCCATGCTCCGCTGCGATCGTCAGGCCGAGGACATGCTCCGGGTGTTCTTCCCTGACGCCACCGACGGCGCAACGATCCCTTCGGAGCTCCGCAGCCTCACGGACGGTGCACAGCTGGGACCTCCCGGCATTCGCCGCACCCTCGTGATGGAAGGTCACGGCGAGCGGCTCCGCATCGAGGTGACGGCGGTCGGCAAGGGCAAGACGCAGCTGCACCTGTGGCGCGAGCCGCTCGCGGAGCCGGTGCAGATCGGGCCGGAGCCGGTGCAGGCCGCCTCCCCCGCCGATGGGCTCACCCAGCGTGAGCGCGAGGTCGCCCTGCTCGTCGCCGACGGCCTCCGGTCTCGCGAGGTCGCCGAGCGGCTCGGGATCGCCTCGCAGACGGTCAAGAGCCACCTCAAGACGATCTTCGACAAGCTGGGCGTGCGGAACCGCGTCGAGCTCGCCCGCCGGCTCGTCCAGCACTAGCCCGCGCGGCGAACGCGCGCGCCTGCCCCCGCGCGGGGGCGTCGGCCGCGCCGCCCGGGACCTGTCCACCCGACCCGGGCCTCCGGCCTTGCGATCCACCGCCCCCGGGGGTTAGCGTCCCCGTCCCACATGGTCTCGCTCCAGGACGTCCAGGCCGCGCTCGGTCGGATCCGGGATCGCATCTACGTCTCGCCCTGCGCCCGCACCGAGACGCTCTCCCGGCTCACCGGCACGAGCGCCCATCTCAAGCTCGAGAACCTCCAGATGACCGGCGCCTACAAGGAGCGCGGGGCGCTGAACAAGCTCCTGCTGCTCTCGCCGGCGGAGCGCGACCTCGGCCTCATCGCGGCGAGCGCGGGGAACCACGCGCAGGCGGTCGCCTACCACGCCGGGCGGCTCGGCGTGAAGGCGACCATCGTGATGCCGGAGACCACGCCCATCACGAAGGTGGCGAACACCCGCGCCCACGGCGCGCGCATCGTGCTGCACGGCGCCAGCTACGACGAGGCGTACGCGGAGGCGCGGCGGCTGGAGCAGGCCGAGGGGCTCACCTTCGTCCACCCGTTCGACGACCCCGCCATCATCGCGGGCCAGGGCACCGTCGGGCTCGAGATCCTGGAGCAGGACCCGGCGGTCGAGACGATCGTCGTGCCCATCGGAGGCGGCGGTCTCGTCTCCGGCGTCGCGGTGGCGGCCAAGGAGACGCGGCCCGGCGTACGCGTCGTGGGCGTCGAGACGGAGGTGCTGCCCTGCATGGTCGCGGCGCTCGAGGCCGGCAAGCCGGTGACGCTCGAGGCGGCGAACACCGTCGCCGACGGCATCGCGGTGAAGCGCGCGGGCGAGCTCACGCTCGATCACGTGAAGCGCTACGTGGACGACATCGTCACGGTCTCGGAGGAGGAGATCGCGAGCGCGATCCTGTACCTGCTCGAGAAGGAGAAGACGGTCGCGGAGGGCGCCGGCGCGGTCGCGGTGGCGGCGCTCATGCAGCGCAAGATCCGCGGCGTCGAGGGGCGGAACGTCGTCGCCGTCGTCTCCGGTGGCAACATCGACGTGAACCTCGTCGCGCGCGTGATCGAGCGCGGCCTCGTCAAGGACGGGCGGCTCGTCCGGATCAGCGTGGCGCTCCAGGACAAGCCGGGGCAGCTCGCCAAGGTGTCCGCCATCGTGGCCCACCACCGCGCGAACGTGATCGAGGTTCACCACACGCGCGCGTTCGCCTACCGCTTCGGCGACACGACGCTGCAGCTGACCCTCGAGACGCGCGGGCCAGAGCACGTCGAGGAGCTCCTCACGGCCCTGCGCGAGCGGGGATACCAGGTGCAGCGGATGGGGATGTAGACGTGGCGAGCCGCAGGGAGCGGAAGGCGGCCCGGGCGCGCTCGGCGGACCCGGCTCGGCGGCGGATGCGCCGGCGGGCGCTCGTCGCCGGCGTGATCGTCGCCGCGATCCTGGGGTTCGGCGCGGGCTGGCTCGTGCGGGCCTTCAGCGACCGCTCGCCCGAGCAGCGCGCCCGGCAGACGGTGGACGACCTGCGCGAGCGGGCGCGCAAGGCCGCGCACTGACCGTCTCGAACGAGAAGTCACATCGGCCGTCCCGGTGTCTCGCTAGCGGGAGGGAGTCCCGCGCGACACGGGGGACCCCGAGGAGGGCGAAATTGCTGGGCGCCGCCTGCGTTGAACCCTTGGGGACCATCGGCCATGATCTCGCGCCGGTGGCCGAGCCCCGAGGGGGGCGGCCCGCGAGGAGACGCGCGCCAATGAACGACGATCGTGCCGGCGCGCTCATCGACGCGGGGCAGCTGGGGGCGGGGGCCGAGGCGATCGTCCGCGACTACGGCGCGCAGATCCTCGGGTACCTCACCTCGATCCTGCGCAACGACGCGGACGCGGCGGAGGTGTTCTCCCAGTTCACCGAGGACCTGTGGCGGGGGCTGCCCGGCTTCCGCGGCGAGTGCCCGGTGCGCGTGTGGGCGTACCGCCTCGCGTGGCACGCCGCGGCGCGCTACCTGCGCGACCCGTACCGGCAGCGCGGCCGCCGGCTCGAGACGACCGAGCTGTCCCGCATCGCGGAGGAGGTCCGCTCGAGCGTGCTCCTCGGGCGCCGCGAGGCGCGCCAGCGCGGCATCGACCGGCTGCGCGCGCGCCTCTCGCCCGACGAGCAGACGCTGCTCGTGCTGCGGCTCGACCGCGGGCTGTCCTGGCGCGAGGTCGCCACGGTGCTCGCCGACGACGGCGCCGCGGTCGACGAGGCCGCCCTCCGGAAGAGATTCGAGCGGCTGAAGGACCGCCTCGCGCAGATGGCGCGCGAGGAGGGACTCCTCGAATAGGAACGGCGGCGCATGGCCGGCGGCCCGGACCCGAAGCGTCCCGCGCCCCCCGAGCTGGCGGGGGAGAGCGAGGCCATGTCCGCGCTCCTCATGGAGCTCGCCAGCGCCCCCGCGCGCGACCCGGGCGATCTCGCGACGCCCTTCGCGGCCGGGCAGCGGGTCGGCCGCTTCGAGCTGCTGCGCGAGGTCGGCCGCGGCGGCTTCGGCGTGGTGTTCGAGGCGCGCGACACGGAGCTCGGGCGGCTCGTCGCCTTCAAGGCGATGCGTCCATCCCTCGCCCAGCCCGACGAGCTCGAGCGGCCCCTGCGCGAGGAGGCGGAGGCGGCCGCGCGGCTCAACCACCCGAACGTCGTCACGCTGCACGACTACGGGCTGCACGAGGGCACGCCGTTCCTCATCCTCGAGCTCCTGCGCGGCGAGACCCTCCAGCAGCGGCTCCGGCGGGGAGCGATCGCCCCGCTGGAGGCGGTGCGGCTCGCGCGGGACGTCGCGCGCGGGCTCGTCCACGCGCACGCGCAGGGCGTCGTGCACCGGGACCTGAAGCCCGGGAACGTCTTCCTCACCGACGAGGGGGGCCTGAAGATCCTGGACTTCGGCCTCGCGCGGCTCCTCGACCGCGCGAGCCTCGCCGGCGGCACGCCCGCGTACATGGCGCCCGAGCAGCTCCGCGGCGCGCCTGGCGACGCGCGGGCGGACGTGTTCAGCGCGGCGGTCATGCTCTTCCAGATGCTCGCGGGGCGGCTGCCCTTCCCGGTGGTGGGCGGGCGGTGCACCGTGCTCGATCCCGGCCCGCCCCCGCCCCTCCCGCTCGTCGATCCGCCGCCGGAGCTCGCCGCGCTGCTCGCGAGCGCCCTGTCGCGCGATCCCGCCGGGCGCCCGCAGAGCGCGAGCGCGCTCCGAGCCGCTCTGGAGGGCGTCGAGGAGTCCTACACCCGGCGCGCCGCCCGGGCCTCCCGCGCGCTCCGCCACCGGCGCCTGCGCCGCGTGGCCGCCGCGCTCGGGGGGCTCGCGATCGCCGCGACGTCGGGCGCCGCCTTCCTCGCGCTGCGCGCGCGGGCCGACTCGGAGCGGGCGCTCCGCGCGTCGCGCATCGCGAGCGCCGCGGAGGGCGCCTCGGATCCGCTCACGGCGGCGCTCCTCATGACGGAGCTCGGCGACGATCCGCCCCCGCGGGCGCTCGAGATCGCGCAGCGCATCCTGGCGGAGCCCATCCCCGTCGCCGTCCTCGAGCACCCGCCGGGCGGCCTCGGCCTGGCGATCAGCCCCGACGGTCGCCAGGTGGCCGTGGGCGCCGCCGCGGCGCGAGCCGGCGGCGGCGCCGCGGAGACGGGCGTCGCCATCTCGAGCGCGGACGGCAGGGGCGGCGTGCGCGTCCTCACCGCGCCGGGGGGGCGCGTCAACGCGGTCGCCTTCACGCCCGACGGGACGCGGGTGGTCGCCGCCTCCCACGACGGCGAGGTGCGGGTCTTCCGCGCCGACGGGAGCAGCGCGCCGCTCCTGCTGCAGGCCGGCTCGAGCCCGCACGCGGTGCTCGCCGTCGACCCCGGCGGCCGCACCGCCGCGGTCGGCGCGCTCGACGGGAGGGCGTGGCTCGTCGCGCTGGACGCCGCGCGCCCGGCCCAGCCGCTCGTGCACGACGGCGCCGTGCTCGCGCTCGCGTACGCGCCGGACGGCGCCAGGCTCGCGACGGGGAGCGGAGACGGGCACCTGCGCATCTTCGACGCCCGCTCGGGCGCGCTGCTCGAGCGCGTGACCCTCCCCGGCGGCGCGGTGTTCGCGCTCGCCTGGTCCCGGGACGGCCGCGCCATCGCCACCGGCTCGGAGGACGGCGTGGCGCGGCTCTTCGGCGCCGACGGCCGGCCGCGCGCGGCGTTCGGCGCGACCGGCGCGCCGCTCTCGACCGTCGCCTTCAGCCCCGACTCGCTGCGGATCGCGACCGCCTCGCAGGACGGCTCGGCGCGGGTCTATCCGATCGCCTCGCCGGCCCAGGAGGTGCGGCTGCGAGGGCACCGCGGATCGGTGTCCGACGCGCGCTTCAGCCCGGACGGCAGGCGCGTGCTCACGGTGAGCGGGGACGGCACCGTGCGGGTGTGGCCCGCCGACGGCGAGGGTCCGACGATGGTGCTCCGCGGGCATCCGGCCTTCGAGGCGTCCTTCTCGCCGGACGGCGCGCGCATCTTCACGCGCGGCAAGGACCACACCGTCCGCGTGTGGACGGCGGAGGATCCCCGCGACCGGGGCGTCCTGCGCGGCCACGGGGATCTCGTGGATACGGTCGAGTGGACGCGCGACGGCGCTCGCGTCGTGACCGCCGGGCACGACGGCACCGCGCGGATCTGGCCCGTTCACGGGGAGGGCGCGCCGCTCGTGATCGCCGATCCCGGGCGCGTCCTGCACGCGGCGGACCTCGACCCCGACGAGCGGCGGCTCGTCACCGCCTCGGAGGACGGCGTGGTGCGCCTCTGGGACGCGCGCGACGGGCGCCTGCTCCGCGAGCTGCGCGGCCACACGAGCTCGGTCCTGTCGGCGGCCTTCAGCCCCGACGGCTCCCGCATCGCGAGCGCCTCGCTCGACGGAACGGTCCGCGTCTGGCCGGTCGCCGGCGACGCGCCCCCGGTCGTGCTCACCGGCCACGAGAAGGGGATCACCTCCGTCTGCTGGACCCCGGACGGCCGCGCGGTCGTCTCGGCCTCACAGCTCGACGCGACGGTGCGCATCTGGCCGCTCGACGGCAGCGCCGCGCGGGTGATCCGCGCGGAGCGCAGCGTGTTCCGCGCGACCGTCACGCCCGACGGGACGCGGCTGCTCGTCGCCGAGGAGAACGGGCCGCTCCACGTGTATCGGCTCGACACGCTCGGCGAGCTCCCGCCCATCGCGGCGCTCCCCGAGGGCCTGTTCTCCGCGGCGGCGAGCCCCGACGGCGCCCGCATCGCGCTCACCTCGCACGACGGCATCGTGCGCGTGTACCGCGCGAGCGGCGAGGGCGAGCCGCTCGTGCTGCGCGGTCACGACGGCAGCGTGGGGCACGCGACGTTCAGCCCCGACGGCTCGGAGCTCGCCACCGCCTCGGTGGACGGGACCGCGCGCGTGTGGCCCGTCTCGTGGGACCGCGTCCTCGCGCTGCTGCGCGCCGCGACCACGGCCTGCCTGCCGGTCGGGCACCGGATCCAGATCCTCGGGGAGAGCGCCGCCGAGGCCGAGCGCAGCGCCGCCGCCTGCGAGCGCCTCCACGGACGTGCGCCCGAGCCGCCGCGGCGCATGCGGAGCACGCCGTCGGCCGGCCTCCCGTCGGTGGCCCCGTCGCGAGGAGGATGATCGTGCGCGCCCGCCTGCTCTCCCTCGCCCTCGCCGCCGCCCTCGCGGGCGCCGCCGCGCGCGCCGACGCGCCGGCCGGGCCGCGCGTACCGCCCCCGCCGCCGTCGCCGCCGCCACCGGGCGCCACGCGCGTGGAGGTCCACGTCACGTTCCCGCCCTGGCAATACGTCGGCAAGTTCCTGATCCAGTCCACCTCGGGCGAGCGGCTGGACGCGGGCACGGTGCGGGACGACGGCGGGTTCGCGCCGCAGGAGACGAGCGTCGAGCGGGTGCTCGAGGGCGCCCGCGGGACGCTCGTCCTGCGCGTGCAGGGCGGCGCGAGGGTGCCGCGCTTCCCCGCGCTGTTCGGGCGCTGGACCATCGTGCGCGGCACGGGCGCTTACGTCGGCGCCGCCGGCGGCGGCACGTTCACGAGCTGCTCGTCGGGCGAGACCGGCAAGGGGAGCCCCTTCGAGCGGCAGACGCTCGTGGGCCACGCCCGGCTCCGGTGATCTCCCTGGCCCTCCGGCGGGCCCCCCACGGAGCCCGTCACGAGAGCGTGTCGCATCGCTCTTGATCCATGGGCGGCGCGAGCGTCGGGGAAGACGAACCGGCGGGCGCGAGGGGCCTCTGGAGGATGTGAGCCATGACGACCGGGAATCAGAAGATCCTCTTCGCCGGGCTGCCGCGCCGGCGGCGCCTCGCGGGGCTCGTCACCGTCGGCCTCTGGCTCGGCATCTGCGTGGCGTTCGTCAGCGACGCGATCCCCACCAGCTCCAGCGAGGACTGGCTCTACGGAGTGGAGGCGCGCCGCGATGCGCACGCACGCGTCCTCGCCCAGCGCGCGGCAGCGCAGCAGCCCGCCCCTCGGCGCGCGGCGCGGGCGACGCCACCCGCCGAGCGCGAGCGCCGCGCGCTCTCGATCGTCGACGCCAGCGTCGTTCCGCTGCCGTCGCACGTCCAGGCCGCGGTGTGCAGGCCGTGAAGGGGGCTCGCGGCGGCCCCTACCCGCGGCGCCCGAGCAGCCAGAAGAGGAGCGACAGGACGATCGAGAGGACGATCGACGTGCCGAGCGGGAAGTAGAACCTGAACCCGTCTCGCTCGACCGACAGGTCGCCGGGCAGGCGCCCGATGCGCAGCCCGGGGAAGCGCTCGGCGACGAGGAGGAGCGCGCCGACCAGCGCGACGAGCGCGCCCGTCACCAGGAGCATGCGGCCGAGGCCGCCGAGTCCACCCGCGGGCATGCGCGGATCATAGCACCCGGGGGGCTCCGCCCCCCGGCACGCGCAGCACCTCCTCCAGCGCGCCGAGGAACGCGTCCACCTGCGCCTCGCCGTGCGCCGCGGTGAGCGTCACGCGAAGCCGGCTCGTGCCGCGCGGCACCGTCGGCGGCCGGATGGCGCGCACGAAGAAGCCGCGCTCGCGGAGGGCGCGCGAGGCGGCGACCGCGCGCGCCTCGTCGCCCAGGATCACCGGGAAGATCGGCGCGGCCACCCGCGAGACGTCGAAGCCGAGCCGCTCGAGGCCGACCCTCATCCGGGCGGCGAGCGCGAGCACGCGGGCGCGCCGCTCGGGCTCGGCCTCCACGATCGCGAGCGCGGCGAGCGCCGCGGCCGAGGCGGCCGGCGCGGGCGCGGTGGTGAACACGAAGGTGCGCGCGCGGGAGACGAGGAGGTCCACCAGGCGGCGCTCTCCGGCCACGAACGCCCCGGCCGCGCCGAGCGCCTTCCCCAGGGTGCCCATGTGCACGTCCACGCGGTCCGCCACGCCGAGCGCCTCGGCGAGCCCCCCGCCCCGCGGCCCGAGCACGCCGGTCGCGTGAGCCTCGTCCACGTAGAGCATGGCGCCGTGCCGATCGCACAGCCCGGCGATCTCGCGGAGCGGGGCCGCGTCGCCGTCCATCGAGAAGATCGCGTCGGTGACCACCAGCTTGCGTCGCGCGGGGGTGCCCGCGAGGAGGTCCGCGAGCTCCTGCACGTCCGCGTGGCGGTACCGCACGAGCTTCGCGCGAGAGAGCAGGCAGCCGTCCACGATCGAGGCGTGGTTCAGCACGTCCGAGAAGACGGCGTCGTCGCGCCCGACCAGCGCCGGCGGGACGCCCGCGTTCGCGTGGTAGCCGGACCCGAAGAGCAGCGCCGCCTCCGTCCCGGCGTGGCCCGCGATGGCGCGCTCCAGCGCCCCGTGGACCGGGAGATCGCCCGCGACGAGCCGAGAGGCGCCGCTCCCCGCTCCCTCGCGCTCCGCCGCCTCGGCCGCCGCGCTGCGGAGGCGCGGATCGGCGGCCAGCCCGAGGTAGTCGTTGGAGCAGAGGTTCACCAGGCGGCGACCCCCGACCTCCACCACCGGCCCCTGCGGCGAGGCGAGGGGCTCGAGCGCGCGGCGGAGCCCCTTCGCCTCGAGCGCCTCGAGCTCGCGGTCGATCCAGTCGAGGGGAGCGCGCGCCATCGGCTAGGCGCAGCCGCCGCGCGGCGGGCCCACCACCGGCAGCCCGCGCTTGCCGCCCGGCTCGGCGGCGCGGCGGTTCCACTCCGCCTCGGCGGGGGCGCTCCCGTCGAAGGCCCACTCGCGCCCGGTGTCCGGCGCCCTGAGCCGCAGGCCCTGCTCCTCCACCATCCGCACCGTCTCGCCCGGTCCCCGTCCTGCGCTCGTCAGGTAGTTGCCGACCATGGTGCCGTTCGCGCCGGCGCGGAAGATGAGGTGCTGCCGCCCGCCCAGGTTCACCTCGCGCCCGCCCATCACGAAGATGTGCGCCGCGGGCATCATGAGCCGGAACACCGCCACGGCGGCGAGGCACTCCTCCGCCGTGATCGCCTGCACGTGCTCCATCGGCGTGCCGGGACGAGGGTTCAGGAAGTTCATGGGCACGCAGTCGATCCCGAGCTCGCGGATCGTGGCGGCGAGCTCGACCCGCTGCTCCGGGGTCTCGCCCATGCCGAGGATCCCGCCCGAGCAGAGCTTCAGGCCCTGCCGCTTCGCGGCGCGGATGGTCTCGAGCTGCTCGTCGTACGTGTGCGTGGTGCAGACGTTCTCGAAGAAGCTGCGGGCCGTCTCGAGGTTGTGGTGGTAGTGCATGAGCCCGGCAGCCTTGAGCCGGACGAGCTCCGGCTCGCGGACGAGGCCGAGCGACGCGCACGGCTCGACGGCCGTCTCCGCCCGGAGCTTGCGCACCGCCTCCTCGATCGTGGCGAGCTCGCTCTCCTTCGCGACGCGCGTGCCCGAGGTGACGATGGAGAACTCGCGCGCTCCGGCGCGCTCGGCCACCTTCGCCTGGGCCACCATCTCCTCGGCCGGCACGAGCGGGTACACCGGGGCGTCCGCGCCCGGGAAGTGCGCGGACTGGGAGCAGAAGCCGCAGTTCTCCGGGCAGCGCCCGCTCTTCGCGTTGGTGATGCCGCACAGCGCGACCTCGTCTCCGTGGACGGCGCGCCGCACGGCGTCGGCGCGGTCGAGCAGGGCGTCGAGCGCCGGGCCGCCGGTGTGGCGGATGAGCGTCCTCGCCTCCTCGACGGTGATCGGGACGATGTCCGGCGGAAGGGTCCTGGCGGTCTCACACATGGGACCCGCACGATAGAAGCGAGGGATCCCGTCGTCAACCAGGCGAGCAGGCCCCGGTTTACGACGCGCCGCGCCGCGAGAGCCCTCGCCCGGCGGTGGCCACGCAGCGTGCGTGCGCGCGGGCCGGATGCGTACTTTTCATCCGGGAGGGAACGATGCTCTGGACAATCACGATCCTGCTCGTGGTGCTGTGGGCGCTCGGGATGGTCTCCGGCGCGACGCTCGGCTGGTGGGTGCACCTGCTGCTCGTCCTCGCGGTCATCTCGCTCATCTTCGCCGTGATGCGCCGCGGCAGCGCTGCGGTTTGACGAGGGCGGCGGCGTCCGGTCGGCTCCGGGCGCCGCCGCGTTTCACCTGGCCCGGCTTCGCGGCTCTTTCGCGCCGCCGGGGCACGCACGCTCACGCGCGCGGCGCGGCCCGCACCGCTGGGGCCTCGGCCCCGGCGCCCTTCCCGTCGGGCAGGCCGGCCTTCCTCAGGATCATCTCCGCCGGGCAGAACCCGGTGAAGGCGCTCTGCAGCAGGTTCACGCCGACGAAGGCGGTGAGCCAGAGGAAGCGCGACGACACGAACAGCGGGCTCGCCGCGACGCCGAGCGCGAGCGAGGTGAGCACGACGGTTCCGGCGACCACGCGAACGCCGTTGTCCACGGTCATATGAGCGAGCTCCTCGGGCGACGCGCCCGTCGTGCGTTTTGAGGCGCCCGGCGCCGAAACGGTTCGCCGAGCCCCACGGGGTCCGCCGCCGCGCCGGATGGGTCAGACCGGCGTGCTACGGGAGCGCATGGCCCGCCCCGCTCCCAAGACGAAGACCGTCTATGCTTGCGCCGAGTGCGGGCAGACGAGCCCCAAGTGGCTCGGCCAGTGCCCGGCCTGCCGGCAGTGGAACACCATGCAGGAGGAGGTCGCCGCCCCGGAGCCCAGGGGCGCGGCGCCTCGTGGCTGGGGGCTCGCCACCACCGCGAAGCCCATCCCGTTGCACGAGGTCGAGGCCCGCGAGGAGGAGCGGCAGCGGACGGGCATCGGGGAGCTCGATCGTGTCCTCGGCGGTGGGGTGGTGCCGGGCGCGCTCGTGCTGCTCGGCGGAGATCCGGGCATCGGCAAGTCCACGCTGCTGCTCGCCGCGCTCGACCGGCTCGCGCGCGCCACGCCCGACAAGCCCGTCCTGTACGTCTCGGGCGAGGAGTCCGCGCGGCAGGTGAAGCTCCGCGCCGACCGGCTCGGCGTCGGGGCCGAGAACCTCCGGGTGCTCTCCGAGACCGACGCCCAGAAGGTGCTGCAGGCGGCCGAGGCGCTCGCGCCGGCGGCGGTCGCGGTGGACTCGATCCAGACGCAGTACCTGCCCGAGCTGCAGAGCGCGCCGGGCACCGTGACGCAGATCCGCGAGGTCGCCGCCCGGCTCATGGCCTACGCGAAGACGAGCGAGACGCCGGTCTTCCTCGTGGGCCACGTGACGAAGGACGGCGCGATCGCCGGGCCGCGCGTGCTCGAGCACATGGTGGACACCGTCCTCTACTTCGAGGGCGGCGGCGCGCACCCGTACCGCATCCTGCGGGCGCACAAGAACCGCTTCGGCTCGGCGAGCGAGATCGGCGTCTTCGAGATGAAGGCGGGCGGCCTCGCCGAGGTCACCAACCCCTCTGCGCTGTTCCTGGCCGAGCGGCCCGAGGGGGCGCCCGGCAGCGCCGTGACCGCGGTGCTGAACGGGACCCGCACGCTGCTCGTGGAGATCCAGGCGCTCGTGGCGCCGACCGGCTTCGGCACCCCGCGCCGCACCGCGCTCGGCATCGACTCGAACCGCGTGGCCCTGCTCGCCGCCGTGCTCGAGAAGAAGGTGGGGATGGAGATCCTCGGGTGCGATCTGTTCGTGAACGTCGCCGGGGGCCTCTCCGTGGACGACCCCGCGGCCGATCTCGCCGCCGTCGCCGCGCTCGCGTCGAGCTTCCGCGACAGGCCCCTGCCGCCGCGCACGCTCGTCCTCGGCGAGGTGGGGCTCGCCGGCGAGGTGCGCGCGGTCTCGCAGCCCGAGATCCGGCTCGCCGAGGCGGCGCGGCTCGGGTTCGAGCGCGCCATCGTCCCGTCCGCGAACGCGCGGCACGCCGAGCTCCCCGCCGGGATCGAGCTGGTCGGCGTCGAGACGGTGGCGGACGCGCTCGATCGCCTGGCCTGAGCGCGCCCTCGTCTCGCCCTTCGACAGGCTCAGGGCGAGCGGTCCCTCCGAACGCGCTGCTCGTCCGCTCCTCGCGAGCCTTCCGTCCGCTCCTCGCGACCGTCCGCTCGTGGTGAGCCTGTCGTCCGCTCGTGGTGAGCCCGTCGCCCGCTCGTGGTGAGCCTGTCGCCCGCTCGTGGTGAAGCCTGTCGCCCGCTCGTGGTGAGCCTGTCGAACCACGAGCGGAACGGCTCCCCCATCGAGCTCGCGTGCTCTAGGCGCTCTGCACCGCCCGGCGCCACTTCGCCAGGTGCGCCTCGCGCTCGACGGCCTTCATCTTCGGCTCGAAGCGCTTGCCCACCTTCCAGGCCCGGCGGATCTCCTCGCGATCCTTCCAGAAGCCGATGGCGAGGCCGGCGAGGAAGGCGGCGCCCAGCGCGGTGGTGTCGATCATGCGCGGCCGCTCGACCGGGACGTCGAGCAGGTCCGCCTGGAACTGCATGAGCAGGTCGTTCTGCGAGGCGCCGCCGTCCACCTTGAACACGGGGTAAGCCTTGCCCGCCTCGGCCCTCATCGCCTCCGCGAGGTCGTAGATGAGGAACGCGATGCCCTCGAGGGTGGCGCGGGCGAGGTGCGCGGCGGAGACGCCGCGGTCGATGCCGCGGATCACCCCGCGCGCCTCGGGCCGCCAGTGCGGGGCGCCCAGCCCGGCGAGCGCGGGGACGAACACGAGGTCGCCCGTGTCCTTCACCTGCTTCGCGAGGGCCTCCACCTCCGGCGTCTTCTTGAACAGCCGGAGCCCGTCGCGCAGCCACTGCACCGCCGCCCCGGCGATGAACGAGGAGCCCTCGAGCGCGTAGGTCACCTCGCCTCCGACGTCCCAGGCGACGGTGGTGAGCAGGCCGCGCGAGGACTGCACCGGCTCGCCCCCCACGTTCTGGAGCAGGAACGCCCCGGTGCCGTAGGTGCACTTCGCCTCGCCGGGCGTGAAGCACGCCTGGCCGAACAGCGCCGCCTGCTGGTCGCCCGCCATCCCCGCGATGGGGATCCCGTCCGGCAGGTCCTTCACGTTCCGGGTGGTGCCATAGACGTGCGAGGAGGGGACGATCTCGGGCAGCACGCTGCGCGGCACGCCGAAGAGGTCGAGCAGCTCGCGGTCCCACGCCCGCGCGCGGATGTCCATGAGGAGCGTGCGGCTCGCGTTGGAGACGTCGGTCACGTGCGTCCCGCCGTTCGTGAGCCTCCAGACGAGGTAGCTGTCGATGGTGCCGAACGCGGCGGCGCCGGACTCGGCCCGCTCGCGCAGGCCGCGGACGTTGTCGAGCAGCCAGCGCATCTTGGTGGCGGAGAAGTAGGGGTCGATGACGAGCCCGGTCTTCTCCCGCACGCGCTGCTCGTGCCCCTCCGCCTTGAGCGACGCGCACGCGTCGGTGGTGCGGCGGTCCTGCCAGACGATGGCGTGGTGGAGCGCGCGCCCCGAGAGCCGGTCCCACGCCGCGGTGGTCTCGCGCTGGTTCGTGATCCCGATGGCCGCGATCTCGCGCCCGCGCAGGCCCGCCTCGCGCAGCGCGCGCTGCACCGTCGCGACCGTCGAGCCCCAGAGGTCGTCGAGATCGTGCTCCACCCACCCGGGCTTCGGGAAGATCTGCCGGAACTCCTGGTTCACGCGGGCGCGGGGCGCGAGCCGCTTGTCGAGGATGAGGACGGTGGTGCCCGTCGTCCCCTGGTCGATCGCCATGACGTAGGAAGCCATGCTCACCTCGCGCGCGGACGCCGCCCCTGCCCGCGCCCGCTCGTGCCGCCGGTGCGATCCTTGCGCGCCCTCCCCTTCGGCCGCGGCTTCCCCGCCGCGCGCGCGCCCGGCACCGGAAGACCTTCGAGGAAGCGCGCCGCCTCGTCCGCGCAGAGGTCGCGCTCCACGTCGATGCCCACGAGGTGAAAGCTGTCCGGCAGGACGACGAGGTGGGCGGGGCCGCTCCCGATGCGGCGCGCGAGCCGCCGCGCGCCCGCGACGGTCACGGTGTGATCGTGCGCGCCCGCCACGACCAGAGCCGGCGCGGCGATCCCGGGGAGCTGCCGGTCCACGTGATCGGCGAGGGCGCGCAGCTGCGCCACCGCCGCGAGCGGCACGCCCTCGAGCGTGGCGACGCGGTTGCGCTCGCGCTGCTCGGGGTCGCTGACGTCCGAGCCCGCCGTCTTCGGGACCACCAGGCGCGAGAGCGGGGCGTGTCGCCCGAGCAGCGCGGCCAGCCTCCCGTGGAGCTGGAGCTCGAGCGCGGGGGCGAGCAGGACGAGGCCGTCCACGCGCTCGGGGTGATCGTGGGCCAGCGCGCAGGCGACGAGCGCGCCCATGGAGCAGCCGACCACGAACGTTCGCCGCGCCCCCTCGAGCCGCGCGAGATCCCGGCGCGCCTTCGCGACCCACTCAGGCCAGGGCACGCCGAGCAGGTCCCGCGCCTCGCCGCCGTGGCCCGCCATCACCGGCGCGAGGCAGCGCATCCCCTGCTCGGCGAGGCGGCGCGCGACGACGTGCATCTCGAACGTGGAGCCGGTCAGGCCGTGCAGCAGCAGCACGGCGTCCGGGCCGCCGCGCAGCTCGAACTCCCTCCCGTGCTCGATGCCGGTGCGTGCCAACCGAACGATCGCTTACCCCTGGATGGGCGGCCTTTCAACGTTCCCGGTGCGGCGGCCCCGTCCAGGCAGCGTCGCCGGAGCCGGCATGGTAACACCGCCTCATGTCAGACAAGCCCGGCGTCCCGCCCCACGCGATCCAGCTCCAGATCGAGATCGACCCCGTCACCGCGAACGGCGCGTTCGTGAACATGGCGATGGTCAACCACACGGAGACGGAGTTCACGCTCGACCTCGTCTACGTCCAGCCCCAGGCGCCCAAGGCGACCGTCCGCGCGCGGGTCATCACGACGCCCAAGCACATGAAGCGGTTGATGCACGCCATCCAGGACAACGTCGAGAAGTACGAGGCGCGCTTCGGGACGCTCGACCTCGGCGACACGCCCCACTTCCCGCACGGGGGCGCGGTGGCGTAGGCCGCCCGCCGCACCGCACCGCCCTGGAGATCGGTCGTTCCGTGAAGATCACCTCCCCGCTCCTCGGCACCGCGCTCGAGCTCCCCGCGCGCCCGGCACGGATCGTCTCGCTCGTCTCGTCCGCCACCGAGACGCTCTTCGCGCTCGGGGCTGGCGACGCCGTGGCGGGCGTGACGCCCTACTGCGCGCGGTACGTGCCCGGCCTCGCCGCGCCGGTCGTGGCCGACTACGTCTCCGCCGAGATCGAGGCGGTGCGCGCGGTGGCCCCCGAGCTCGTCATCGCCACCGACGGGGTGCAGCTCCCGCTCGCGCGCCGGCTCGCCGCGGCCGGGCTGCCGGTGGCGCTGCTGCCCGTCCCGCAGAGCCGGTTCGGGATCCTCGAGAACACGGTCGCGCTCGGGGCGCTCTGCGGACGGCTCGCCGAGGCGCGGTCGCTCTGCGACGCGCTGGAGCGCGCCTGCGCGGACCTCGTCGCCTCCGCGCCGGCGCCGCGACCCCGGGCGTACGCGGAGCTCTGGTTCGGGCGCCACCTGCGGCGTCCGGGTGGGCGCGCGTTCGTGCACGACCTGCTCTGGCTCGCCGGGCTCGATCCGGTCCACGGAGCTCGGCCCGACGCCTACGCCCCGCCGGAGCTCGACGAGGTGCCTCGGCTCGCCCCGGAGTGGGTGATCGTGTTCTCCGAGCCGGAGCACCCCATCGACGCGCGGGCGCTCGTGCGCGAGCGCGGCTGGGACCGGGCGTTCGCCCCGCGCGTGCTCGCGTCGAGCACCGACCGCGGGCGGAACCTCATCCACGACGGCCCGTCCTTCGTCGAGACGGCGCGCTGGCTGCGCGGGGCGATCTCTCCCTGACGCACGCCGCGGCGCAGGGCCGCCGCTCGTCCGCCAGGGAGCGCCCCTGAACCTCCGTTCCGTGCCCGCCTCCAGCGATCTCGCGGAGTTCGGACGGGCACGGGGGCTGCTCCCCCACCGCCCGGCGCGCAGGGAGCGCGCCCGAACGGAACGGAGAGACGATGAGCGATTCGAACGACAAGGGCGGCGGCGCCCGCAAGCTCGCGGTGTACGCCATCCCGGAGAGCACGAACGGGGAGCGGGCCTGGTGGACCAAGATCGGCGTCGCGTTCACGAACCGCGACGGGAGCATCTCGATCCTGCTCGACGCCCTGCCCCTCGGGACGAACAAGCTGCAGGTCCGCGAGCAGCGCGAGGACGGCCGGCCGTCGGCGAACGGAGGGCCGCGCCGCACCGCGCTCGAGACGGTGGAGGTGAGGCCGTGAGCCGCGCCGTCCTCGCCTCCACGATGGCCGCGCTCCTCCTCGCGGCGGCCCCCGCGCTGGCGGCGAAGAAGGCGCTCGGGAGCGCCGAGCGGATCGACCTGAACCGCGCGAGCGTGGGGGAGCTCATGCGGCTGCCCGGGATCGGGGAGAAGCGCGCGCAGGCGATCGTGGCGCATCGCACCCGCCAGGCCTTCCGCCGCCCGGAGGACGTGCTCGCGGTGAAGGGGATCGGCCCCGCGTGGCTCGCGAAGGTGAAGGGCAACGTGACGGTGGGCGCGGCCCCCTCGACCGCGCCGGCGCGAGGCGCGACCACCGCGCGGCGCTGAAGCCCGCGGATCTGCTGGGCGACCCGGCCGGTGCCGCGCAACTCCGGCCGGGCTCGCTCGCACCGCCGGGCACCGGCCGCTTGACAGCGGTTGCGCGCGGGAGCTACTCGTCTGCTCGTTTTCGTTTCAGCGGCTCGGAGGAACAGGGAAGCCGGTCGAAGTCCGGCGCGGTCCCGCCACTGTAGCCGGGTGAAGGTGCCTCGGAAGTCACCACTGCCGTGGACGTCTCGCGGTGGGAAGGTGGAGGCACCGCGCGGGGGCAACCCTCCGCGGCCCGGGAGCCAGGAGACCTCCCTTCGAGCACGTCGCGCATGGTGCGCGGCCTCGCCGTTCGCGGCGAGCAAGGATGCATCGGGTCCGGAGGAGACCCGAGGACTTGAGCTCGATCTCCCGATCGCCGGGGCGCGTGCGCGCCCTCTCCGTCGCGCTGTCGCTCGCGCTCGCGCCGCTCGCGCGCGCGGCGCCCGCGGCCGCCGTCGCCCCGCAGGAGAGCGAGCCGCCCGTCGTGCTCCCCGAGGTCGAGGTCCGCGTACCGCGCGCGGAGGTCGAGAAGGATCCGACCGCCTCGGCGACGGTGGTCACCGCCGAGCGCTTCGAGGGCGAGGCGAAGGACGTCGCGCAGCTCCTCGCGACCGCCCCGGGCGTGTCGGTGACCCGCTACGGGACGCTCGGCCAGCTCGCCACGGTCTCGATCCGCGGGGTCGCCGCGGACGGCGTGAAGGTCCTGCTCGACGGGCTGCCGCTCGGCACCGCGGGAGGCGGCGTCGATCTCGCGACCATCCCGCGCCAGTGGATCTCCCGCATCGAGGTCGTGCGCGGCGCCGCGGGGGCGCAGTTCGGCGCGGGCGCGCTGGGCGGCGCGGTGAACGTGGTGACGCGGGGCGGCCAGGTGGGCGACGTGTCCGGAGAGGCGACCGCCGGGGCGTTCGGCACCTACGCGGCCTCCGTCGACACGGTCGCGCCGGTCGGCCCCTTCGCGCTCTTCGCCGCCGCGAGCGGCGAGATCACCGAGGGCGACTTCAGCTACGAGCTCGACCGCACCCCGGATCGACCCGGCGGTCCCGTCGAGGAGAAGACGCGGGTGAACAACGGGGCGCGCCGCGCCGGGGCCATCGCGAAGCTCGGCGGCTTGGCGGGGGGCTTCCGCGTCGACGGCCTCGCCCAGCTGACCGCGGGGCGGCGCGAGCTGCCCGGCTCCCCCTACCAGCCGACGCCGGGCGACTGGCAGGAGGACGGCCGCGTGCTCGCCATGCTGCGCGTCGCCCGCGAGGTGCGGCCGCGGCTCACGCTCGCCGGGCGCGTCCACGGCAGGCGTGACCTGCTGGACACAGAGCTCGCGACGCTCGGGACCGAGCCGACGCGACAGCGCGGCGGAGCCATCGGCGTCGAGGTCGAGGGTGGGCTCACCCACGGTGTAGGCGTGCTGACCGCCGTCCTGTCGGCGGAGAACGAGGGCTACGAGAGCGAGGCGCTGGGCGGCACGCGCGATCGCGCGGGCTTCGCCGGGGCCCTCGCCGAGGACCTGCTCCTGGCCGGGGGCCGGCTGCGGATCGGCGCCTCGGTGCGCGCCGAGCGGACCGGTGACTTCGCGGGGGTCTCCGCCAAGCTCGGGGCGGCATTCGAGCTCGCGCGCGGGCTCGCGCTCCGCGCCAGCGGCGGCCGGACCTACCGCGTCCCGAGCTTCGCCGAGCTCCACCTGGAGCAGGGCCTCCTCTCGCCGAACCCCGACCTGCGCCCCGAGACCGGCGCGGGCGCGGACGCCGCGCTGGTGTACGACGGCGCGCTCGGGCTCCTGTCGGTCGGCGGCCACGCCGCCGTCTACGAGGACATCATCACCTACGAGCCGGCGAGCCTCGGCCACTTCCGCCCGTTCAACACGGGCCGCGCGGTCGTCTCCGGCGTGGAGGCCGAGGCCGCGACCACGCCGTGGCGCCGCGCCCTCGGGCTGGCCCTCTCCGGCGCGTACACGTTCCTCCCGACGGAGGTGCTGCGCGGCAGCCCCGGGGTGCTGGGGAACGCGCTTCCGAGGCGGCCGCTGCACCGCCTCTACGCGCGGGCCGCCGTCTCGCCCGGGCGCTTCGGCGCGCACGTCCAGGTGGAGCACGCGCGCGACCAGTACCTCGGCGTGCTGAACCAGGAGACCCCGCTGCCCGACGTCACCCTGGTCGGCGCGGGCGCATCGATCCGGTTCCTGCGCCGACCGGCGCTCGCGCTCCACGTCGAGGTCGACAACGTCGCAGACGACCGAACGCTCGTCGACGGCTACGGCAACCCCCTCCCCGGCCGGACGTGGATGGTCACGCTCCGCGCCGCTTCCTCCCAGGAAAGGACCCGATGAGAACGCTTGGAACCCCCACCCTCTTCGCGCTCGCCCTCACCCTGACGCTCGTCACCGGCTGCAAGGACGAGCTCGTCTGCCCCCAGGGCGAGACCGACTGCGGCGGCCGCTGCGTGTCGCTCCTCTCCGACGAGGCCCACTGCGGCGCCTGCGGCGCCGCGTGCGGGGCCCTCGAGACGTGCAGCGGCGGAGCGTGCGCGTGCGCCGACGCCGTCGCGGAGTGCGGCGGCGCGTGCACCGACCTCGCCCGCGACGCGGAGAACTGCGGCGCCTGCGGCCTGGCCTGCGAGGCCGCCGCCTACTGCACCACCACGGGCGGCGCGACCTCCTGCACCGCCGGGTGCGAGGCCGGGCTCGTCCCCTGCGACCGCGCCTGCGTGGATGTGGCCTCCGACCGGTATCACTGCGGCGCCTGCGGAGCCCGCTGCGCGGACGGCGAGGTGTGCCGCGACGGCGCCTGCCGCCCCGAGATCTACGTCGCCTGCTACGCCTCGGCGGACGTCCGGCCGGTGAACGCGGAGCTCCGCGACGCCGGCGCGCCGCTCGCCGCGAACGGCAGCCCCACCGCCCTGGCGCTCGGCGATCTCGCCATCTACACCGCGAACGGCGGCGTCCCTGCGAGCGTCGGCGTCCTTCCCCTGGGCTCGCAGCTCGCCGCGGCGACGACGGTGCTCACGGGCACCGACGTGCAGGACGTCACCGTGCACGGGGGGGCGATCTTCGCCGCGAACGCGTTCGTCGGCACCATCGTGGTCCTGGACCCGGCGGGCGACATCCTCGACGAGGTGGTCATGCCCGGCGAGAGCGCGAACCCGCACGGCCTCGCCGCCGTCGGCGACCGGGCCTACGTGCCCCTCTTCGGCAAGGCGGTCGCGCCGGGCGCGCCGCCCTCCGGGCAGGCCATCGCCAAGCTCGACCTCTCCGGCCTCCCCGCCTGCCTCGCCGCGGGTCCGGGCGCGGGCGGGTGCGCGGCGACCGACGGCGCGATCGACCTTCGCGCGATCGACGGGACCGCGACGGCGGGCGCCTACCCGTTCCCGGCCAGCGCGCTCGCGGTGGGGCAGCGGGTGTTCGTCACCCTCTCGAACCTCGAGTACGCCGACTGCGGCGGCGGGTTCTTCGAGTACTGCAAGCCGGCCGGGTCCGGTCGCCTCGCCGTCATCGAGGCGGCCAGCGGCGGCGTGTCGATCGTCGACCTCGGCGAGGGGTGCAAGAACCCCGGCGGCCTCGCCGTGAGCGACTCCACGCTCTGGGTCTCCTGCGGCTCGTTCGGCTTCCCGGACCTCGCGCCCGGCGGCCTCCTCCCCGTCGAGATCTCCGGCGCACCCACGCCCCGCGCGCCGGTCGCGACGCCGCCCGGGTTCGTCCCCGGCAACCTCGCGTTCTGCGGGGATCGGGGCTATGTGACCGATCAGGCCTCGGGCGCGGTGCTCCCCTTCGATCCCGCAGCGCGCACCGTCGGCACGGCGGTCCCGGTGTGCCCGACCGTCTACTTCGCCTGGGCCTCCGACGTCGCATGCAGCGAGTGACCCGCACCGCCGCCGCCGTCCTCCTCGCCGTCGCCGCCGCCGCGCTCGCCCCGTCGCGCGCGGCGGCGGACGACCCGCTGCGCCCGAGCGGCAAGGGCGCGGCGGAGGGCGGCGCGATCTGGGTGGGCCCGAGGCCGAAGGCCCCCCCGCGCCGGATCGTGGTGCTCGCCCCGAGCCTCACGGACGTCGTGGTCGCCATGGGCCACGCCGATCGGCTCGTGGGGGTGACCCGGCTCGACGACGCGCCCGAGGTCCGGCACCTCCCGCGGGTGGGCGGGTTCCTGGACCCCAGCCCGGAGGCGGTGCTGGGGCTCTCGCCCGATCTCCTGCTGTGGGTGACCGACGGCGGCGCGGTCGCCGCGGTGCGGCGCATCGCGGAGCTGTCCGTCGCCTCGGGCCGTCCGTTCCCCATCCTCGCCATCCCGATCGTCAGCGTCGCCGACGTGCTCGCCACCCCGCGCATCATCGGCGAGGCGCTCCTCGACGCTCGGGGCGGCGAGAGGCTCTCGCGCGCGCTGGAGGCGGCGGTGGAGGAGGTGCGCCACCGCGCGCGCTCGGTGAAGCGCAAGCGCGTGCTCTTCGTCGTCGGCCGGGAACCGCTCGTCGTCGCGGGACCGAGGAGCTTCCCCGACGAGCTCCTCTCCATCGTGGGGGCCGAGAACGTGGTGCGGGGCGAGCGGCCCTGGCCGGTCTACCCGCTCGAGAAGGCGGTCGCGGACGATCCGGAGCTCGTCGTGGACGCCGCCGCGCGCGAGCCCGCGGAGGGGATCGCGCGGCTCGCCGCGATCCCCGCCGTGCGGCGCGGGCGCGTGTTCCGGCTCCCGAACGACGACCTCCTGCGCGCCGGGCCGCGCATGGTCCGCGGCCTCGACGCGCTCTTCCGCGGCGTCCACCCGGAGGCCGCGCGGTGAGGCTCTCGCCCGCCGTTCGGCTCGGCCTCGCCCTCACCGCCGGAGCGCTGGCGGTGGCGGTGGCCATCGCCGTCTCCTGCGCGCTCGGCGCCCAGCCCATCTCCGTGGGCGCGGCCCTCGCCGGCCGCGAGCCGGACGCGTCGATCCTGCTCGGGCTGCGGCTCCCGCGCGCGATCCTCGCGGCGCTCGTCGGCTGCGCGCTCGCCGCCGCGGGCACCGCGCTCCAGGCGCTGCTGCGGAACCCGCTCGCCGAGCCCTTCGTGCTCGGCGTCTCCGGCGGCGCGGCGCTGGGCGGCTCGATCGTCCTCGTCGCGGCGACGTGGCTCGCCCGCGTCGCGGGGGGCGCGGGCGAGGCCCTGGGCTCCGCGCCGCCCGTGGCCGCGGGCGCGGTGCTCGGGGCCATCGCCTCGACCGCCCTCGTGTTCGGGCTCGGCCGCGTCGCCGGCCGGCTGGTGCCCGAGGCCGCCCTCCTCGTCGGCATCGTCTTCAACGCCTTCGTGGCGGGCGTCATCACCCTCATCAAGATGCTCGTGCCGCCGGAGCAGGCGAGCCGGCTCCTGTACTGGCTGCTCGGCGCGGTGGGCTACGAGTCGCCGGGGACCATCGCGGTGGGCGCGGTGCTCGTCGCCCTCTCCGTGAGCGCGCTCGTCGCGCTCTCGGCGCGCCTCAACCTGCTCACCCTGGGCGACGAGGAGGCCGCCTCGCTCGGCGTCGACGTCCGGCGCGCCCGCGCCGCGGTGTTCTTCGCGGCGAGCGCGGCGACCGGCGCGGCGGTCGCCCTGGCGGGGATGGTCGGCTTCGTGGGGCTCATCGTCCCGCACCTCGTGCGGCGCGTGGTCGGCCCCGACCACCGCCTGCTCGTGCCGGCCTCGACGCTGTTCGGCGCGGCGTTCCTCGTCCTCGCCGACGCGCTCGCGCGGCTCGCGTTCCTGCCGCTCGGCACCGAGCCGCCGGTGGGCGCCGTCACCGCGTTCCTCGGCGGCCCCTTCTTCCTGTGGCTGCTCCGGCGCACCGAGCGCCCGTCGGAGGCCTCGTGAGCGCGCCGGCGGCGAGCGACCCCATCGTGGAGGTGCGCGGCGCCTCGTTCGCCTACGGCCCGCGCCCGGCGCTGTCGGAGGTGTCGTTCACGGCGAGGGCGGGCGAGTTCGTCGGACTGCTCGGCCCGAACGGCGCGGGCAAGTCCAGCCTGGTCCGGCTCATCGCCGGGCTCGCCGCGCCGTCCTCCGGCACGGTCCGGCTCGCCGGCCTCGATCCGCACGCCGCGCCGCGCCGCGAGGTCGCGCGCGTGTGCGCGCTCGTCCCGCAGGAGCCGCGCGTCGGCTGGCCCTTCACCGTGCGGGAGGCCGTGATGATGGGGCGCACGCCGCGCCAGGGGCTGCTCGCCGTGGCGACGCGGCTGGATCACGGCGCGGTGCAGGGCGCGCTCGAGGCCTGCGATCTCGTCCACCTCGCCGGCCGCCGCCTCGACGCCCTCTCCGGCGGCGAGCGCCGACGCGTGTTCTTCGCGCGCGCGCTCGCGCAGGAGCCGCGCGTGCTGCTCCTCGACGAACCGACCGCCTTCCTCGACCTCGCCCACCAGGTCGCGGCGATGCGCATGGCGCAGGTCGCCGCCCGCGGCGGGCTGTGCGTGGTGGCGGTCCTGCACGACCTCAACCTCGCCGCCGCCGCGTGCGACCGGCTCGTGGTGCTCTCCGGCGGCCAGGTCGTCGCCGAAGGGAGACCGGGGGACGTGCTCACGGACGCGCGGGTGAGCGAGGTGTGGGGCGTGAGGGTCTGGCGCGGAGAGAACGGGGACACGGGGAAGCCGGTCGTGTTGCCGGACGTGTGACGGCCTGCCCGCAATCCAACTACGCCCGCCGCGCGCCGCCCCATGTGCGGGGGCTCGCGCCCGCAAGGCGGACACTGGACGCGGTCGGCACCGAGTCGATCCACGGACCGCATGCAATGCGGTTGGCCGCCAAGGCGCCCTCGCCCTCTCTCGCTGACGCCCGTGCGGCCCCGCATTGCCAGCGGCGCCTGCGGACGGAACCGGTCCCCGTACCTTGTCCCCGTCCATCGTGTCCGCCGAGGACGCGAGCCCCCGCGCCCGCGGCGCGCCACGGCCCCTTTCCCCTGGGTTCGTGCTTCGACAGTCTCAGCGCGGGCGGCCGCTCTAATCGAACAGGAACAGCTTGAGGGACGCGGCGATCGTGCGAGCCGACGTCGAGTCGAGGCTCTGGCGGTAGCCGACGTCGAGCGCGACGCCGCCGCGGGTGACGATGCCGGCGCCGAGGGACCACCAGGACGTGTCGATCACCTCGTCGCGCGCCCAGCCGGCGCGCAGCGGGACGAGGCCGCCGAGGAGCACCTCGGCGCCGACGCCGTAGCGGTTCTTCGTCTCCTCGCCGCGGTCGAGGTCGGCGCGCCAGTCTCCGGTGATCTGGAAGGCGCGATCGTTGCCGAGCGTGAGGCCCGCGCCGACGCCCATCGGCGCGACCTCCTCGTTCGCGATGTCCACGAGGTTGTAGCCGGCGGCGCCGATCGACAGCCACTCGCCGACCTGCCAGAAGAGGCCGGCGTCCACGGTCGCGGCGCTCACCTTCTCGGTCGCGTCGAGCGAGAGCCACTTGCCCGCGACGCCGAGGAACAGCTTCTCGGCGATCGGGCCGGCGAGGGCGAGGTGGACGATGTTCCCCTCGTAGTCGCCGTCGATCGCGCGCAGGTAGGAGAGGCCCGCCGCGACCGGAGAGGAGAGCGAGTCGACCACCGACCCGCCCACGATCTCGGCGACGCTGTCGGAGCCGCGGCGATCCACGAAGCCGGCCGCCTCGATCGAGTAGCGGCGGCGCGCCGCGGTGCTGGCGGGGTTGAGGAGGATGCCGTCGTTGCCCGCCGCGAGCCCCACCCCGGCGGAGAGCGCGAGGCTCCGCGGCCCGGCGATGTCCGGCACGCCGCCCGGGGGCGGCGGCGCGGCGGCGAGCGCGGGCGCAGCGACGAGGACGATCGCGAGGACGCTCAGGAGCCGGGCGCGCACCGCGCGAGGATACGGTCAGGTCTCGCCCCCGGCAAGGACGCTTGTGACCGTTTTCCCGATCGCGCTACCGTCGTGGTGGACCCGTCGAGGAGGGCCGCCCATGCGCAAGCGCGACACCGATCGCTACCGCGCGCTGCTCGAGGAACAGCTCGGCGCGCTGCTCGGGCAGGGCGAACGGGCGGTGCACGAGATGGCCGACGGCGCCCACGAGGTGCCGGATCCGAACGACCGCGCGACGCTCGAGGAGGGCCGCAACTGGGCGCTCCGCCTGCGCGACCGGGATCGCCGGCTCATCTCGAAGATCCAGGAGGCGCTCGCGCGGCTCGAGGCGGGCACCTTCGGCCGCTGCACGTCGTGCGGACGCCCCATCGCGGCCGCGCGGCTCCGTGCACGGCCGGTGACGGATCTCTGCATCGACTGCAAGACCGAGGCGGAGCGGCTCGAGCGCTGAACGACCGTGCGCGCACCCCGAAAGCCGCGCCGCGGGCTTCTGCAACGACCGTCCCGGAGCTAGATTGCCGGGCACCATGGCGAACCGGACCATCCGCAAGGCCGTCATCCCTGCAGCCGGCCTCGGCACGCGCTTCCTCCCCGCGACGAAGGCCGTCCCGAAGGAGCTGCTCCCCATCGTGGACACGCCCACGATCCAGTACATCGTCGCCGAGGCGGTGGCGGCGGGCGTGCGCGACGTCGTGCTCGTGGTCGCCCGCGGCAAGGAGTCGATCGTCGATCACTTCGACATCGCCGCAGAGCTCGAGGCGCACCTCGAGCGGACCGGCAAGCACGAGCTGAAGCGCCAGATGCGCTCCATCGCGCAGATGGCGAACGTCATCACCGTCCGGCAGCAGGAGCCCCTCGGCCTCGGGCACGCCGTGCTGTGCGCGCGCGACGTCATCGGCGACGAGCCGTTCGTCGTGATGCTCGGGGACGACATCATCGACGCCAAGGTCCCCGGCGCGAAGCAGCTCGCCGACTGCTACGCGAAGCACGGGCTCGCCACGGTGGCCCTCATGGAGGTCCCGCCCGAGGAGACCTCGATGTACGGCATCGCGGCGGGCACCGAGCTCGAGCCGCGCACGATCGAGGTGGAGCGCATCGTCGAGAAGCCGAAGCAGGATCCACCCTCGAACCTGGCGGTGATCGGCCGGTACGTGCTCCCTCCGCGCATCTTCGAGGTGCTGGATCAGGTCGAGCCCGGGGTGGGCGGCGAGATCCAGCTCACCGACGCCCTCGCGGTGCTCGCGCGCGAGGAGAGCCTGCTCGGGTACCGCTTCGAGGGCGACCGATATGACGCCGGCGACCGGTTGGGGTATCTCAAGGCGAACCTCGCCTTCGCGCTGAAGCGCCCGGAGCTGGCGGGCCCGCTGCGCGAGCTCATGAAGGAGATGTCCCGTTGACGAAGCGCCTCGTCCTCGCCGCCGCCTTCCTCGCCGCCGCCCTCCCCGCCCTCGCCTACGTCCTCCCCGTCTCGGGGATCCTGTCCCGCCTCGCCTCGAGGCGCGCGGAGCTCTCTCTCGTCTCGCTCGAGGTCCAGGGGACGTTCCAGGCCGAGGGCCCGGACGCCGGGAGGCTCGCGCAGGCCGCCGCGATCGAGCTGCGCGGCGGGCAGCTCACCGTGCCGGCGCGCTTCCTCATGAAGGTGCCTGGCCGCTGCCGCCTCGAGCTCGCGCCGCTCGACGTCCCCGAGGCGAGCCGCCCGTACGTCGCGATCCGTGAAGGGCGCGTCGCCGGCTCGCGCGGCCTGGCCGAGCTCCCCTCCGCGCTCGCGCTCGTGCGCTCCACCTGCGCGCTCCTCGCGCCGTCGCTGTCCGGCGGCGGCGCCGCCGCGTACGCGAACGTGCTCGGGCGCCGCGGCGTCTCGACCTCGCAGGCGTCGCTCGGCCGGTTCGACGGCCGCCTCGCCTACGTGGTGGGCGCGCGGGCGAAGGAAGCGAAGCCCGTTGCGTACGTGGACAAGGAGACGTTCCAGCCGATGCGGCTCGTCTCCGCCGAGGGCGGCGCGCTCTTCGACGTCCGCCTGCTCGGGTGGGGTTCGCCGACCGGCGGCGACTGGTTCCCGCGGGCCGTCGAGGCCTGGAAGGACGAGGCGGTCCAGCTCCGCTTCACCACCGAGCGCGCGGCCGCGAACCCGCGGCTCGCGGATCCGCTGTTCCCTTGAGGTGAGGCGAGAGGCCGGCGCGGCCGACTGCGCCGGCCCCGTCTCCCGCCCTGCTACCCTGCGGCGCGGTCGCTCTCCTCCGGCTCGCCGGCGTCCGGCTCCACGTCGGTGCGGTACTTGCGGAGCACGCGCTTGAAGTTCGAGCGGTCCATCCCGGCCTTGCGCGCCGCGGCGGAGATGTTGTTGTCGCAGTGACGCATGAGCGTCTCGACGTAGCCCTTCTCGAACCGGCGCAGCGACTGCTCCTTCGCCGTGGCGTAGGACATGGTGAGCCACACCGCCTCGTCCCCGCCCGCGGGGGCCTCGCGCACGAGCGGCGCGGTGCGGCCGGTCACGGCGGGCGGCAGGTCGCCGCCCGTCACGGCCTCGCCGCGGCAGAGCACGACGGCGCGCTCGATCGCGTTCTCGAGCTCGCGGACGTTGCCCGGCCAGCGGTAGCCGCAGAGGAGCTCGATCGCGTCGGGCGCCAGCGCGCGGACGCGCTTCCCGAGCCGCTCCGCGTAGCGGCGCAGGAAGTGGTGCGCGAGCAGCGGGACGTCGTCGACGCGGTCGCGCAGCGAGGGGAGCGGGATGTTGATGACGTTGAGCCGGTAGAAGAGGTCCTCGCGGAACTTGCCCGCCTTGACCAGCCGCGGCAGGTCGCGGTGCGTCGCGGCGATGACCCGCACGTCGACCCTCACCGACTCGGCGGAGCCGACGCGCTTCAGCTCGCCCTCCTGCAGCACGCGCAGGAGCCGCACCTGCGTCGCGGGGGGGATGTCACCGATCTCGTCGAGGAAGATGGTGCCGCCGTCGGCGGCGTCGAACAGCCCCTTCTGGTCGCGCTGGGCGCCCGTGAACGCGCCCTTCACGTGGCCGAAGAGCTCCGACTCGAGGAGCGTCTCGGTGAGCGCGCCGCAGTTGAGCGCCACGAACGGCTGCGCCCGGCGCGGGCTCCGGGCGTGCAGGGCGCGGGCGACCAGCTCCTTGCCGGTGCCGCTCTCGCCGGTGACGAGCACCGTCGTCGCGCTGTACGCCACCGCCTCGATCATCCGCACCACCTCGCGGATGGGGGCGGAGTTGCCGACGAGCCCCTCCGGCGCGCCGCCCTCCTTCTCCCGCAGCTGCGTCTCCAGCCGGCGGTTGCGGTCGAAGAGCATCTTCCGCTCGGCCGCCTTGGCGACCGCGCGCGCGACGAGCTCCACGTCCTCGAACGGCTTCGTGAGGTAGTCGTAGGCCCCGGAGCGCACGGCGGCGAGCGCGGTCTCGACCGTGGCGTGCCCGGTCATCATGATGACCTCTACCTCGGGCCGGCGGTGCTTCACCGCCGACAGGAGCTCGAGGCCGGAGAGCTGCGGCATCTTGATGTCGAGCAGCGCGACGTCGAAGTCCTCGTGCGCGAGGCGCTGCGTCGCCACGATGGGTGAGTCGAGCCCGACGACGGAGTAGCCCTTCTGTCCGAGCAGGGCCTCCAGCGCGCGGAGGAGCGTGGGCTCGTCGTCGACCACGAGGACGCGTACGGGCTTGGTGTCTGTGCCATCGGCCATGGTGATGGTCCCCTCGGTTCAGTGCTTCGGCTGCGACGCCGGCAGGTCGACCACGAAACAGGCGCCCCCCTCAGGGCCCGGCTCGACGCGTATCGAGCCGCCGTGGTCCTCGGCGATCTGGTAGCAGATGGAGAGGCCGAGCCCGGTGCCCTTCCCCTCCGGCTTGGTCGTGAAGAACGGCTCGAAGATCCGCTTCGCGATCTCCGGGCGGACGCCCGGGCCGGTGTCGGCGACGGAGGCGCGCACGCGCCCGGCCGCGGCCGGGCCCACCGCGACGGTGAGCCGCCCCGCGCCCGCCATCGCCTGGATGGCGTTCACGACGAGGTTCACGAAGATCTGCTGGAGCTGGTTGGCGTTCCCGAGCGCGGTCGCCGCGCGGTAGTCGCGCACCACCTCGATGCGCCCGTCCTTCATCTGCGGGCGCAGCAGGAACAGCGCGTCCTCCGCGACCTGCGCGACGTCGACCGGGCCCTTCTCCTCGTTGCGGGGCCGCCGCGAGAAGCGGAGCAGGCTCTCGACGATCCGCTTCGCGCGCATCGCCGCGTCCTGGATGAGCTTCAGGCTCTCGAGGTCCGCGGGCGTGCGCTCCTCGCGGCTCATGAGCTGCGCGAAGGCCAGGATCCCGCCGAGCGGGTTGTTGATCTCGTGCGCGACGCCGCCGGCGAGCTGGCCGATGGCCGACATCTTCTCCGCTTGGAACAGGCGCTGCGTCACCTCCCGCTCCTCGGTGACGTCCTTCATCACGACCACGAAGGCGCCGTCCTCGCCGGTGAAGGGGAACGAGCGGACGAGCCAGGTGCGGTCGGCGTAGGCGGTCTCGGCCTCGACCCCCCCTGCGGCGACGCGGCAGCGTGAGGGGCACGGCAGCGCGCCGAAGGCGTGATCGCCGCAGCGCAGGCCGGGCAGCGCGTTCAGCGCGACCCCCGCCGCGCGCGCGAAGGCGGCGTTGGCGCGGACGACCTCGCACCCGCCGCCCTTCACGATGGCCACCGGGTCGCCCAGCGCGTCGAAGCAGGCCCGCCACTCCTCCGCCGCGCGCACGAGCGCCGCCTGACGCGCGACCAGGCGCGCGTCGAGGTCGCGGTTCAACCGCTCCAGCTCGCCGTTGCGCGCCGCCAGCTCACCCGTGAGCCGGTCGTTCTCCTCGACCGTCCAGAACTGGTCGATCGCGCTCTGGATGGTGATGAGCAGGTGCGCGTCGTCCCAGGGCTTCCAGATGAAGCGGAACACCTCGGAGCGGTTCACCGCCTCCTCCACGGCGGCGGAGTCGGCCTGTCCGGTGAGCAGCACGCGCTGGACGCGAGGCCAGCGCTCCTTGACCACGCGCAGCAGCTCGATGCCCGTCATGCCCGGCATGCGGTGATCCGAGACGATGGCCTGCACCGGCTCGCGCTCGAGGACCCGCAGCGCCCCGTGCGCCTCGCACGCCTCGAGCACGCGGCAGCGGGAGCGGCGCAGGACGCGCAGCAGCGCCCGCCGGACGTGCTCGTCGTCCTCGACCACGAGCAGCGTGGACTCGGGGCGGGCGCCGGGGTGCACGGACCCAGTCGAGATGACCTGCGCTTGCATCACGGGGCGCCCCCTGGGTGCATCGTCCGGTCCACGAAGGACGGACCCGGGGAGCAGTGTTTTCCAGCAGTTGAGCGCGATCGAACCCGGGTAACGATACGCTCCGGGTCAACGTATACCCCTACCCTGACAGTCACGCCAATTTGGCGTCAATCTTTGGCGGCAGTCTCAGGCAGCAGGGACGGGCGGCGCCGAGGTGGGCGCCTGGTACAGGCAGATGGTGTTCCGGCCGGCGCGCTTCGCCTGGTAGAGCGCCTCGTCCGCGAAGCGCAGCAGGTGCTCGTGCGCGGTGATGTCCTTCGACGGAAAGAAGGCCACGCCGATGGAGGCGGTCACCTTCAGCTCCGCCGGGCCGCCCGGCGCGCCGGCGGGGATCGCGTAGACCCGCTTCCCGAGCGCGCGCCAGATGCGCTCCGCGACCGCGAGCGCTCCGGGCAGGTGCGTCTTCGGCAGGATGACCGCGAACTCCTCGCCCCCGTACCGGCAGCAGATGTCCGGATCGCGGATCGACTTGCGCACGACGGCCCCCGCCTCCCGGAGCACCGCGTCGCCCGCCGGGTGCCCGTGGCGATCGTTCACGCTCTTGAAGTGGTCGAGGTCGATCATGATGAGCGACACCGGGTCGGCGTAGCGGTGCGCGCGGCAGAACTCCTCGTTCAGGCGCTCGTCGAAGAACCGGCGGTTCTTGAGCCCGGTGAGCGCGTCGGTGACGGAGCGCTCCTCCAGGTCCCGCTGCGCGCGGCGGAGCTGGTCCTGGAGCGACTTGATGCGCAGCATCGCGGCGCAGCGGGCGAGGACCTCCGCCTCGGCGAACGGCTTCGCGAGGAAGTCGTCGGCGCCGAGCCGCAGGCCGGCCACCTTCGTGTCCACGTCGCACTGGGCGGACAGGATCATCACGGGGACGAACGGATCCTCCGGCCGCGCCTTCATGGCGCGCAGCACCTCGAGCCCGCTCACGTCCGGCAGGACGAGGTCGAGCAGCACGAGATCCGGGGGCGACTCGCCGACCGCGCGGAGCGCCTCGCCGCCGTCGCGCGCGCTCCGGACCCGGTACCCCTCCCGCGAGAGCACTGCGACGAGCCACTCCACCTGGCTCGGCGCGTCGTCCACGACGAGGATCTCCGCCTTCTCGATCACGCCTCGACTCTAGCCGAGATCGGGGCGGCGGGAGCGGCGGCGCTCCCCCCACGGCCGAACGACACGCAATTCGCGCAGCCCACCCTGGCCGCGGCGCTCCCACCTTGCGCTCCCGCGCCGGCGGCTCCCACCCGGGCGTTTCGCCGTGGCCCCGCCGCGCTAGGTCTCAGGCATGAGCCGCCGCGACGCGCAGGAGGCGATCCTTTCGGCCGCGCTGCGCCGCGCGGCGGCCGCCGCGCCGGCCGGCGTCGTGGTGCTGGATCTCGACTCCACGCTGCTCGACAACCGCCCGCGCCAGGCGCGTATCCTCCAGGACTACGGCCGCGTGGCCGGCGTCCCCGCGCTGCTCGACGCGCGGCCGGAGCACTGGGAGGGCTGGGACCTGCGGGTGGCGCTGCGCAACGCCGGGCTCTCGCCCTCGGAGGTGGCGGCGCACGCCGGGCCCGCGCGGCGCTTCTGGGCGGACTGGTTCTTCACGAACGCCTACTGCCGGCTCGACGCGGCGATCGCCGGCGCGGGGGACTTCGTCCGCGCGCTCGCCCGCTCCGGCGCCGTGATCGCGTACGTCACCGGGCGCCCGTCGAGCATGCGCGAGGGCACCCTGCACGTGTTCCGCAGGGAGGGCTTCCCCGCGCCCGACGGCGCGGGCGCCCACCTCGTCATGAAGGACGACCTCTCCCTCGGCGACGACGCCTGGAAGGAGCTCGCGGCGACCCGCGTCGAGCGGCTCGGCCCGGTGGTCGCCGCCTTCGACAACGAGCCGGCGCACGTCAACCTCTACGCGCGGCGCTGGCCGCGCGCGCTCGTGGTCCACCTCGCGACGGACCACTCCGGCAGGCCGATCGCGCCGCTCCCCGGCATCCCCGCCATCGCCGACTTCCGCGGCGAGCTCAGCGACGCCGCGGCGTCCGCCACAGCGGGAGCCCCGTGACGGGATCGTCCACGCTGCGGTCGAGGTCCCCGTCGTCGTAGACGTCGAGGGCCAGCTCCACCGACACGGCGCGGGCCCGGGCGAGCAGCCCGCCGGCGCAGGCGGGCGGACCGGGCTCGAGCTGCGGCCACGCCACCACCGCGTGCAGCCTGACGTCCGGGGCGCCGCCGCGCAGGCTGATCGTGCCGGACAGGCTCGCCAGCTCGAGCGCGCCCTCCAGCCGCAGCGGCCCGCCGTAGCTCCGGCGCGCGGGGTCCCACAGGTCGAGCTCGACGAGCTCCACGATCCCCTGCCCGCGCACGAACGCCGCGTCCACCCGCTCCAGGCGCGCGAGCTCGAGGAGCGCCTCGTGCAGCCACTCGCCCGGCTCGAGCCGCCCGACGAGGACGCGCGTGCAGGTCGTCTCGCCGACGATCATCGCAGGGCCTCGTGCACGGCCTCGGGCACGACCGGCGCGAGGCCGCCGCCCCCGAGGATGTTGACGATCGGCGAGGCGGCGGCGCGCACGACCGAGCCGTCCGCCCGCGCCGGGCCGAGCCCACAGTAGGTGGAGAGGTCGCGGTACAGCTCGCCGCGCTCCACGCCCTCGGGCGTCAGCCGCGTCGCCGCGCGGCGCATCGCGAAGATCCGCTCCTGCGCGACGAAGCCGCCGCCGCGCCCGTCCGCGAGCGCGGCCTCCACGATCCGCGGCCACTCCTCGCGCGGCGCCTCCGCGCCGAGGTGCACGCTCTTGCCGCCGTAGTCCCAGCTCCGCTTCAGCACCCAGCGCGCGGGCTCCGCGAGGAGCCGCGGGACGAGCTCCTCGGTGAGACGCCGCGTCACCGGCAGCCGGCCGGCCGCCGCCCGCTCGCCGGCGTCGAGCCCGGCGCGCTCCGCCAGCGGCGCGTCCTCGGCGCACTCGGAGAGCCGGGCGAAGAGCGCCTTCGCCTCGAGCAGCCCGTTCACCGGGTTCACGAGCACGTGCCGCCCGGGGGCGAGGAGCGCGCGAGCGAACGGGGCCGCCGCGTCCACGCGGTGCGCCCACACGTGGCGGTACAGGACGTCCCACCCCTCCGGCTCGCACTCCGCGGGCACGAGGTTCTCCGCGCGGTGACCCATCTGCCTGAGGTGGGCCGCGAGGCGGCGCAGCTCGCCGAGCTGCGCGTCTCCCGGCCGCGCGACGAGCGCGACGGACGGGCGCTCGCGCGTCCCGCCGCGGCTCCGGTAGTACGCGACGAGCACCTCGCGCAGCCGCTCCATGTGGCTGCCGCAGCGCGCGACGAGCGCCTCGACCTCGCGCGGCGGCTTGCCGCGCGCGGCGGCGGCCGCCCGGATCCAGGCGTGCGCGGCGAGGTCCGCGTAGCCGGACATGGCGGGGATCGTCGCGTTGAGCTCGAGCGCGCGGGGCGCTCCCCCTCCCTCCGGCACGAGGAAGTCGACGCGCGCGTGCAGCACCGGGAGCGGGGCCTCGTCGAAGAGCCGGGCCATCGCCTCGCCCTCGAGGCCGGAGAACGGGCCCAGGAGGGCGTCGCGGTCGCGCGCGTCGCCGTGGACCAGCAGGTGGCGCGCGAGCTTCACCGCGCCCGAGAGGATCGCCTGCGCCTCGCCCGCGGCGGCTGCGAGCGCCTCGCGCGACAGCACCTCCGGCTCCGCCAGGAGCGGGATCGGCACGACGCTCCCGTCGGACCTGAGCACGGTGAGCCCACCCGCCCAGGCGCGCTCCGCCGCGGCCCGACCGACCGCCACGAGCGCATCTCCCTCGAAGATCGGCTCCATCCGCTCCTCGGCGGGCGTTGCGGCCCGCGTCGCGCCTCTGATAGGCAAGCCCGCGTGAAGATCTACACGAAGAGCGGCGATCGCGGAGAGACGGGCCTGTTCGGGGGGCCGCGGGTGCGGAAGAGCGACGCGCGGGTCGACGCCTACGGCGAGGTCGACGAGCTCAACGCCGCGCTCGGCGCGGCGCGGGCGATCGTCGAGGACCCGGAGCTCGACGGTCACCTCGCGCGCGCGCAGCACGAGCTCTTCTGCGTCGGCGCCGAGCTCGCGACGCCGCACGACGCGAAGGCCCGCTCCGCCATCCCCCCCATCGACGCCGGGTGGACGGCGCGGCTCGAGGCCGCCATCGACGCGTGGGACGCGGAGCTCCCGCCGCTGCGCCAGTTCGTCCTGCCCGGCGGCACGCGCACCGCCGCGGCGCTCCACCTCGCCCGCTGCGTGTGCCGCCGCGCCGAGCGGCGGGTGGTCGCGCTCGCCGCCGAGGTCGAGGTGGCGCCCGAGACGCTCGCCTACCTGAACCGCCTCTCCGACTTCCTCTTCGTCGCCGCGCGCCTCGCCAACCACCGCGCGCGCCGCGAGGAGATCGCCTGGGAGCCGCCGCGCGGGGACGCGCCGTGAGCGCCGCGCGAGGGCGCGTCGCGCTCGTCACCGGCGCCGGCGTGCGGGTGGGCCTCGCGATCGCCCGCGACCTCTCCCGCCACGGCTGGACCGTCGTCCCCCACTACCGCTCGCACCCTCCGCGTGGCCTCCCCGGCGCGCTGCAGGCGGATCTGGCCGCGCCGGACGGGCCCGCCGCGCTCGCCGCCGCCTTCGCCCGGGACCACCGCCGCCTGGACCTGCTGGTGAACAGCGCCGCCGCGTTCGAGGCCCTGCCGCTCGAGGAGACCGACGCGGCCGCGTTCGACTCGCAGATGGACCTCAACGCGCGCGCGCCGCTCCTCCTGTCGCGCGCGCTCCTCCCCCTGCTCTCCCGCTCGCGGGGCGTCATCGTGAACGTCGCCGACGTGGGCGGCGGCCTGGTCCCGTGGCGGGGCTTCGCGGCCTACGCGGCGTCCAAGGCTGCGCTCGTCCGCCTGACCGAGTGCCTCGCGCTCGAGCTCGCCCCTCGCATCCGGGTGAACGCGGTGGCTCCCGGGACGGTCCTGTGGCCGGAGAGCTATCCGGCGAAGCGGCGCCGGGAGCTCGTCGCTCGCATCCCGCTCGGGCGGGCCGGGACGCCGGACGACGTCGCGGCGGCCGTTCGCTTCCTGGCGGATGCTCCTTTCGTGACGGGCGCGGTCATCCCCGTCGATGGCGGCCGGCACCTCTCCGGCCGCGCTTGAGCCGGCCTGCCCGGGTGGCTCCGTGAAGCGGCGGCACGTCGGATTGAAGCCGCCCAACCCCGCTGTTACACTTCCTTGCGTCACATCAAGCGGCCGGGCGACCAGCCCCGCCACGGAGATTTCGAACACATGGATGCCACGACCTTGAGCCCCGTAGCCCCCTCCCCGACGGACCTGGGCGTCGACGCCCCCGTCCGCCTCACCGCGAAGGCGGTCGAGATGGTGAAGGACGCGATGGAACGTGAGGGTCTCAGCGAGTACGGCATCCGCGTCGGCGTCATGGGCGGCGGCTGCGCGGGTTTCCAGTACTCCATGGACTTCGAGAAGGATCCCCGCGAGGGCGACGTCTCGTTCGAGCAGGAGGGCGTCAAGCTGTTCATCGACCCGATGAGCTCGATGTACCTCCAGGGCGTGACGATCGACTACGTGGTCGGCCTGCAGGGCGCCGGGTTCAAGTTCAACAACCCGAACGCGCGCACGACCTGCGGCTGCGGGTCGTCCTTCTCCTACTGACCCGCTCGGCGCCGGCGACGGCGCGCCTGCCGGACAGCCCAGGGCCGAGGGATCGCGTCCCTCGGCCCTTCGCTTCGGCGGACCGCCACGCGCGGTGGCGGGAGGTCCAGCCATGCTGGTAGTCCGCAACGCCGTCGTCGGCCCCTTCGCCGCGAACGCCTACGTCGCCGCCTGCGATCGCACGGGCGAGGCGCTGCTCGTGGACCCTGGCGGCGAGACGGCGCGCGTCCTGGCCCTCGTCGAGCCCGGCTGGCGCGTCGTGCGGATCGTCTGCACGCACGGACACATCGATCACGTCGCCGGTGCCGCCGAGGCGAAGGAGGCCACCGGCGCGCCGGTGTCGCTGCACGCAGGCGACGCCGGCTGGCTGGAGGCGCTCCCGCGCCAGGCCGAGATGTTCGGCTTCGAGCCGGTGGTCGCGCCCGCCGTCGATCACCACCCGGGCGACGGCGAGAGCTTCCGCGTGGGCGCCTCCGAGGGGCGCGTGATCCACACGCCGGGCCACAGCCCGGGCTCCATCTGCCTGTTCTTCCCCCAGGAGCGGCTGCTCTTCAGCGGCGACACGCTGTTCGCCGGCTCGGTGGGGCGGACCGATCTTCCGGGCGGCGACTTCGACGCGCTGCACGCGTCGATCACCGGCAAGCTGTTCCCGCTCGGCGACGACGTGCGCTTCCTCCCCGGGCACGGTCCGGCGGGCGTGGTCGGCGAGGAGCGGCTCTCGAACCCGTTCGTGGGCGAGAAGCCGCGGCGAGGGCGGTTTCTCTAGGCCGAGGCGGAGGCTTCGGGCTCCAGGCTTCGACTTCGGGAGAAGCAAGTGCGAGCGATGCCCGGAGCGCTCCCCGTAGCCCCGTAGCCGGTCGCCCGTAGCCGGCCTCTCCTACTCCATCGAGACGACGCCCAGGATGTTCTGGCCGGCGTCGACGTGCAGCACCTCGCCCGTCACGTTCCGCCCGAGCGGCGAGCAGAGGTAGAGCGCGGCGCTCGCGCAGTCCTCCTGATCCACGTTCCGGCGGAGCGGCGTCTTCGCCGCGTTCTCGCCGAGCATGGTGCGCATCCCCTTGATGCCCGCGGCGGCCAGCGTCTTGATGGGCCCGGCGCTGATGGCGTTCACGCGGATCCCGTCCTGGCCCAGATCCTCGGCGAGGTAGCGCATGGAGGCCTCGAGCGCGGCCTTCGCGACCCCCATCACGTTGTAGTTCCGGACGACCTTCTCGGCGCCGTAGTAGGTGAGCGTCACGATGCTCGACCCGGCGGGCATCATCGGCCGGAACGCGCGCGCGAGGCCGATGAGGGAGTAGGCGGAGACGTCCATGGTGATGCGCCACGCGTCGCGCGTGGTCACCTCGGTGAAGCGGCCGTCGAGCGCGCCGCGCGGCGCGTAGCCGATCGAGTGGACGAGCACGTCCACGCGGTCCCAGACCTTGCGCAGCTCGGCCACCGAGCGGTCGATGTCCTCGTCCTTCGACACGTCGCAGTCGATGATCGCCTTCGCCCCGATCCCCTCGGCGAGCGGGCGGACGCGCTTCTCCATCGCCTCGCCGGGGTAGGTGAAGGCGAGCTCGGCGCCCTCGCGCTGGAACGCCTGCGCGATGGCCCACGCGATGGAGCGGTCGTTCGCGACGCCGGTCATGAGCACGCGCTTGCCGCGCATGAGCCCGCCGAGCGAGCTCGGGAGCTCCTCCGGCGCGGGGACGACGTCGAGATCCTTGGGGTCCATCTGGCTCATCTCTTCACGCTCCTCGCGCGCGGACGGCGTCGAGCGCCTGCGAGAGCTCGCTCCGCGCGTGCATGTCGTTCGTGCGGGTCGCCGCCGCGATCCCGTCCTCGTACGCCCGGGCCGCCTCGCCGTCGCGGCCGGCCGTCTCGAGCGCCTGGCCCAGCATGAGGTAGCTCGGGACGTAGTCCGGCTTGCGCCGGACCGTCTCGCGGAACTCGGCGATCGCCTCGTCCGCGCGGCCGGCGGTGCGCAGCGCCATCGCGAGCGAGTAGCGCGCGAAGGCGTCGTCCGGGCTCTTCGCCACGAACGCGCGGAAGGCCTCGATGCGCTGCTCCGGCTTCATAGGGGCGTAGGGTTGTACCCGAATCGACCGCTCGACTCCAGCCTCGCCGCCGCCCGGGCCGGCGCTCCGCTGTTATGCTCCCCCGCCGTGACGGCGGCACGCATCTCCGACTGCACGGGAGCGCTCGTCGCGGGGGGGCGAGCGACGCGCCTGGGAGGCCGGCCGAAGGGGCTCCTGCTCGTCGGCGGCGAACCCATCGCGGCGCGCTCCCTCCGGCTGTTCGGCGACCTCTTCGAGGGCGGGGCCCTCGTCGTCGCGAACGACCCCGCGCCCTACGCGCCGCTCGGCGCGCCCGTGGTGCCGGACCTCGTCGCCGGAAAGGGCGCGCCCGGCGGCGTCCACGCGGCGCTCTCGGCGGCGCGCACGCAGTGGGTGTTCACCGCCGGCTGCGACATGCCCTTCGTGTCCGCGCCTGGCATCGCGCTCCTCGCCGCGCGGCGCGCCGGCGTGGAGGCGGTGCTCGTGCGCTGGCGCGGGCGGCTCGAGCCGCTGCACGCGCTCTGGTCGCGCGCGTGCCTGCCGCTCCTGTCGCGCCTCCTCGCCGAGGGCGATCCGTCGCTCCAGCACCTCGCGCGCTCCGTCCACTCCGCCGTCGTCGAGGAGCCGGAGTGGCGCACGATCGATCCCGACGGCCGGGCGTTCGCGAACGCGAACACGCCCGAGGATCTCGTGCGCCTCGGGCTCGTCCTGCCCTCCTGAGGCGAGCGCGCCGAGCGGAGCGCGAGGACCGCGGCCATCGCCGTGGCGGGACGGCGGCGTGGCCGAGCGACCCGCGCAAAGCATGCGGATGCAGGGATCCGAATCACCGTCATCACGGTGCAGCCGCTTCGGTTGCGCAATTTGACTTGACGGCGATCAAATTAGGCCCCGAATGGCCACCGATCCAAGCACTTTCGGCGATCGCAATTTCTGCGTTAACGAGCAGTGAGCAGGACCCACCTGCACCGGAGGATTCACCCGATGCGCCACTTCGTCAGCCTTTGCGGCGCGCTCGCCCTCGCCGCCGCGCTCGTGCCTCCTCCGGCCGGCGCCGCCGCGGACGCACGAGAGGGCGAGGCGCTGTACGTCGGCGCGAGGCCCCTGCAGAACGGCGGGGCCCCGTGCCTCGGCTGCCACGGGCTCGCGGGCCACGGCCTCGCCTGGAGCGCCAGCTTCGGCCCCGACCTCTCGGCCGCCGCGCAGACCTACGACGCGGACACGCTCGCGACCGTGCTCGAGGACGTCCCCTTCCCGAGCATGGAGCCCATCTACCGCGGCCACGCCATCACCGCCGGCGAGCGGGCCGACCTGGCCGCGTTCCTCCTGGAGTCGCACGCGGCGCCTCCGGCGCAGTCGGCGACGCTCGGGCGGCTCCTGCTCGAGGCCGGCCTCGGCGTCGCGGCGATCCTCGCCCTCCTCGTCCTCTCGTTCCGCCGCCGCATGCCGCCCGTCTCCGCCGCGCTCGCGCGCGCGCGCCGGTCGGCGGGAGGTGCCCGATGAGCTTCCTGCGCGACGTCCTCGATCCCGCCTCGCGGCGCTGGGAGCGCCTCTGGCGCGACCGGCACCAGCACGACCGCAGCGTGCGCTCCACCCACGGCGTGAACTGCACGGGGAGCTGCTCCTGGAACGTCCACGTGAAGGAGGGCATCGTCGCCTGGGAGACGCAGGCGACCGACTACCCCGCGCTGGAGGGCGTGCCGCCCTACGAGCCGCGCGGCTGCCAGCGCGGCGCCTGCTACTCGACGTACCTCTACTCTCCGCTCCGCGTGAAGACGCCGTACGTGCGCGGCGCGCTCCTCGACGCGTGGCGCGCCGCGCGGGCCGCGGAGCGGGACCCGGTGCTGGCCTGGGGCGCGCTCATGGGCGATCCCGCCCGCCGCGCCGCGCTCCAGGCCGCCCGCGGCAAGGGCGGGTTCCGCCGCGCCACGTGGCAGGAGGCGCTCGACATCGTCGCGGCGTCCATCGTCCACACCGTGAAGCGCTGGGGGCCCGACCGCGTGACCGGCTTCTCGCCCATCCCGGCGATGTCGATGCTCTCGTTCGCGGGCGGCTCGCGCTTCCTCCAGCTCCTCGGCGGGGTGAACCTCTCCTTCTACGACTGGTACTGCGATCTGCCGAACGCCTCGCCGGAGGTGTTCGGCGAGCAGACCGACGTGGCGGAGAGCGCGGACTGGTTCAACAGCCGCTACGTGCTGGTGCTGGGCTCGAACCTCGCCGTGACGCGCACGCCCGACGCGCACTTCCTCGCCGAGGCGCGCCACGACGGCGCGAAGGTCGTCGTCCTCTCCCCCGACTTCAACCCCACCTGCCGCCAGTCGGACTGGTGGATCCCCGCCCACGCGGGGCAGGACGGCGCGCTGCTCTGCGCGGTGAACCACGTCCTCCTCTCCGAGGTCCACGCGCAGCGGGAGGTGCCCGCCTTCCGGGAGTTCCTGACCCGCTACACCGACGCGCCGTTCCTCGTCGCGCTCGACGTGAAGGACGGGGTCGCCGCGCCCGGGCGGATGCTGCGCGCGGGCGCGCTCGAGCGCTACCGCGGCGAGGAGCACGGCGACTTCAAGTTCCTCGTCTGGGATCGCGCCGCCGACGCGCCGCGCATGCCGCAGGGGAGCCTCGGCTTCCGCTGGCAGGCGAGGAAGGGGCAGTGGAACCTGAAGCTCGAGGACGGGCTGGACGGCGCGCCGATCGACCCGGCCCTCTCCTTCCTCGAGCGGCACGACGCGGTCGTCCAGCTCGAGGTCGCCGACTTCGGCTCGGACCGGGTGTGGCGCCGCGGGGTGCCGGTGCGGTTCGTCGAGACCGACGCGGGCCGCGTGGCCGTCGCGACCGTGCAGGACCTCCTCTTCGCCCAGCACGGCGTCGGCCGCGGCCTCGCGGGCGAGTACCCGGCGAGCTACGACGATCCCGCCGCGCCGTTCACGCCCGCCTGGCAGGAGCAGTACACCGGCGTGGACCGCGCCCAGGTCGTCCGGCTCGCGCGGGAGTGGGCCGACACCGCGGAGCGCACCGGCGGGCGCTGCTCCGTCATCATCGGCGCCGGCGTGAACCACTGGTACCACGCCGACCTCGCCTACCGCGCCGCCCTCACCACCCTCATGCTGTGCGGCTGCGTCGGCAAGAACGGCGCGGGGCTCAACCACTACGTGGGCCAGGAGAAGCTCGCCCCGGTGGCGCCGTGGGCCAGCCTGGCGGGCGCGCTCGACTGGGCGAAGCCGCCGCGCTTCCAGAACGCGCCGTCGTTCCACTACGTCCACTCCGACCAGTGGCGCTACGAGCGCGCCGAGCGCGAGGGCCGCCTCGACCCCGCCTCGCGCGGCGATCGCGCGCACGCGATGGACCACCAGATCCGGGCGGTGCGCAGGGGCTGGCTGCCCTTCTACCCGCAGTTCGACCGGAGCTCCCTCGAGGTCGCCCGCGAGGCGGCCGAGGCGGGCGCCTCCGAGCCGAAGGCCATGGTCGCGCACGTCGCGCGCGCGCTGGAGCAGCGGCGGCTGCGGCTCGCGGTGGAGGACCCGGACGCGCCCGAGGCCTGGCCGCGAGTGCTCATCGCGTGGCGGGGCAACGCGCTCTCCTCGAGCGCGAAGGGGCACGAGTACTTCCTGCGCCACTACCTCGGCGTGAAGGATCTCTCCATCGCCGGCGAGTCGCCGCAGGGCGCGCTGGACGCGGTGCAGCGGCCGGCGCCGGAGGGCAAGCTCGACCTCGTCGTGGCGCTCGACTTCCGCATGACCACCACCGGGCTCCTCGCCGACGTGGTCCTCCCGGCCGCGACCTCCTACGAGAAGGACGACCTCTCCTCCACCGACCTCCACTCCTTCGTCCACCCCATGCAGGCCGCCGTCCCCCCCTGCTGGGAGGCGAAGAGCGACTTCGACGCCTTCGCCGCGCTCGCCGACGCGGTGACCGCGCTCGCGAAGGTCCACCTCCCCTCCCCGCTGCTCGACGTGGTGGCGACGGCGATCGCGCACGACACGCCGGGCGAGATGGGCGATCCGCAGGCGCCCGACTGGGCCGACGGCGCTGCGCCGCTCGTGCCCGGGAAGAACGCCCCCAACCTGTCGGTGGTCGCGCGGGACTACGCGCACCTGGCGGATCGCTTCCGCGCCCTCGGGCCGCTCGTCCGCGAGCAGGGCGTCGCCGCGCACGGCCTCTCCGTCCCGGTCGCGGACCTGTACGACGAGCTCCTGCGCGAGCGTCCCACCGTCTCCTTCGGCGGCCGGACCTATCCGTCGGTCGCGACCGCGCGCGACGCGGCGAACGTCGTGCTGCACCTCGCGCCGGAGACGAACGGCGAGGTGGCCTGGCGCGCGTTCCACGAGGAGGAGAAGAAGGTCGGCGTCCCCCTCGCGGACCTCGCCGAGGGGACGCGCGGGGTGCGCACCACGTTCGAGGACCTCGCCGCCCAGCCGCGCCGCGTGCTCACCACCCCGTTCTGGACCGGGATCGTGAACGACGGCCGGCCGTACACCGCCTACGCGCTGAACGTGGAGCGGCTCGTCCCGTGGCGCACGCTCACCGGCCGCGCGCACCTCTACCTCGATCACCCCGGCTTCCTCGCCGCGGGGGAGGGGCTCCCCACCTACAAGCCCAAGCTCGACCCCGCCCTGCTGCAGGACCTCGACGCGACGCAGGCGGAGGGACCGGTGCTGAAGGTGAACTTCATCACCCCGCACGGCAAGTGGAGCATCCACTCGACCTACGGCGACACGGTCCGGATGCTCACCCTCTCGCGCGGCCTCCACCCGCTCTGGCTGAACGACCGCGACGCCGCCGAGACCGGCATCCGCGACGGCGACTGGGTGGAGGTGGTGAACGACCACGGCGCGGTGGTCACGAAGGCGGTGGTGAGCGCCCGCGTGCCGCGCGGCATCGCCATGCAGTACCACGCGCCGGAGCGCACCGTGGGGACCCCGCGGACGCCCTCGCGCGGCGGGCGCCGCGCCGGCGTGCACAACTCGCTCATGCGCATCCGGCTGAAGCCGACGCTCATGCTCGGCGCCTACGGCCAGATCTCGTACGGCTTCAACTACTGGGGTCCCACCGGGACGAACCGCGACGCGTACGCGCTCGTGCGCAGGCTCGAGCGCGCGCCGGAGTACTAGGAGACCACCATGAACCTGGAAGTGCGCGCGCAGCTCGCCTCGGTGTTCCACCTCGACAAGTGCATCGGCTGTCACACCTGCTCGGTGGTCTGCAAGAACCTGTGGACCGACCGGCGCGGCTCCGAGCACATGTGGTGGAACAACGTCGAGACGCGGCCGGGGACCGGCTACCCCGCGCTGTGGGAGGACCAGGAGCGCCACCACGGCGGCTTCGTGGTCGAGGACGGGGAGCTCCGGCTCCGGCTCGGCGGGCGCGGGAGCATCCTCGAGCGCCTGTTCCAGGCGCCGCGGCTCCCCACGCTCGACGATCAGTACGAGCCCTGGACCTACCGCTACGAGGACCTGTTCCGGGCGAAGCCCTCGGACGAGCTCCCCACGGCGCGGCCGGTGTCGGCGATCACCGGCCGGCCCGTCGACCCGAGCGCGGGGCCGAACTGGGACGACGACCTGGCCGGCTCCGACGTCCACGCCGCGGCCGACCCGAACCTCGCCGCGCTCGCGCCGTCGGAGCGCGAGGCGCTGCGCGCGCTCGAGGGGCTGGTGTTCTTCCACCTGCCGCGCACCTGCAACCACTGCCTCAACCCGGCCTGCGCGGCGGCCTGCCCCTCCGGCGCGATCTACAAGCGCGGCGAGGACGGGGTGGTGCTCATCGACCGCGAGGCCTGCCGCGGCTGGCGGATGTGCGTGCCGGCGTGCCCCTACAAGAAGACCTTCCACTCGTGGTCGGAGGGGAAGTCGGAGAAGTGCATCGGCTGCTACCCGCGCATCGAGAGCGGCGAGCCGCCGGCCTGCTTCCAGGCCTGCGTCGGGAGGATCCGCTATCAGGGCGTCCTGCTCTACGACCCGCACGCCGCCCTGCGGGCCGCGCGCGCCCCGGACGCCGAGCTCGTCGCCGAGCAGCGCGCCGCGTTCCTCGACCCGGCCGACCCCGAGGTGATCGCGGCGGCGCGCCGGAGCGGCATCCCGGACGCCATGCTCGACGCCGCGCTCCGCTCCCCGGTCGATCGGTTCGTGCGGCAGTGGCAGGTGGCGCTGCCGCTCCACCCGGAGTTCCGCACGCTCCCGATGGTGTTCTACGTGCCGCCGCTCTCGCCGGTGCGCGCGGGCGCGACCGCGTCCACCGGAGCGGCCCTCGCCGGCGCCGGCGAGCAGCGCATCCCGGTGCGCTACCTCGCGGCGATGTTCGCGGCGGGCAACGAGGAGGTCGTCACCTCCGCGCTCCGCCGGCTCGTGGCGGTCCGCACCCGGCGCCGCGCCGCGACCGTGGGCGACGTGACCGAGGCGGACGTGGCCGAGGCGCTCCGCGAGGCCGGGCTCACGCCCGAGGTGGCCGACGCCATCCACCGGCTCACGGTGTTCCCGACCCTCCGCGAGCGCGTGGTGCGGCCGCCGGGCGGACGCGAGACCGAGACCGAGCAGCTCGTCGGGCTCCAGGGCCTCGCCGGCGTGCGCGCGAGGGTGCCGTGAGTCCTGCGATCGGGCCCGTGCTCCAGCGCGAGGCGCTGCTCGCGTTCGCCGAGCTCCTCTCCTATCCCGACGACGCGCTCCCCGGCCGCCTGCGCGCCCAGGCCGCTCGGCTCCCGAGCGCGACCGGCGGCGCGCTCGACGCCCTCGCCGACCGGCTCGCCCTCCTCGGCGCGGGCGGCGCCGAGGAGCTCTACACCGCGACCTTCGATCTCCGCCCGGCGGTGAGCCCCTACGCCGGCATGCACCTCTGCGGCGAGGGCCCGCGGCGGAACGCGCTGCTCGCGCACCTCGCCGCCCTCCGCGCCCAGGCCGGCCTCCCGCCGGCGGACGAGGTCCCCGACCACTTCGCCGAGCTCCTGCGCTACCTCGCCGCCGCGCCCGCGGACGAGGAGTCGGAGGACGTCGCCGCGCTCGTGCTCGCCCCGGCCGCGCGCCTCGCCGCCGCCGCGCTGCCGCACGACAACCCGTACCGCGCCGCGCTCGAGGCGCTCGCGCGCGCGCTCCCCGCGCGGGCCGAGCTGCCCGTGCGGACGAAGGAGGCCGGACCATGACGGACCTCGTCCTGTTCGCCGTCGTCCCCTACGTCGCCGTCGCGCTCGCCGCGGCCGGGCTCGTCCTGCGGCACGCCGGCGCCGGGGCCCCCATCACCGCCCGCTCGTCACAGGTACTCGAGGCGCGGCTGCTCCACTTCGGGGCGATCCCCTGGCACCTCGCGATCCTGGCCATCCTGGGCGCGCACGTGTTCGCGGCGGTCGCCCCCGGCGTGATGGGGCGCGTCCTCGGTGACCCGCTGCGGCTGCACGTCATGGAGGTCACCGGCCTCGCGCTGGCCGGCTGGGCGCTCGTCGCCGGCGGGATCCTCCTGTGGCGCCGGCTCGCGGTGCCGCGCGTGCGCGCCGTCACGACGGTGATGGACGTGGTGGTGCTCGCGCTGCTCGTCGCGCAGGTGGGGCTCGGCGTGTACGTGACGCTCTCGCTGCGCTGGGGGTCCGTCTGGTACCTGCACACGGCCGTCCCCTGGCTGCGCTCCCTCGCGAGCTTCTCCCCGGAGCCGCAGTACGCCTCCGTGCTCCCGCTCGCGGTGAAGGCCCACGTCGTGCTCGCCTTCGTGCTCGTCGCGCTGATCCCGTTCTCGCGGCTCGCGCACGTGGTCTCGTTCCCGCTGCGGTTCGCCGGCGGCGTCCGGGGCCGGACGGTCTGGTCGAGCGCGCCGGCCGGCGTGACCCTGCCCAGGCCTGCCGGCGCCGTGCTGCGCTCGCGGGCGCTCGAGCCGCAGGTGCTCTCGGTGTGGGATCCCGAGAACGCGGAGGCCTGGGCGAGGAGCGGCGAGGCGACCGCGCGCCGCAACCTGTGGATCTCGATCTTCGCGCTCTTCCTCGCCTTCTGCGTGTGGATGGTCTGGAGCGTGGTGGTGGTGCGGCTGCCGGACGTGGGCTTCCGGCTCGACACGGGCCAGCTCTTCTGGCTCGCCGCGCTGCCAGGCCTGTCCGGCGCGACGCTGCGGATCTTCTACTCCTTCGCGGTCCAGATCTTCGGCGGCCGGCTGTGGACGACCGTCACCACCGCCTCGCTGCTCGTCCCGGCGATCGGGATCGGGATCGCGGTGCAGGATCCGACCACGCCCTACCCGGTGCTGCTCGGCCTCGCGCTCCTCGCGGGCCTCGGCGGCGCGAACTTCGCGTCCAGCATGGCCAACATCGGCTTCTTCTTCCCCGGCGCGAGGAAGGGGACCGCCCTCGGCCTGAACGGCGGCCTCGGCAACCTCGGCGTGTCGGGCATGCAGCTCGTCGTCCCGCTCGCCATCACCGCCGGCGTCTTCGGCGCCTGGGGCGGCGCGCCCCAGGTCGTGGTGAAGGGCGGGGTGGAGCAGAACCTCTGGCTGCAGAACGCCGGGTTCGTGTGGGTGCCCTTCATCGTGGTCGCCGCCGCCCTCGCCTGGCTCGGCATGGACGACGTGGCGAGCGCGCGGGCCTCCTTCCGCGAGCAGGCGCGCATCTTCCGGAGGCGCCACACCTGGCTCGTCTCCGCCCTCTACCTCGGGACCTTCGGCTCGTTCATCGGCTTCTCCGCCGCCCTTCCCCTGCTGGTGAAGGGTTCGTTCCCCGGCGTGGACCCGGTGCGCTACGCGTTCCTGGGTCCGCTCGTCGGCGCGCTCTTCCGCCCCGTCGGCGGCTGGCTCGCCGACCGCGTCGGCGGCGCGCGCGTGACGCTCTGGAACTTCGTGGCGATGGCCGGGCTCGCCCTCCTCGCGCTGGCGTTCCTGCCGCAGGGCGGCGAGCCCGGGCGGTTCGCCCCGTTCCTCGGGACGTTCGTGCTGCTCTTCGCCGCCACCGGGATCGGGAACGGCTCCACGTACCGGATGATCCCCGCCATCTTCGGGACGATCCACCGGGCGCCCGCGGGCGCGGGTCCCGCCGCCACGGCCGCCGCGAAGCGGTCGGCCGCGACCGAGGCGGCCGCGGTGGCCGGGTTCGCCTCCGCCGTCGCCGCCTACGGCGCCTTCTTCGTGCCGAAGGCCTTCGGCACCTCGCTCGCGGTGACCGGCGGCCCGGCGGCGGCGATCGTGGGCTTCGTCGCGTACTACGCGCTCGCCATCGCGGTCACGGCGTGGGCGTACGCGCGGAAGGGATCGGGGTTCTCCTGCTGATCACGAGTCGGCAACGGTTCAGCCGGGAACGGCCGTGTCCGCCGGGCGGGCGGTTCCGAGGCTGCGTGCACGTCACCGTCTCCCGCCGGTTTCTCGAGAAGCTGGCAGGCCGTCGAAGAACGCGCTTTCACGACCCCGCTCGCCCCGAGCGTAGCCCGCCGCAGGCGGGCGGAGTCGAGGGGCGGCCGTGTGAACGAGTTGGCCGCTCGCCCTGAGCCTGTGTCGAAGGGCGAGCGGCGTCCCGCTGGTTCGACAAGCTCACCACGAGCGGTCGTCAGGCGGGCAGCAGCTTCGAGATCCTCAGCAGGTTGTAAGCGGCGACGACGAAGTGGGCGGCGAGCTGAGTGCCGATTTCCGGGCCCGCCCTTCGCCGTCCGCGCGGTGCGCCGGACGCGCACGGCGCGATCTGCCTGCGCTCGCGAGGAGCGTGCTCTCTACGCGCGGAAGACCTCGGAGCGCGTTTCGCCTGGAACCTCGTCAAGAGGGCGCCTGCCGAGGGACGCCGGCACGCATCCTGCGCCGAGGTCACCAGCTGTAGCCGAGGCCGAGCTTCAAGTACGGACCGTCCTCGCCCCCGGTGTAGCTCGTGAAGTTCTCGTCCTGCTCGTCGCCGGCGAGCCTCGCGCCGTAGCCGCCCATCACCGCCGCGCTGATCCCGTTCGACGCGATGAAGTTGTAGCCGAGCTCCGCGGCCACCCCGAGCCGGGCGAAGTCCGTGGACGTGTCGAACTCCTCGCGCCCGAACGAGAAGTCCAGCCGCGGGCCGAGGCGGATCCCTTCGTTGTTGCGCCCATAGAGGAACAGGTCGGCGCCGGTCCCGAGCCCGAACGAGGTCACGTGGCCGTTCGTGGCGTTCGTGCGCGAGTAGCGCGCCGAGGCGATCCACGACGCGTGCTCCCAGGGGAATGGCCGTATGTAGGAGGCGTTCACGCCGATGCCGCTGAACCAGCCGAGCGGGTCCGTGACGACGGTGTTCCTCACCCGTCCGCGTACGGTCGTCCCGAGGCCGCCGCGCCCGCGCTCCGTGAGCTCGGCGGGCGGCTGGGTGAACGCCGTCGGCGCGCTCGGCCCGGGCGCCGGCGCGGCGGTCGCGACTCCCGCCTGGACGCCCTCAGCGCCGGGCGCGGGCCCCGATCGGCGCAGGAGCCCCTCGCACTGCGCGCGGAGGGCGGCCGCGTCCTCACCCGGCGGCAGGCGCCCATCCATCAGGTCCACGCAACGGTCCGCCACGGTGCGCGCCGCCGGCGAAGCAGGCGGCTGCGGTGGCTGAGTCGCTCCCGGGTCCTGTGCCGTTGCCTGCCCGACGACCGCGGCGATCGCCACGAGCGCTCTCCCCCAGACGTGCGGCTGCATGACGCCCCCCTCGACGGCGCGAGGAACCGGGTCGCGTGAGCGGCGCCGGACGTGCCGCCTCTCCTACAGCTTGTGCACGACCGCACGGACCACGAAGGAGGCGCGCTCCCGAGGAGCGCGCAGACGCGAGAGAGGCGGCCGATCGAGCGGTCGCCCCGTCACGACCGCGCGCGGAGACGCGCTCCCGCGGTCAACCCGCGAGCGCCCGCGCCGCCACGATGCCGGCGAAGCCGGCGGCGAGGCAGCCGAGCACCGTGAGGGCCACGTTCACGGCCGCGGGCCAGACGCCGCGCTCCAGCAGCGCGAGGGTCTCGTAGTTGAACGAGGAGTAGGTGGTGAAGCCGCCCAGCACTCCGGCCCCGAGGAAGAGCCTCGCCTCGGGGGTGATGGCCTCGCGGGTCCCGGCGAGGCCGAGGAGCAGGGCGAGCAGGAAGGAGCCGAGCACGTTCACGATGAGAGTGCCGCGCGGGAAGTCCGCCCCGAGCGCGCGCGCCGCCCAGGTCGAGACGAGGTAGCGCGCGCCGCTGCCGAGCGCGCCGCCCGCGCAGACGAGGAGGAGCCGGATCACCGCCGCCGGTCTATCGCGGCTGGGGTGCGACCGCAATCCCGTCCCCGTGCTACCGTCGCGCGCGCCACCCCTCTCGCGCGGCTCCGCCGCGTCCCCGGCACCGGAGGTGCTCCATGATGAAGAAGCGCGTGGTCCTCGTCACCGGCGCGAGCCGCGGCATCGGCGCCGCGACCGCGAAGCTCCTCGCTCGCCACGGGGCCGCCGTGGCGGTGAACTACCTCCGCAGCGAGGCCGAGGCCCGGGCCGTGGTCGAGGCGATCCGCGCGGCGGACGGGCGCGCGGTGGCGGTGAGGGCGGACGTGCGGGATCCCTCCCAGGTGCGGGCGATGGTGGTCGAGGCGGAGGGCGCGCTCGGCCCGATCGACACCCTCGTCGTCAACGCGTCCATCTCCTTCCCGATCCGGCCGTTCGTCGACTACGAGTGGGAGGACTTCCACGCGAAGCTCGCCGGCGAGCTCGGCGCGGCGTTCCACTGCTGCAAGGCGGTGGTGCCGGGGATGATCTCGCGCCGATCGGGCTGCATCGTCGCCATCTCGAGCGGCCTGTCGCGGCACGCCGGCGGCGGGTTCTGCGCGCACAGCACGGCGAAGGCCGGGCTCGACGCGTTCTCGCGCGCGCTCGCGCTCGAGCTCGGCCCGCACGGCATCCGCGTCAACGTCGTCGCGCCCGGGCTCACCGACACCGACGCCACCGCAGGTCAGCCGGCGGCGCAGCGGGAGGCGGTCGCGCGGATGACGCCGCTGCGACGCATCGGCGTGCCGGAGGACGTGGCGGGCGCGGTCCTGATGGCCGCCTCCGACCACGCGCGCTTCATGACCGGCGTCTACGTTCCGGTGAGCGGCGGAGCGTTGATGCCGTAGGCGGGGTGCGCGGACGCCCGCCCCGGCGGCTAGGACCGAGGTCCCGGACGAAGCGCCTCGAGGGCCCGGGCGTAGGCCTCGCGGTCGAAGCGCCCGCCGGCGAGCGCCGCGTCGAGCGCGTCCGCGGCGACGCGTCCGACTGCGTGCAGCGCCTCGTGGCGCGTGAGGCCTCCCGCCACGAGCCGCTCCAGCGCGCGGCGCGCCTCGGGCGGCTCGCCGGTCGCGAGCTGGTCCTCCACGACCAGGTGGAGCGCCGCGTGGACGCGCGGCTTCGGCATCGGCGGGTGAGGCCGGCCGAGGGCGCGATGGTGCTCCTCCACCGCGCGGAGCCGCTCGTCCTGCGGGGCATCCTTCCAGGCGTTCAGGTCGGGGGCGCGGTCGGCGTCGTAGTCCATGCTCGCGGCGGACCTTAGCGCCGCCCTCCGCGTCGGCGCAACGCGGCGATCCGAAGGGTGGCCGCGTGGCCTGCCGGTCCGCGTCGGAGCCGCTCGCCCTTCCCTGACACGACCGCCCGCTGCCCGCCCGGACGCCGTATCCGCTGTACCGGACGCCCATCCGTTGTCCGCTTGACAGGATTCTCGTCCGTCAAATAGGATGACCCCACGATGCGCTCCTCTTCCTGTCAGCCTCCCCCCGACGCGCATCGGGCTCGTGGGGCGCGCTGCTGTCGCCGGCCGGCGCCGGCCGCCCGAATGCGCGGCTGAGCGGCCGGCCCGCCATCCTCCACCCGCTGCACCACGCGCGGGCCGCACCCGGCCCTGCCCGCGCGCACGCGACACCCCGCTCTCGAGGAGCTCCATGTCCTCCGCGCCCCTCTCCCCTCTTCCCCGGCGCCGCCGCGCCGACACCCGGGCGACCTCCCTCGCCCTCGCGCCGGTGGGCCTCGAGCGGGGGAGCCCGTGACCGCGCCGCTCGTCCCGCTCTTCGTGAAGCTGGCCGGCCGCCGCGTGGTCGTGGTGGGCGGCGGCGCGATGGCCGCGGTGCGCGTGCGCCAGCTGGCCGAGGCGGAGGCGCGCGTCGCCGTCGTGGCGCCGGAGGTGCGCGACGACGTCGCGGCGCTCGCGGTCGAGGTCCACCGGCGCCCGTTCCGGGACGGCGACCTCGACGGCGCCTGGTTCGTGGTCGCGGCGGCGACGCAGGCGGTGAACCGGGACGTGGCCTCCGCCGCGGAGGCCCGGCGGATCCTGGTCAACGCGGTGGACGATCCGGACAGCGCGACGGCTTACACGGCCGGCGTGGTCCGGCGCGGCGACGCGACCGTCGCGATCTCCACCGGCGGCCGCGCGCCGGCGCTCGCGGGCCTCCTGCGCGAGGCGCTCGACGCGCTCCTCCCGCGCGACGTCGCCTCCTGGGTGGACACCGCCGAGGCCGAGCGGGACGGCTGGAAGCGCGCCCGCGTGCCCCTCGCGACGCGCCGCCCGCTCCTGCTCGAGAAGCTGAACGCCCTCTACGCGCGGGCGCCGTCGCCGGGAACCGCCGGGCCGCTGCCGCCGGGCTTCGTGTCGCTCGTGGGGGCGGGCCCCGGCGATCCGGGGCTGCTCACCCGCCGCGCGGCGGAGCGGCTCGCCCAGGCGGACGTGGTCCTCTACGACGCGCTCGTGGACGGGGACGTGCTGCGCCTCGCGCCGCAGGCCCACTGCTTCCACGTCGGGAAGCGCGCCGGGCGTCCCAGCGTCTCGCAGCGCGCCATCGAGCGGCTCCTCGTCGGCGCCGCCCGGCAGGGCAAGCGCGTCGTCCGGCTGAAGTGCGGCGACCCGTTCGTCTTCGGGCGCGGCGGCGAGGAGGCGCAGGCGCTCGCCGCGGCCGGGGTCCCGTTCGAGGTCGTGCCGGGGGTCTCCTCCGCCATCTCCGCGCCCGCGCTCGCCGGCATCCCGGTGACCCACCGCGGGCTCGCCGCCGGCTTCTCGGTGATCGCCGGCCACGACGAGGCCAGCTACGGCCCCGTCCTGGATCGGCTCGGCGCGGGGACGACCCTCACCCTCGTCGTCCTCATGGGAGTCGGGGAGCGGGCCCGGATCGCGGCGCGGCTCCTCGCTCGCGGGTGGGATCGCGAGACGCCCGCGGCGATCGTGCTCGGCGCCTCGACGCCCGCCGCCTTCGCCTGGAGCGGCACGCTCGCGGAGCTCCGCGACGCCGCGCTGCCGCCGGAGCGCGCGAGCCTCCCCGGCACGCTCGTCATCGGCGCCGTGGCCGCCCTGCAGCTCACCTCCCGGCACGCCCGCGGGCGTGCCGGCGCCCCGCTCGCGGCGCGCACCGAGATCGCCTGAAAGGACCCGCCATGACCGCCCCGACCGACCCCAGCCGGGCCGCGCCCCCCCGCGCCACCTTCGCGGACGAGCGCGAGATCGACGCCTTCGTGGAGACGCTGGGCCGCTTCGAGCGCCGGGAGATCGACGCCGAGGCGTGGCGCGCCTACCGCGTGGTCCGCGGCGCCTACTCGCAGCGCCAGGACGGGTGTCACATGCTGCGCATCAAGCTGCCGCAGGGAGCGACCGGCGCCGCCCAGCTCCGGGCGCTGGCCGACGTCGCCGGCCGCTTCTCTCGCCGGTACGGCCACGTCACGACGCGGCAGAACTTCCAGCTCCACTTCGTGCGCCCCTCCGACCTGGAGCCGGCGCTCCGCCGCCTCGCCGAGGCCGGCATCACGACGTCGGGCGCCGGCGGCAACGCGGTCCGCAACGTGGTGGCCTGCCCGCTCGCCGGCGTCTCGCCCGACGAGGCGTTCGACGTGACCCCCTACGCCGAGGCGGTGACGCGCCACTTCCTGCGCCACCCGCTCGCGAACGCCCTGCCGCGCAAGTTCAAGATCGCCTTCGAGGGCTGCGCGCGCGACCACGTCGCCACCGCCATCCACGACCTCGGCTTCCGCGCGCGGCTGCGCTCGGCCGGCGGCAGGACGGTGCGCGGGTTCGCGGTGACGGTGGCGGGCGGCACCGCCTCGCTCTGCACGTCCGGCACGCCGCTCGCCGAGTTCCTCCCCGCCGCCGACCTCCTCGCCCTCGCCGAGGCGGTGATCCGCGTGTTCCACGCCCGCGGCGACCGCGTGAACAAGCAGCGCAACCGGCTCAAGTTCCTCGTGCGCGAGCTCGGCTTCGACGCGTTCCGGGCGCTCGTCGAGGAGCAGCTCGCGAAGGTGCTCGCGGAGGGCCCTCCGCGCCTCCCGTTCGATCCGGACGCGGCGCCGGTGGAGGTGCCCCCCGCGCCGCAAGGGCGCCCCGAGCCCCCCACCGTGGCGGAGATCGTCGCGCGCCTCGCGGCCGCCCCTCCGCGCGGGCCGGGCGAGCCTCCCGCGGTCGTCCCCGTCCGCCATCCGCCGCCCGAGGCGCTCGCCGCCTTCGTCGCGACGAACGTCCGCGCCCAGCGCCAGGCGGGGTTCTCGGCCGTGACCGTGTCGCTCCCGCAGGGCGACGTCACCGCCGTGCAGCTCGAGCTCCTCGCCGAGCTCTCGCTCGCTCACGGGGACGGCGCGGTGCGCTTCGCGAGCGACGGGCACGTCGTGCTGCGCTGGGTGCCCGCCGGCGAGGTGCCGGCGCTGTTCGAGCGGCTCGCCGCGGCGGGGCTGGGGCGCGACGGGGCGGGCAGCGCCGCCGACGTCGTCGCCTGCCCGGGCGCGGACGTGTGCCGGCTCGCCGTCACGCGCACCCGCGGCCTCGCGCGCCTCGTGGACGAGCGGGTGCGCGAGCGGCTCGGCGCGGCCGCGCTGGGCGCGGCGCTGCCGGTGCACGTGTCGGGCTGCCCGAACGGCTGCAGCCAGCACCACCTCGGCGCCATCGGCCTCCAGGGGAGCGCGCGCAAACTCGGCGGGCGGGCCGTGCCCCAGTACTTCGTGCTCGTGGGCGGCGGGGCCGGTGAGGGTGGCGCCGCGTTCGGGAAGCTCGCCGGCAAGGTGCCCGCGCGGCGGATCCCGGAGGCGGTGGAGCGCCTCGCCGCGCTGTACCTCGCCGAGCGGCGCGAGGGCGAGGCCGCCGGCCCGTTCTTCGCGCGCGCGCTCGAGCGCGTGAAGGCCGCGCTCCATCCGCTCGAGCAGCTGCGGCTCGAGGACGCCTCGCCGGAGGACTTCGTGGAGCCCGGCGCGAGCGAGGACTTCAGCCCGGAGACCCAGGCCGGCGAGTGCGCGGCGTGACGAGAGGGGGCCGTCCGCTTGACAGGAATATCCTCCGCTAAATAGGATGCAGGAAGGATCGCGCCGGTGGCGACGATCGCAGTCCGTGGCGATTTGCGGCGTATTGCGGCCACGTAAAACCAACCGCTAAAAAGCCCCTCGCCGGCCGAACCCCGGCGCCTGCGAGGGAGAAGGAAGTCTCCCCATGTCCTCGTCCCTCGCGGCCGCGCCCCGCGCGGCGCCTGCCGTCGCCGATCGCTCCCCGGCGCTGTCTCCCCTCGTGTGCCGCCGCTGCGGCGCCCGGTTCGATCCCCTCCCCGTGGCGGTGTGCGAGGAGTGCGTCGGGCCGCTCGAGCCCGCGTACGCGCCCGATCGCCGCCTGCCCACGCGCGCGGAGATCGAGGCGCGCCCCCGGTCGATCTGGCGCTACCGCGAGTGGCTCCCGATCCTGGGCGAGCCGGTGCTCTCGCTCGACACCGGCTTCACGCCCCTGCTCGACTCCCCGCCCCTCGCCCGCGCGCTGGGCGTCCGCCGCGCGCTCGTGAAGAACGACGCCGTCTCTCACCCCACCCAGTCGTTCAAGGACCGGGTGGTGGCGGTGGCGCTCAACGCGGCGATCGGCCTCGGGCTCGACACCGTCGGCTGCGCCTCCACCGGCAACCTCGCCAACGCGGTGGCGGCCCAGGCGGCCCGCGCCGGCCTCGCCGCGTGGATCTTCGTGCCCGAGGACCTCGAGCTCGCCAAGATCGTGGGGACGGCGGTGTACGGACCCCGCCTCGTGCGCGTGCGCGGGACGTACGACGACGTGAACCGGCTGTGCGCGCAGGTGGCGGACCGCTTCGGCTGGGGCCTCGTGAACCTGAACCTCCGCAGCTACTACGGTGAGGGCTCGAAGACGATGGCGTTCGAGATCGCGGAGCAGCTCGGGTGGCGGCTGCCGGACGCGGTGATCGCGCCGATGGCCGGCGGCTCGCTGCTCACGAAGCTCGACAAGGGCTTCCACGAGCTCTCCGACGCGGGCCTCGTCGCCCCGGGCGCGCCGCGCATGTACGGCGCCCAGGCGTCCGGCTGCGCGCCCATCGTGAACCTCGTGGAGCGCGGCGGCGACACGATCGAGCCGGTCATCCCGCGCACCATCGCGCGCTCCATCGCCATCGGGAACCCGGCCGACGGGACGTTCGCCGCGCGCGCCATCCGCGGCTCGGGCGGCGCCGCCGCGGCGGTCACCGACGAGGAGCTCGTCGAGGGGATCCGGCTGCTCGCCGAGACCACCGGCGTGTTCACCGAGACCGCCGGCGGCGTCACCGTCGCCGCCGCGCGCCGCCTCGCCCGGGAGGGGAAGCTGCGCGCCTCCGACGAGGTCGTCCTCTGCATCACCGGGAACGGCCTCAAGACCATCGACGCGGTCGTCCCGGCGCTGCCGGAGGCGCCGGTCGTCTCCGCCAAGCTCCGCGAGGTCGCGGCGCTCGTGAACGCCTGATCGAGGAGGAACTCCGATGCCCGTGACCCTGAGGCTCCCCACCGTGCTCGCGAAGGCCGCGGGCGGCAAGACCATCCACGAGGCGAGCGGCGCGACCGTCGGCGACGTCGTCGCCGAGGTCTCCGGCCGCTTCCCCGAGCTCGGCACGCGCCTGCGCGACGCGAAGGGAGAGCCGTACCCCTACGTCATCTTCTACCTGGACGACGAGGACATCCGGTTCCAGCAGGGGTTCGCGACCCCGGCGCCGGACGGCGCCGAGATCGTCGTCGTCCCCGCCATCGCAGGAGGCTAGCGAATGTCGATCGGCCGGCCCGCACCCGAGCTGCCCAAGCTCTCCCAGGACGAGATCCTCCGCTACAGCCGCCACCTCATCATCCCGGAGGTGGGCGTCGAGGGGCAGCGGCGGCTCAAGGCCGCGCGCGTCCTCATGGTCGGCGCCGGCGGGCTCGGCTCGCCCATCGGCCTCTACCTCGCCGCCGCGGGCGTGGGGCGCCTCGGCATCGTCGAGTTCGACGTCGTGGACGAGACGAACCTGCAGCGGCAGGTGCTCCACGGCACGAAGGACGTGGGCCGCAAGAAGGTCGAGTCGGCCCGCGACCGGATCCGCGATCTGAACCCGAACGTGGAGGTGGTCGCGCACGAGGCCTGGCTCACCTCGGAGAACGCGCTCGACATCATCCGCGAGTACGACCTCGTGGTGGACGGGACCGACAACTTCGCCACGCGCTACCTCGTCAACGACGCGTGCGTGCTGCTCGGCAAGCCCAACGTCTACGGCTCCATCTACCGGTTCGAGGGGCAGTCCACGGTGTTCTGCACCGACGAGGGCCCCTGCTACCGCTGCCTGTACCCCGAGCCGCCGCCGCCGGGGCTCGTCCCCTCCTGCGCGGAGGGCGGGGTGCTCGGGATCCTCCCGGGGCTCGTGGGGCTCGTGCAGGCGACCGAGACCGTGAAGCTCGTCGCGGGCATCGGCGAGCCGCTGGTGGGGCGCCTCCTCCTCGTGGACGCGCTCTCCATGCAGTTCCGCACGGTGAAGCTGCGCAAGGACCCGCGCTGTCCCGCCTGCGGCACCCGCGAGATCCGGGAGCTCATCGACTACCAGCAGTTCTGCGGGATCCGCGGCGAGGAGGAGACGACGGGCGTCCCCGTGATGACGGTCGCCGAGCTCGACGAGCGGCGGCGGGGCGGGGCCGAGCTCGACCTCGTGGACGTGCGCGAGCCGCACGAGTGGGACATCGGCCGCATCGAGGGCGCGCGCCTCGCGCCCCTCTCCTCCTTCGCGGAGGCGCTCCGCAGCTTCGACAGCGCCCGCGACGTGGTCCTCTACTGCAAGAGCGGCGCGCGCAGCGCGAAGGCGGCCCGCCAGCTCCAGGAGGCCGGCTTCAAGCGCGTCTGGAACCTGGAGGGCGGCATCCTGCGCTGGAGCGAGGAGATCGATCCCACCGTGCCGCGGTACTGATGCCGACGCCCGCGCCGCCCCGCCCCCGCGCCGGCCCGCCGCTCGAGACGATCCTCGACGCGGTCGGAGGGACGCCGATCGTCCGCCTCTCGCGCGTGGTCCCGCCGGAGGCCGCGGAGGTGCTCGCGAAGCTCGAGTCGTTCAACCCGGGCGGCTCGGTCAAGGACCGCATCGCGGTCGCCATGATCGAGGCGGCGGAGCGCGAGGGACGGCTCGCGCCGGGCGCGCGGGTGGTGGAGCCGACGAGCGGCAACACCGGGCTGGGGCTCGCCCTCGCCTGCGCCGTGAAGGGCTACCGGCTCACCCTCGTGATGCCGGACTCCACCTCGCTCGAGCACCGGCAGGCGCTGGAGGCCTATGGCGCAGCGCTCGTCCTCACGCCCGCGGAGGACGGCATGACGCCCGCGGTGGCGCGCGCGGACGAGCTCGCCCGGCGGGAGGGCGCGCTCCTCCTCCAGCAGTTCGAGAACCCGGCGAACCCGGCGGCGCACCGCCAGGGCACGGCGCGCGAGCTCGTGGCCGCCTTCGACGCGCTCGGCGCCCCGATGGACGCCTTCGTCGCGGGGGTGGGCACGGGCGGGACGATCACCGGCGTCGCCGACGTGCTCCGCCAGGAGCGCCCCGGCACGCTCATCGTCGCGGTGGAGCCCGACGCCTGCGCGGTCCTCTCCGGCGGGCCCGCCGGCCCGACGCGGATCCAGGGGCTCGGGGCGGGGTTCGTGCCCGCGGTGCTGGACGCGCGGGCGTACGATCGCGTCGAGCGCGTCGCCGACGAGGAGGCGTGGGCGATGAAGCTCCGCCTGGCGCGCGACGAGGGGCTCCTCGTGGGGACCTCCAGCGGCGCGGCGGTCGTGGCGGCGCTCCGCGTCGCGCGCGAGCTCGGCCCGGGGCGCCGCGTCGCGACGATCCTCCCCGACAGCGGCGAGCGCTACTTCTCGATGGCGGAGTGGTTCCCGCGCGAGGTGACGCCATGAGCGCGGCGCTCCGCCACGGACCCGCGCCGGTCGAGTCGGTGGCCCGGCTCGTGGGGAACACGCCGCTCGTCCGGCTGCGCCGCGTCGGCGCCGGCCTCCCCGGCATCCGCCTCTACGCCAAGTGCGAGTTCATGAACCCGGGCGGCTCGGTGAAGGACCGCCCCGCGCTGCGCATGATCGAGGCCGCCCTCGCGGAGGGCCGGCTCGGGCCGGACCGCACGCTCGTCGACTCGACGAGCGGCAACACCGGCGTGGCCTACGCCTGGATCTGCGCCGCGCTGGGGCTGCGCTGCGCGCTCGTCATGCCGCGCAACGTGAGCGCGGCGCGCAAGCGCATCGCCCAGGCCTTCGGGGCCGAGCTCGTCTTCTCGGATCCGCTGGAGGGCTCCGACGGCGCGATCCGCCAGGCCCGGGAGCTCGTGGCGTCCGAGCCGGACCGCTGGTTCTACCCGGACCAGTACGGCAACCCGGAGAACCCGCGCGCCCACGAGCTCGGCACCGCCGTGGAGATCGCCGAGGCGCTCGACGGTTCCGTCGCCGCCTTCGTGGCGGGGATCGGCACGAGCGGCACCGTGATGGGCACCTCGCGCGGGCTGCGCGCGCTCGCGCCGGGGGTCCGCTGCCACGCCGTCGAGCCGGCCGAGCCGCTGCACGGGCTCGAGGGCCTGAAGCACATGGCGAGCTCGATCGTCCCGGCCATCTACGTGGAGGCGGAGCTGGACGGCAAGATCTCCATGCCCACCGCCGAGGGCTGGGCGATGGCGGAGCGGCTCGGCCGCGAGGAGGGGCTGCGCGTCGGCCACTCCAGCGGCGCCGCCGTGGCGGGGGCCATCGAGGTGGCGCGGCGAATGGCCGAGGCGGGCGAGCGGGGAAACGTCGTCACCGTGCTGCCCGATCGCGCGGATCGCTACTTCGAGCCCCGCCGCTGGGAGCGGAGGATCGCCTGGTGAGCTACGGCCCCGAGGTGCTCGACCGGCTCCGCGCCCTGTGCGAGGCCGACCCGGAGCGCGAGGTGTGCGGCTTCGTGGTCCGCCGCGCGGGCGCCCTCGAGGTCGTCGCCGTCCCGAACGTCGCCGACCGCTATCACGCCCACGATCCGCGCGCCTTCCCGCGGACGAGCCGCGACAGCTACCTCATGGATCCGCGCGCCCAGCTCCGCGTGCACGAGGAGCTCGCCGCGACGGGCGGCGAGATCGCCGCCGTCTGGCACTCGCACGTCGAGGTGGGCGCGTACTTCTCGGCGAAGGACCGCGAGGACGCCGTCGTGGACGGCGTCCCGCTCGTGCCCGGCGCCGACTACCTCGTCCTCGGCGTGCGCCGCGGCCGCGTCGACGAGGTGAAGCGCTACCGCTTCGAGGGCGGCGAGTTCGTGGAATCACCGCTCGCCTGAGGCAGCACCCGCTCCCACCTCCACCGACGCGCCACCACGCGTCCCGTTCGCCTCCCGTGAACGAGGGACTCCGCTGCGGAGCCCAGTTTGCTACGGGTGCCCCTTCACTCTTCGGAGAGGGACCCCGCATGAGAGCACTCGTGGTGGCGTTGGCGGCGACGGCGCTCGCGGCCTGCAGCAGCGAGAAGTCCAAGCCCGTGGTGGTGCCCGGCTGCGACGTCGGCTCCGGCCTGTGCAGATCCGGCCCGGGGATGACCCCCACGGTGTGTGGCGCCGAGGGCGGCGCGTTCCTCCCGAGCGGCTGTCCGTCGGCGAGCCGGGTCGGAGGCTGCACCACCCCCGAGCAGGGTCAGCCGATGATGACGAGCTTCTACTCGCCCGACTACAGCGCCGCGGACGGTGCGGCCGTCTGCGCTGCGATGTACGGAACGTGGACGTCGGCCGGCGGCGGGGGCGGAGGTGGCGGCGGGACGGTCACGGTGCACTGCCGGTGGCCGGACGACCAGTGCTGGGAGGTCACCGGGCCCCTGACCGCGACCGACCTGGCCGAGATGGAGAGCGCGTGCGGCTCGATGCAGGGCATCTATGCCGCGACGGCCTGCTCCACCGCGAACACCGTCGCCGGGCTCTGCTTCTACGCAGACGCCGGCTGGCCGGAGTCGTACGAGGAGGACTACTACTACACGGCGAGCTGGACGCTGACGACTGCCCAGGCCGACTGCGCCAGCTACGGCGGCAGCTGGAGGACGAACTAGACCGACCGGACGTCCTCGGGCCCGGGCGAGCTCACCGCCTCGGGCCCGCGGCCGGCAGCCCCAGCGCCTCGCGCAGCTCCCTCGCCTTCTCCTGGACGACGCGCGTGTTGCGCGGACCCATGCGCAGGAGGTGCTTCTCGACCTGAGAGGACGCCTCGAGCCTCTCGTCCCGGAAGAGGAACACCCCGCCCTTCTCCACGACGGCGACCTCCCCCTCCACGACCGGCGCCGCCTCGAGGCGGCCGAGGGCGCGCGCCGTGACGCCGTCGAGCGACGCGTCCGGGTAGCCGAGCGCGCGATACGCGAGCTGCAGCACGGTGTGCATCGAGCGATACGCCTTCGCCGCGGCCCGGGCGTCGACGGAGGCGATGGCGTCGGCGAACGCGTCGTAGCGGGTGTACGACGCGGGGTCGATGACCGTCGCCTCCCCGCGCCGCGCCACGGCGAATGGGCGCTCCGGCCCCAGCGCCTCGAGCGTCCTGCGCGGCGACACGCCCTCGGCCAGGTTGTCGATGAGGACCGCGGCGCGGCGGGCGACGTCCCCCTGCGCCAGCGCGCGGCGGTAGAGCTCGCTCGGCGACGCCTGATCCGCGAGGGCGCGGACCTCCGCGTCCCCGAGGCCCGGGCCGAGGTCGCGCGCCTCGACGGGCGCGGCCCCCGTGGGCGCCGGTGCCGGCGCGGGCACATCCGCGGGCGCCGCCGGCGGAGGGGGCGCTGGCGGCGCGGCGCGCTCACCGAAGCGGCGGCTCGCCCAGAAGCCCGCCGCGCCCAGGAGGACCAGGAGCGCGACGACGAGCGGGGCCTTGCTGGAGCGACGAAGCGAGCTCCTCGAGCTCTCCATGCTGCACCTCACTCCTGGGCGGCGGGCCGCGCCCGCGGCTCGGGCACGAGCGATCGACGCGCGTATCGCTCGGCCAGGATGGAACACACGAACAGCTGGAGCTGATGGTAGAACATGATCGGCAGCACGATGAGGCCGAGCCCGGGGTGCGCCCCGAAGATGAGCTTCGCCATCGGCACGCCCGAGGCGAGCGTCTTCTTGGAGCCGCAGAACACCGCGGCGATCTCGTCCTCCTTGTCGAGCCCGACGAGCCGCGCGATCCGCGTCGAGAGCGAGAGCACCACCGCCAGGATCACCCCGGAGCCGGTCACCGCAAGGACCAGGACTTCCGCGCCGTGCTCGGTCCACAGCCCCGCGCGGACCGAGTCGGCGAACGACACGTACACGAGCAGCAGGATGACGAGCTTGTCGAAGGTGTTCGCGTAGCCGTGCCAGCGCTGGAACCAGGCCCCGAGCGCGGGGCGGAGGAGCTGACCGAGGACGATGGGCAGCAGCAGCATCGTGGCGATGTCGAGGACCGCCCGCCCGACGGAGAACGACTCCCCCGAGGTCGAGGCCCACACGCTCACGAGCAGCGGCGTCGCGAAGATGCCGATGAGGCTCGAGAGCGTGGCGTTGAAGATCGCGCCGGGGACGTTGCCGCGCGCCACGGCGGTCATCGCCACCGAGGAGGAGATCGTGGACGGGAGCGCGCACAGGTAGAAGAAGCCGAGGAGCAGGTGCTCCGGCAGGAAGCGCCCGAAGGCGGCCGCCAGCGCGATCCCCAGCAGCGGGAAGGCCACGTAGGTCATGGCCTGCACCACCACGTGCAGCTTCCAGCGCATCATGCCGGCGCGCATCCGGTCGCGAGAGAGCGCGAGGCCGTGGAAGAAGAAGATCCCGAAGATCCCCACGTCGCCGGCGACGTCGAGGTGCAGGGGGCCGCCGCTCCTGCCCGGCTCCGGGAAGAGCGTGGCGAGCACCACCGCCCCGACCATGCCGACGAGGAACCAGTCCCGAGCGAGGCGACGCAGCCTGTCGTTCACGCGCTGACCTCCGAGCGGCTACGAGTAGCACGAGGTCGGAGCGCGGAGGAGCCGCTCGCGATCTCGGGCAGGGCCCGGGCGCCGGAGGCCCGCGCGCGGCTCGTGCGGGCGCGCTTGAACCCCGCGCGCGGCTGGGTTAACTGGGCCGGCGACCCCGAGCCCGCGTGGGCTCGCGCACGCGAGGCGGAATGCCGCCGAGGTCTTTCCATGCCCAGCCGCTTCGATCCCCGGAGACTCGCCCTGGCGCTCGCGCTCGCCGCCGCGTGCGCTGGGCTGGTGCACGTGTTCTTCTTCACCCACTGAGCGGCGCGGGGACGTGCCGCGAGCGGGGACGTCCCGGACGCCCGCCCTCCCGGACGGTGGGCGGGCGTCCGTGCGCCGCCGCATCCGCGGTGATCCTCCTCGGCCCGGAGGCCTCGTGAGCTGGCAGCTACCCGAGGAGCCGTTCATCGAGGGGGAGCGCGGCGGCGAGCCGCTGGACGGGCCGCGCCACGTCCACTGGAACTTCGTGTCGAGCTCGCGAGAGCGCATCGAGCAGGCCGGGACGGCCGGGCGGTTCGCTGCGGTCCCGGGCGAGACGGAGCGGATCCCGCTCCCGGAGGAGGCTTCGGTCGCGCGGTACCCTTAGCCGCGCTGCCGCCGGCGTCCGTTCACGGAGCGTACCCGTCCGGTCGGCTGCGCACCTCTTCCCGTGCGCGCATCGTCGAGACCTGGCCCGGCGGCGGCCCCACCCCACGCGGAGGTCCCGATGCCCACCTCGCTCCGTCTCGTCACGATCGTCTCGCTGGCCCTCCACTCCGGCGGCGCGCTCGCGCAGGAAGCGCTCCGCGCCTACGGCCCCGGCGGACCGGCGCCCGCGATGAAGGAGGCCGCCGAGGCGTTCTCGCGGGCGCGCAGGGTGAAGGTCGAGGTGACCGCCGGCCCCACCGATACCTGGCTCGCGAAGGCACGCCAGGACGCGGATCTCATCTTCAGCGGCGCCGAGTACATGATGACGGATTTCGTGAACGCGCTGGAGGGACGCGTGGACGAGGCGACCATCGTGTCGCTCTACCTGCGTCCCTCCGCCATCCTGGTCCGCCCGGGCAACCCGAAGCGCATCCAGGGCCTGCCCGATCTCGCGAAGCCCGGGCTGAAGGTGCTCGTCGTGCAGGGCGCCGGGCAGACCGGGCTCTGGGAGGACATGGCCGGCAAGCAAGGCGACCTCGGGCTCGTTCGCGCGCTCCGGCGGAACATCGTGCACCACGCGCCGAACACGGGCGCCGCGAAGCAGACGTGGACGGAGCGCCCGGAGATCGACGCCTGGATCGTCTACAACATCTGGCAGGTGGCGAACCCGGCCCTCGCGGACCTCGTGCCCGTCGGCAAGGAGCACGTCATCTACCGGAGCTGCGGTGCCGCCCTCACGAAGAAGGGCGCCGCGCGCCCGGAGGCGAGGCGGTTCCTCGAGTTCCTCCAGTCGGCAGAAGGCGCGGCGATCTTCCGGAGGTGGGGCTGGATGGTCCCGTGAGCGTCGGCGGCGGGCGCGCGCCCTCACGGCCTCGCGGGCCTTCGGGCGACGAGCCGCGCCTCGTGCCGGCCGGACTCGAGCCATCCCTCCTCGTGGCGCACCAGCTCGAGCGCTGGGACGAGGGTGGGGAGCTCGCCGTCCTCGAGGACGTGGGCCGGGCCCGGGCGCGGGTGGCGCTCGAGGTTCGAGCGCGTGGCGTGCGCGACCACCAGCCAGCCGCCGGGCGCGAGCTCCGCGGCGAACGCGGGGAACAGGGGCCGATGCAGGAAGTACGTGCAGAGGATCACGTCCCACGGTCCGCGCGGCAGGGGCTCCACCTCGAGATCGAGCTGGACGGTCTCGACGGCGAGCCCCTCGGCACGCGCGTCGCGCGTGGCCCGCGCGAGGGCGACGTCCGAGACGTCCGCGAGCGTGACGTGCAGCCCGCGGCGCGCGAGCCAGCGCGCGTGCCGGCCCGCTCCCCCTGCCACGTCGAGGGCCCGGCCACGGCGGGGCAGGAGCGCGTCGAGCCCGAGCACGAACGGCGAGGGGGTAGGGACGTCCTCGTCGCGGTGTCGGGCGTTCCAGCGCTCGCGGTCGTCCCCTGGCACGACGGGTTCGTAGCGCCGGGAGCGGAGTCCGGCAAGCCGCGCCTGGCCGGACGAGGACGGACGCGGACCGCGCTCACCTCGCTCGGGCTCGTCCTGCTCCTGTGCGCCGCGTGCGCGCCGAAGCGCGCTCCCACGGCCCCGACGCCGGCGGGCGCCGAGGGCGGCGCCCCCGCCGCGCCCGCACCGCCGGCGCCCCCGCAGCCGATCCCCGTGCCGTCGCCTCCGAGCCCGGAGACGACGACCGAGGCGCCGGGCTCCACGCCCGAGCACGTGCCGGCGCCCACCCCGCTGAAAGATCCCGGCGAGCTCCGGGCGGGCGTGGCGGCGTTCGCGCGAGGAGCCGGGGGACCCGCGCAGCGCGCCGCGCGGGCCCTCCAGCTCCTCGCGAGCGGGCTCGATCGCGGCGATCGCGCGGGCGTGGCCGGGGACGAGATCCGCCGCCTGCGCAGCGAGGCGGCGGTGCTCTCCGGCCTCGGCGCCATCGATCTCGATCGCGCGGCGCGGCTGAAGGCGGCGCTCGACCAGGCCGCCGCGGCGGTGGAGCGCATCGCCGCGAGCCGCCACGACCCCTGGCTCGCCGAGTGGGCGGCGGCCGCGACGAGCGCGGTGCGCGAGGTCGCGCCCCGCACGCCGCTCGAGCTCCAGCTGGCGCCCGTGCAGGACGCGCTGCGCTCGCTCGCGGACGCGGCCCTCGTGGCGTGGCAGCTCGAGGCGCGCTGCGCCGCCTGTCCCGGTACGGCGGCGCCCCCCTCGCCCTCCAGGAGGTGAGCGACCCGGGCTCGGGCGCCGCCCGACCAGGTCAGAGCGCGACGACGGTGTCGGGCAGCTCCGTCAGGCGAGCGCCGCCGGCGTCGGCCACCGCCCAGGTGTTCTCGATGCCGATCGCGCCCAGGCCGGGCAGCACGAACTTGGGCTCGACGGCGAGCACCTGCCCGAGCTGGAGCGGCACGTCGAACCCCGGGGCGAGCACCGGGAGCTCGTCGAGCTCGAGCCCGACCCCGTGCCCCACGAACCGCGCCTGCGCGCCGGGCGGTCCCATGAAGCAATCGCTCAGCCCCTCCGCCTCGGCGAGCGCCTTCGCCCGCCCCCATAGCTCCGACGGGATCGCGCCCGGCCGGAGGGAGCGCGCCACCTCCTCCTGGATCGCGAGCGCCACCTCGAACGCGCGGGCCAGCTCCGGGGCGAGCCGCCCGCACACCGCGATGCGGGTCATGTCGGTGACGTAGCCCGACTTCATGGCCGTGTAGTCGAGCAGGATGGGGACGTCCCGCGGGATCGGCTCGACCGACGCGCCGAGCGGGGAGGAGGGCGAGAGACCGCGCCCGGTGACCGGCCCGTCGAAGTAGCTCGGGGCGGTGGCGGAGCCGGCCGCGAGGGCGAGGCCCATGAAGAACTCCTGGTTGAACCCGCGCAGCCGCGGGCTCCCCTCGTTCCCGGCCTTGCGCATCCGGCACTCGATCTCGGCGGCGAGATCGAGCTCGCGCATGCCGGCGTGCAGGAACGCCGGGAGCTCCCCGAACACGCCGCAGAGCAGCTGGGCCGTCTCCCGCATGCGGTCGAGCTCCCAGGCCGACTTCACGCTGCGCTGCACGCGGAGCGGCGCCGACACGTCGGCGAGCTCGGCCCCGAGCGCGCGGGCCCAGAAGCGCTCCACCGCGCCGGGCGCGACGTCGAACGTGAAGCCGACGCGGCGGGGCCGGCCGAGGGCCGCCGCGAGCTCCTTCGACGAGGAGAACGGGCGGACGTCGGCGAGCGGGCTCTCCAGGCGCGCGCGCTCGAGGCTCTTGCGCACGAGGAGGACGGCGTCTCCGGCCGCCGGCACCCACAGCGCGGCGTTCTGGCGGGTGCCGGAGAGGTAGAACACGTCCGTCGCGTGGACGAGCACCGCGCCGTCGAGCCCCTGCGTGCCGAGCGTCTCGCGGAAGGCGTCGAGCCGGCGCTGGCATTCGGAGTTGGGCGTCATGGCCGGCCAGCATGGCCGGGACGGGGCGTCGAGCGCAACGGCGGAAGCGCAGCCTCGCGCCCGGCGCCGGAGCTGCTCACCCGAGGTACGGGATCGTCAGGGGGCCCTCGGGCAGGACCGCGATCGGCACGTCGCCGCGGACCCGGAGCTCGGCGGCCATCCGTGCCCCGACCTCCTCGACCGGCTCGAGATAGGCGCGCCGGACGTCGTCGGGCGCGAGCTCGCTCTTCAGGCCGACGCGCGCCCTCAGCGCGACGATCGCCAGGAGCTGCGCCTCCCACTGGTCGTACATGGAGAAGCCCGGCGCGGCGATGGTGTCGAGCAGCGCCCGCGGCGTGGGATGCTCGAAGAGCAGCCGCTTGAAGTTTCCGTGCGCCGGGAACCCGTCGTTGCACCGCGAGGCCGCGACGATGAGGCCGTCCTGCTCGACGATCTGCATCGCCGCGTGCATGCCCTTCACGGCCTGATAGAGGTTCTGGTCGAGGGGGTACCCCGCGTTCGTGGTGACGACGATCGGGAAGGGCCGGTCGCAGCGCACCATGGCGGTCTCCTTCGCGAACGCGCAGCCGGCCGAGTGCGCCGCCGCGACCTCGCCGCAGAAGAAGCGCGTCACCTGCCGCCTCCGGTTCAGGGTCACGTTCACGAGGAAGTCCACCGGGAGCAGCGCGCCGTTCCAGCGGATCTGCTCCTGCGTCGGGTTCCCCTCGAGCACGCCCCACGTGCTCCTCGGATGCCCGATGACCTCGGCCCGGTGGTAGTGCATGACCGCGGCGATGTCCGCCACGGCGGGGAACACCCCCTTGTAGCCGCCGGAGAACCCCGCCATGAAGTGCGGCTCGATGAAGCCCAGCACGATGCGGCGGTCGGCCTCCACGTACGCGCGCGCCATCGACACGGGCAAGCCGTCCCGGGTCGTCCCCACGGGCGCGAGCGTGCGGGGATCGTGCGCGTCGTGGTTCACCACGCGATGACGCGCCAGCACGTCGGCGCCGGCCATCGCGCGCAGCTCGTCGGGCGTGTTGGCGCGGTGCGAGCCGGTCCCGTTCACGATGACGACGTGCTCCGGCGGGACGTGCTCGAGCTCGGCGAAGAGCCAGCGCAGCAGACGATCGGTGGGCAGCGGCCGGGTGATGTCCGGGATGACGACCGCCAGGCGCTCGCGCGCGGCGACGCACTCCCGCAGCGGCTTGCCGCCGATCGGCCTGCGCACCGCCTCCGTGAACGACGCCGCCTCGTCCGGGAGGCCGGGAACGAACGTCGGCTCGACGACCCGGACGCGGTGCGACGGGATCTCCACGTCGAGGCCCTCGCGCCCGTACTGCAGATGGACCCTCATGACATCGCCCTCGCCGTCGCTCGTGTAGCGGGGCCGCCTCCGTGAGGCCACCCAGTCTCCGCCGGCGTCGCTGGAGCGGCCGGCGGCCGGCGCGAGAGCCCGCCGCGTAACGAGATCGCGTGCGGCGCGTACTCCTCCCCGTGCGCCACACCCTCGGCGCTCCAAGGAGAAGAAGAGATGCGCTCGAAGCTCCGCCTCACCCTCGCGGCCGCGCTCGCGCTCGCCGCCACCCCCGCCCTCTCCGACGATCAGGGCTCGCCGTCCTGGCACGGCGACCGGGGCTCGCTGTCCGGGCACGACGACGTCGACTACGGAGCCGCGCCCGCCGCGGCCGCCTGGGGCGCGACCGTTCAGGCCAGGATCCAGGACGACTCGAGGATGCAGCCCCCCACTCCCGCGCCGGGCACCGAGAGGACGAGCGGCGTCGAGGCCGGCGTCCACTACGACGACACGCGCATGGTGCCCCAGGAGCGGTGACGCCGCGCGCCCCGGAGAGACGACCTCGCCCGTTCGAGCTCCGGGGCGCGTCGCGTCACGAGCGCGCCTGGAGCCCCGCCGGCCCGAGCCGCTCCGCGAGCCACCGCGCCTGCCACGCGCGCTCCGCCTCGAACGCGGCCAGCCCGCCGCCCAGCGTGGAGGCGAGCACCGCGGCGATGTACGACGTCGTGGCGGGGCCCACGTGCCGCGCGTTCTGGGCGGCGTCGCCGACCAGCGCGGCCGGCCGGGACACCGGCGCGGCGAGCTCGGCGGCCGCGGCGAGCGCGTCGAGCTCCGTCGCGGCCGCGAGCGCCTCGCGGGCCGGGGCGGGGACGTGCGGCAGCGCCAGATCGCGGGCACGCAGCGCGCACGCCCGCGCGTAGTCGCGCCCGAGCGCCCCGTCCCAGGCGAGGACGCGCTCCACCAGCCGTCCACGCGGGGAGGCGATCTGGTAACGGCTCTCCCGCACGGGAGCGTCGAGCTCGATCCGCCAGAGCTCCGCGTCGAGCCAGTACGGCAGATCGCCAGCGCGGCAGGCGTGGATCCAGCGCTCGGGCGAGCCGGCCGGTGCGCTCACCCACGCGCCGGGCGCCGGCCATCGGTATCCGGTGAAGGGGGCGCGCGCGCCTGCGGCGAGGAACTTGAAGGCGATCACGCGCTCTCTCCCGGATCCTTCTTCCAGTCACGGAACGTCGCGAGCAGCGCGTCGCGCGCCTCGGGCGCGAGCGACGCCTCGGTGAGCTCGCCGGCGCGCTCTAGGATCTGCCGCATCTGCGCGAGGTAGGTGCGGCACCAGGCGCAGTAGGTGAGGTGCAGCTCGAAGCGGGTCCGCTCGTCGGCGGGCAGGCTCCCCTCGAGGTAGTCCGTCACGAGCTCGACGAGCTCACGGCAGGACAGGTCCGGGACCGGGGCGGTCGTCATGGGGCGCCCTCCCGGCCGAGCCGCTCCTCGACGTAGGCGCGCACCTTCGAGCGCGCGCGGTGGAGCAGCACCCGCTGGTTCACCTCCGAGATGCCCATCAGCTCGCACACCTCGGAGGCCTCCCAGCCGTCCACGTCGCGCAGCGACATCACCGTGCGCTGAGAGGGCGGCAGCGTCTCGAGCGCCTCCGCCACGAGCGCGACGAGCTCGCTCGACTCGACGCGCGCGTCGGGCCAGGGCTCGGGCGGCTCCGCCCAGTGTCCGGCCCAGCGGTCCTCCTCACCCCGGAAGCGATCGGGCGAGACCGCCGGCGCGTCCTCCTCGTCCGAGGCGAGCGACGAGAGCGGGACGGAGCGCGCCTCCTTCAGGCCCCGCGCCTTCGCGCGGTTCACGAGGATGCTGAAGATCCAGGACTTGAGCGACGAGCGGCCCTCGAAGAGGTGGAGGCCGCCCAGCACGCCGACCCACGTCTCCTGGACGACCTCCTCCGCGACCGCCCGGCTGCGCACGTAGCTCGCCGCGACGCGCACCATCGCGGCGTGATGGCGGTTCACCAGCGCGAGGAACGCCCGTTCGTCGCCGGCGCGGAGCGCGGCGAGCTCCTCCGCCTCGCCCGCGAGCCCGACCGCTCCGGCCGCCCTCGGTGGCTCCATCCGCGCCACCCCTCCCTCCGCCGAGATCGCGCCCGATGTAGCCCCCGCCGCGCGCGCGCACTGGGGCCAGACGGGGACCGCCGTTCGGAGTCGGCGCCTCCTCCCCGCCGCCGAGGGGGCGACCGGCCACGCACGCGCGCACCGGCCGAGCCGCCGCGGGCGCTGTAACGGAAGCGCCGGCCCCCGCCACTCATCTCGAGACGGAGACGAGAGGAGCGCGAGGACGTCATGGAGGACGCGAGCGACACCAGGGGCTTCAGGCAGGCGGCGTTCAGGAGCTGCGCGACGGGCGCGGTGATCGCCACCGGGCCGTGCCACGACGTGACCCTGCTCCCCGGCGGCCTGGCCGCGGATCTGGACGAGTGGCAGGCGGGCTTCCTCGACGGCGCCGGACGGTTCCTGGACCGGGCAGAGGCGGCCGAGGCGCTCGGGCACCCCGGCCGGCTCGAGGCCTGCGCCTACTTCGCCGGCGAGGAGCACCCGACGCTGGAGGCAGGGCACGAGGAGAGCTGGCGCGCGCTCCGCGCGGCCTGAGAGGGCTGTCCATAACGCCGGTTCCCGTCGCCGCGGCTCGGTCCCCGGCATTCTGAACAACGCTGCGACGCCCGGGCGCGGCAGGCCCCCCTGCCCGGGACCGTAACGGTTGCCAGCTTTTCCTACACACGCCATCGCGCGGCTCCGGCGAGCGTGCGCCCCGGGAGAGCGAGCCATGGACCTCGACGCGATCGTCATCGGGAGCGGGCAGGCGGGGGTGCCGCTCGCCACGCGCCTCGCGAAGCACGGCCGGAAGGTGCTCCTCGCCGAGCGCGCGGACCTCGGCGGCACGTGCATCAACACGGGCTGCACCCCCACGAAGACGCTCGTCGCGAGCGCTCGCGCCGCGCACGTCGCGCGCAGCGCGCGGCGCCTCGGAGTCCGCGTCGACTCGGTCGCGGTCGACTTCCCCGCCGTCATCGCGCGGAAGGACGCCATCGTCCGCCGGTGGCAGGAGGGCATCGCGCGGCGCCTCGCCGACGCCGGCGAGAACCTCCGGCTCGTCCGTGGCGAGGCGCGCCTCGTCGGCGAGCGAACGGTGGAGATCGCGGGCGAGCGGCACCGCGCCGCGACCGTGATCCTGAACGTCGGCGGACGGCCGATCGAGCCCCCCATCCCCGGCCTCGGCGGCGTGCCCTGGCTCGACAACCGGCGCGTGATGGAGCTGCCGGAGCTGCCCTCGCACCTCGTCGTCGTGGGAGGAGGCTACATCGGCTGCGAGCTCGCCCAGGCGTACCGCCGCTTCGGCGCGGACGTCACCGTCATCGAGCCCGGCAAGCACCTGCTCGGCAACGGGGATCCCGAGGTCTCCGAGGCGATCGAGGGCGTCTTCCGGGACGAGGGCGTCGCGCTCCTGCTCGACGCGCGCGCCGAGGCGGTCTCGCGGGACGGGGGGCGCCTCACGGTCCGGCTCTCCACCGGGCGCACGGTGACGGGCTCGCACCTGCTCGTCGCCACCGGCCGGCGGCCCAACACCGACGACCTCGGCGCCGAGGCGGCCGGGGTGAAGCTCGACGGCCGCGGCTTCGTCGAGGTGGACGATCACTATCGGTCGAGCGCGCCGGGGATCTACGCCGTGGGCGACTGCGCGGGCGGTCCGCAGTTCACGCACGCGGCGTGGGACGATCACCGGCTGCTGTTCGACGTGCTCATGGGCAAGCCCGGGCGCGGCCGGAAGGACCGACTGGTCCCGTACACCGCGTACACGGATCCGCAGGTCGCGGGGGTGGGGCTCACGGAGCGCGCCGCCAGGGACCAGGGCGTCGAGTACGAGGTCGCCACGCTGCCGTTCGAGAACATCGCGCGCGCGATCGAGACCGACGAGAAGGCCGGCCTCCTCAAGATCCTCGTCGATCCGGCCACCGAGCGGATCCTGGGGGCGTCGATCGTCGGGGCCGAGGCAGGCGAGCTCATCCACGTCTTCGCGGCGCTCATGCAGGCCGGCGCGACGGCCCGCGCGGTGGTGGACATGGAGGCCGTCCACCCCTCGCTCGCCGAGGGGCTCCAGTCCGTGGTCATGGCGCTCCCGCGGTACGCCCTGTCGTGAGCCGAGCCCCGCCGCCCGCGGCCGGCGAGCCCGGCGAGCTCCCCGGCGAGCTGGCCTGCCGCGAGCTCGTCGAGCTCGTGACCGAATACCTCGAGGGCGCGCTCGCGCCCAGCGAGCGCACCCGGTTCGAGCTGCACCTCGCCGTCTGCCCCGGGTGCACGGAGCACCTCCGCCACCTCCGCGCCACGCTGCGCGCCGCGGGGCGGCTCTCCGAGGAGGCGCTCGCCGGCGACGCCCGCGAGCGCCTGCTGCGCGCCTTCCGCGATGGGAGACGCGGGCCCCCGGGCGCGGCGTGACGCCGGGCCCGCCGTCTCTCACTGCCGCGCCGCGCCGAAGGCGCCGGGTCATGCGGCGGCGGGCTGGCGCGGTCGAAGCAGCACGCTCGCGGCCACCGCCGCGAGGAGCACGCCGCCCACGTGGAACGCGAGCAGGTGCGGGAGCTCCGCCTGCGCGCCGCAGGTGGCCTGGAGCGCCGCGTCGCCGGCCAGCGCCCCGGCCGCCCCGGCCGCGGCGAGCGCCGAGCGCGCGGGCCTCGTGCCTCCTCCGCGGATGGCCAGCCACCCGGCGCCGAGCACCATCGCCGCCGATGCGAGCTCGGTGCCGAGGCAGTGCAGGCCGGGAGCGCCCGCGAGCGGGGTCCCCCCGGCGGCGAGGCCCGCGGCGAGCGTGGCGAGCACGGCCACGCCGGCGACGAGGAGCGGCCGGCGCACCGCCGCCGCGGCGAGCGCGATCGCCAGGCCTCCGAGGAGCCCGACCCTGACCCAATCTCCCGTCGCGCCGGAGCGGCTCCGCGCGAGCCCGGCGAACACCAGCACCGACGCGCAGACCGCCGCGATCGCGCCGAGCGCGCGGCGAAGGGCCTCGCGCCGCAGCTCCGCGGCGATGGAGCGGGACGCGCGCTCCAGCGCCGCTGCCGGCAGCGGCGCGGGCTCCCAGCGTTCCAGGAGGGCCTGGAGCCGCTCCGCCTCATGCAGGGCGCGGGCGCAGTCGGCGCAGCCGCTCGCGTGCTCCCACGCAGCGACGCGCGCCGGATCGTCGGGGCGGAGCGCGGCGAGGCCCGGCGCGTCCGCTCGCACGTGACGGAGTCCGGTCACGGGGAGTCCTCCCGGACGAGGTCGGCGAGGGCGACGCGGAGCTGCCCGTACGCCCGGAAGGCCCGGAGCTTGGCAGCCCCCTCGCTGATGCCGAGCACCTCGCCGATCTCCGCGAAGCTCAGGTCCTCGTAGCGGTGCAGGTACACGACCACGCGCTGGACCTCGGGGAGGCGGTCGAGGGCCGCCTTCACGCGGCCGGCACGCTCGCCCGCCAGGACGGCGTCCTCCGCGCCCTCCGGGCTCGCGGCGGGGTCGGCGAGCTCCTCCGCGTCGCTCCCGTGGTCCTCGCGCCCCTGCTGTCTCAGCCAGTCGATGCGAACCCGTCCCGCGATGGTGAAGACCCACGGGCGGAGCGGCTCTCCCCGCCGCCAGCTCCCCCGGGCCCCGTGGAGCTTCAGGAAGGTGGTCTGCAGGAGGTCCTCCGCCACCGCGCCGTTCCCCACCGAGCGCACGAAGAAGCCGTGGACCGACGGAGCGAGCGAGCGGAACAGCCGCTCGAACGCTCCCGCGTCACCCGCGACATAGGCCTCCATCAGGGCCTCCTCGTTCGTCTCCGACCGCATACGCACGCGCGAGGGGCGCGGTTACGGAACCTCGCGCGTAACCAGCGCCCCGCATCGCGCGTACTCGAAGCACTCCGGGGATGCTCGTCCTGGAGGGAACGATCGGAGCGAGCACATGTCGCACGTGATCCGGGGAGCGACGGCGTTCGGGATCGCCACCGGGGTCTTTCTGTCCGGCCTCGGCTGCGGGGTGCGCCCCGCGGGCGCCGAGCCGCAGCAGCAGCCCTCGCGAACCTCGCAGGCGCAGGACCAGGAGGCACCGAAGATGGGGACGTTCAAGAGACCCTCGGACGACGAGCTGCGGGACCGGCTGTCGCCGGAGCAGTTCCGGGTGACACAGCGCGACGGCACGGAGCCGCCGTTCCGCAACGCGTACTGGGACGAGCACCGGGCGGGGATCTACGTGGACGTCGTCTCGGGCGAGCCGCTCTTCAGCTCGCTCGACAAGTTCGACTCCGGCACGGGCTGGCCGAGCTTCACGCGGCCGATCGAGCCCGCCGGCGTGGACACCCGCACCGACAGGAGCCTCGTCTTCGCTCGGACGGAGGTCCGCTCCCGGCTCGCCGGCTCGCACCTGGGCCACGTCTTCGAGGACGGCCCTCCGCCCACGGGGCTCCGCTACTGCATCAACTCGGCGGCGCTGCGCTTCGTCCCGGTCGAGCGGCTGGCCGAGGAGGGCTACGGGAGGTTCCTGCCGGTGTTCGAGGCGAGCGGGGAGCGGTCGGCCTCACGCGCCGGAGGGACGAGCCCGTGAAGCTCTTCCTGCTCCTCGGCATCGCCGTCGTGGTGTTCGCCGCGGCCCAGCTCGTGAGCTCCCCCGCGCGCGCCGGACGCGCCGCAGGTGACGGCCAGATCGGCAACCCGAGCGTGGGGACGCGCCCGGGGAACGTGGGGCGCGGAACGCCGCTCGTGGCGAGCGGGAAGAACCAGCTCGCCATCTTCGCTCAGGGTTGCTTCTGGGGCGTCGAGGAGCGCCTCCGCAAGGTGCCGGGGGTGGTGGCGACGGCGGTCGGCTACACGGGCGGGAAGACCCAGCACCCCACCTACGAGGACGTGTCCTCGCACCGGACCGGGCACGCCGAGGCGGTCCTCGTCGAGTTCGATCCGAGCCGGGTCGGCTACGGCGAGCTGCTGGCGTTCTTCTGGAAGACCCACGACCCGACGAGCGGCGACCGGCAGGGGCCGGATCGCGGCAGCCAGTACCGCTCCGCGATCTTCACCTTCGGCCCGGAGCAGCAGGCCGCCGCCCTCGCCTCGCGCGCCGAGGAGCAGCGGCGCCTCGCCGACCCGATCACCACGGAGATCGCTCCGGCGGGCCAGTTCTGGATCGCGGAGGACTACCACCAGCAGTGGGACGAGAAGCACGGCGCCCTCTCCTGCCCCGTGCCGCACCGGGCGAGGGCGAAGTAGCGCGCGCCGGAGGCCGCGCCGCGCGTCGCGCGTCGGCGGCGCCCCGGCGCGAGCGTCCTCACACGCCCGCGAACCACTCGTACCCCTGGTCCTCCCAGTAGCCCCCGGTCTTCACCGGCAGGAAGCTCACCTCCGTGAGGTACTTCACCATCTTGTAGCCGAGCTTCACGGCCGAGTAGAGGCGCAAGGGGGCGCCGTACTCGAGGCGCAGGGGCGCGCCGTTCATCCCGTAGGCGAGGATCGTCTGCGGGTGGAGCGCGCTCTCGAGGTCCCAGGACGACCAGTACCCGGAGTCGAACGAGCGGAACTCGACGTAGCGCGCCCGCGGGTCGACGCCGGCGAGCCGCGCGACCTCGGCGAGCCTCACGCCGTCCCATGACGCGACCGCGGACCACCCCTCGACGCAGTGGTGGCGCACGCGCGTGCGCGTCGCGGGGAGGCGCCGCAGCTCCGCGAGCGTCAGCGTCAGGGGCCGCGCGACGAGGCCCCGCACCGCGAGCGCCCAGCCGGCTGGCGCGACGGGGAACCGCCGGGAGATCTTGTACGCCGGGAAGGCGCCCGGTGGGCTCTCGTCCTCCTCGGGGAGCTCGGGGGCGAGCCGCCGGGGATCGAACAGCGCGCGCTGGAGCCGCTCGTTCGCCCGCTCCATCAGCCCGAGGAACCCGGCGTGGGGGCGGGCGCCATCGCACGCCAGCCCGCCGAGCGCGAGCGTTCCGGCGGCCCGCAAGCCGGTCGCGAGGAAGCGGCGCCGGGACGAGGTCATCGGGGCTCCTCGGGACCTGCGCCCCTGCCCACGGTCATGCCCGCGAGCGTCCGCGGATGCAGCAGCACCTGCACGACGTGGACGACCGTGAAGAGCGCGAGCGCCGCGAGCACGAGCAGGTGGATGGCGCGGGCGGCGTCGTAGCCGCCGAGGAGCGCGGTGAGGCGCGGCAGCTGCACCGGCTTGTACATGGCGAGCCCCGACAGGACGAGGAGCGGGGCCGTCGCGAGGACCCCCGTGTACGTGAGCCGCTGCATCCCGTTGTAGAGGCCGACCGGCGGCGGAGCCTCCTTGCGGAGGCGGAGGTCGTGCAGGAGGGTGCCCCAGGCGTTGCGGGCGTCCCTCCGCGGGAAGAACAGCCTCCGCCGCCATTCGCCGCTCGCGAGCAGGTAGGCCGCGTAGGCGAGCGCGTTCGCCACGAACAGCCAGGCGAAGGCGAAGTGCCAGTGGCGTGCGCCGGCGAGCCAGCCGCCGATCGTCAGGGCCTCGGGCGGCGCCGCGCCCTGCAAGGGATACCAGCCGTACTCGCCGGCCCGCGGCCCCAGGGAGGGATAGGCGGCCAGGATCCGGAGCCCGCTCCCCGCCATGACCGTGAAGAGGACGAGGTTCACCCAGTGGGTGGCCCGGATGAGCCAGGGCTGTGCAGGACGAGCCATTCCGGACTCAGTACGCGCGAGGCGGGGAGGCGTTACGCGGGGAGCTCCCGGCCGGCGCTGGCCCCAGCCGCTCGAGCAGGCGATCGCCGGCGTCGCGGAGCGCGTTCACGACGCCGCCTGGGGCGCGGGCTTCACGAGGCCCGAGCGGCTCGGCGACCTGGCGCGGGCCGCGCGCAGGGCCTCACCGCACGTGTAGACCGAGGCGCCGAGCAAGACCACGTCCTTCACGAGGAAGCCGAACGCGGGCCCCTGCGGCGAGAGGCCGCCGGGCGTGGTGAAGAGGAACGAGAGCGTCGTCGTGAAGATGCCGATCGCGATGGCGCTGCCGATCGCCGACGCCAGGGGCGAGAAGCGCCGCGACGCCATGAGGGCTCCCGTCGCGATCTCGGTGCAGCCGACGAGGTTCGAGACCCCCTGCACGCTCAGGATGCCGTACAGCCAGCCCATGAACGGGCTGTTCGCGACGAGCGGCTGGATGGCCTTCGCCTCGAACTCCGCGAACTTCAGGCCGCCGATGACGACGAGCAGGAACACGACTCCGTAGCGCAGGATGGCGGTGCCCGCCGTCTCGATCTTCGCGATGCGCCGCTCGACGTCCGCTGGGCTTCGCTTCTCCATCTCTTCCTCCGAGGGGTTCGTGACCGCGGGCGCCGCGCCCGGGACACGCCGAGGTGTGGCAGGCGCCACGCACCGTTACGGCCGCCGTCGCGCGAGCGTGACGCCCGCCGCGCCCGGGCCCACCCGAGGCGGGCCGGTGTCGCGGCGCGTGGGGGGCCCCCCGCCCCGCCACTCCCTCGGCCGCGGTCGAGGCCGCGCTGCCGTCACCCGGCTCGTCCATGGCTGGCGAGCACGGCCGCGACCCTGCGGCGCAGCTCCCTCGGATCGCCCTTCGGGACGTAGCCGTCGATCGAGAGGCGCCGTGCCGCGGCCCGGAGCGCCTCCTCGTCGTTCGACGAGTGGAGGAGGATGCGCGCGCGGCGGGTCGGGTCGCGGCCGCGGAGCACCGCGACGAGCCCCTCGCCGGACAGCCCCGGCATGTTCACGTCCACGAGCACCAGGTCCGGGTCGCGCACCATCACCTGCTGGGTGGCCCCGAAGGCGCCCGTGTGGACGAAGACCTCGTACCCCTCCGCCTCGAGCAGCTCCTTCGTGCAGACGAGGTGCGTCGGGTCGTCGTCGACGACCAGGATCCTGGCACGCTTCATGGCTCGCTCCCGGGGGGTGCGGCGGGGAGATGGACGGTGAAGGTGCTGCCCTCGCCGCGCCGGCTCGCCACCTCGACCCGCCCGCCGAGCAGCTCGGTGAGCGAGCGGGTGATGACGAGCCCGAGCCCGGGGCCCTCGTGCGACTTCGTGACGGCCTCCTCCAGCTGCCCGAACGGAACGAAGAGCCGCGGGAGGTCGTCCTCGGCGATGCCGCAGCCGGTGTCGCGCACCGACACGGCGGCGCCGCCCTCCCCCTCCGCCACCGCCGTCACGCGGATCGCGCCTCGCGCGGTGAACTTCGCGGCGTTCGAGACGAGGTTCACCAGGATCTGGCGGACCTTCTGGGCGTCCGAGGTGATGCTCGGCGCTCCCGGGAGCTCGACCTCCACCGCGACGGGCTTCTCACCCACGAGCAGCCGCGCGGTGGCCGCGACCTCCGCGACGAGCTCGGCGAGGTTCACCGGCCCGACGGTCACGTCCATCCGCCCCGCCTCCGCCTTCGAGAGATCGAGGATGTTGTTGACGGTGCCGCGGAGGGTGGCCGCGGCGCGGAGCAGCATCGGAAGCCTCGCGCGGACGTGCTCGAGGTCACCCCGCTCGCAGGCCATCCGGACCAGCTCGGCGAGCGCGACGATGGCGTTCACGGGCGAGCGGAGCTCATGGGTCGCGTGCGCGAGGAACTGCGCCCTGAGCCGGTCGACCTTCTCGAGATCGCTGGCGCGCGCCAGCGCCGCCTCGCGCTCCAGCGCGGTGCGCTCGAGGGCGGCGCCCTGCTCCCGGACGAGCTCCCGGACGGACGAGAACCCGAGGTAGCGGCCCTGCCCGTCGACGACGATCACCTCGTCGTACACCGCGGACGCGTCCCGCTCGAGCGCGCGCTCGACCGCCGTCGCGAGCGGGACGTCGTGCAGCAGCACCAGCGGCGCCAGGTCGGCGATGCGGGTCACCGGCTTCTTCGCGTACAGCTCCCGGCCGAAGTTGCGGGCAAGCTTCACGAGGAGCCGCCCGCGGGTGAGCAGCCCGACGGGGCGCTCCTCGTCGACGAGGGCGACGGCCTCGAGCTCCGGGCTGGCGAAGAAGCGCTGCGCGACCAGCTCCACGCATGTATCCGGGGCGACCCAGGCGTCTCCCGTGAGCAAGCGCCCCAGGGTCGACGTACGCTCACCGTCGTCGCGCCGGGGCGCGTCCCCGTCTCCGTCTTCGCGAGGACGGACCGGGCGCGCGAACGGGCCGTCCAGCGGATTGCACGAGGAGAGGGTCACGCGCGCACCACCGTCTCGCACTCGACCCCGCCGGCCTGCGGGGGCTCGATGCGCGTGCCGCGCCGGACGATCAGCCGCGTCCCGCGCCAGGCCACGTCGCGGCGGAGGAGTCCCCAGATCCAGGCGGCGCCGATGACGAGGTCCTTCGCCGGCACCAGCGCCAGCTGGCGGACGCCGAAGCCGCACGGCCTGAGCGCCCGCGCCGAGGCCCCGTCGAGCGCGGCCTTCGCGGCGCAGGTCGTGACGAGGAGCCCGAGCGACGACAGCGTCGGCTGGACGACCGTGCCCGCCGAGGCGAGCAGGACGGGGTTGAGGAGCGCCTGCGCCGAATACACGAGCGGCCCGACCGCCTGCCGCTGGAGCACGCTCCACCGGGCGTAGCGCGCCGCGAACTCGCGGACGGTGCGGCGCTCGCTCACGTTGTGGATCGGCCGGGGGCCGACCGCGACGCGCTTGCCGAGCGCGCGGCGCACGAGCAGCCCCATCACGTAGTCCTCCGCGAGGACGTCCTTCACCGCCTCGAAGCCGCCGAGCGCCTCCAGATCGCGCCTCCGGAGCGCCATCGACTTGCCCACCACGATGTCGCGCCCGACGAGCCGCTTCGCGGCGACGACGCCTGGGGCCACGGAGCCGGCGAGGTGAAGGTGGTCGAGGAGGGACCCGACCCGCGCCTCTCCCACGCCCGCGATGGGATGCGTCACGAGGCCGACGGCGTCGTCCTCCAGCAGCGCCGCGATCCCGGCGAGATACCCGCGGTCGACCCGGACGTTCGAGTCGGAGACCACGAGCACGTCGTGCCGCGCGGCGGCCGCCAGGGTGACGAGCTGGTTCACCTTCGGATTCATGCCGGGCTCGCCGCGCTGGAACACGATCCGGAAGCGCCCCGGGAACCGTCGCACCGCCTCGCGCGCGACGGGCAGGGCGCGATCGCCGGCGCAGCGCAGGCCGAGCAGCACCTCGTACTCGGGGTACTCGAGCGCCGCGAACGAGGCCAGGTTCGCGGCGAGGCCGTCGTCGAGGCCGCAGAGCGGCTTCAGGATGGACATCGGAGGGGTGCGGCGCGGCGTCGGGGCCGGCCCCCGCACGTGCCGCCGGAGCGCGGCGCACTGCACGGTCAGAAAGACGAGTCCCACCGCCGCGGCCGCGAAGAGCACGACGCTCGGATCGATCGGCAAAGAGGTCTCCCTTGTCGCGCGCCGCAACCGGCGACGCGGAGGCATCCTGGCGCGCCGCCGTGGCTCCGCTGCGTCGGGCCGGTGACGGTTTGGTCTCTCGACGATCAGGCGGCGGCGGGGAGCGGGCGGACGGCCGGCGCGGCGCGCCCCGCGAGCCCGAGGCGTTGCTCCGTGACGATCCGGCCATCCTCGTACGACAGTGGTGGTGCAGCATGAGGGCGACGAGCGTCCCCGGCGGCGCGGCCTCCACCGCGGAATCGACCGCGGCGAGGTCGTCCACCGAGAGCTCGCCATGAGCGGAGAGGAGCGATCGGTTGTGCGGCGCGGTGGAGTCGATCCGCACCACGTGCAGCCCGGGCCGCGTCTCGACGGCGACCCGCGCGCTCGGCATGAGGTGCCTGCCGGCGTCGTCACCCAGCCGATCGTGTTTCCCGGGGACGACCACGACGCGGTCGCGAAGCGTCGCGAACATCGCCTCGAAGCTCTGGAGCTCGCGGCGCCGGCCGCGGTGGGTCACGTCGCCGGTCACGAGGACCACGTCCACGCCGGCCTCGTCGAGGGCGCACGCGATCCGCGCCACGCTCGCGTCGGTGTGCGGGTCCCTGCCGAGGTGCAGATCGGAGATGTGCGCCAGGGTTCGTTCCACCGCTCCTCCTCGCGTGGCACCTCATCAGGCGCTCGTGACGGGGCGGGGGCGGCTTCATCGCGGCCGGGTGAACTCGCGCGCCTCGAGCGGGTTCACCGGGCCCTCACAGCGCGTCCTCCCCCCGCTCGCCGGTGCGCACGCGCACGGCGTCGTCCAGGGGCTCCACGAAGATCTTCCCGTCGCCGATCCTGCCGGTGCGCAGCCACGACTCGAGGTCCGCGACCACGCGGTCGACGAGCGGGTCGGGCAGCACGATCTCGAGCTTCAGCTTCGGGATGAGGTCGATCACGTACTCGGCGCCGCGGTAGAGCTCGGCGTGCCCCTTCTGACGGCCGGCGCCCCTCACCTCCGAGACGGTCATCGCCGAGATCCAGGGGTGCGACAGCAGCCGCCTCACGTCCTCCAGCTTCGACGGCCGGATGATGGCCTCGATCCTCTTCATGGGTCTCCCGCTATCCTGTCGGTGCGATGCCTCGACGTGCGATGCACCGATCGTGCAAGCACCGCACGTGAGATTCGCGGCGGGCTTCCGACGGGGCCGCGCTCCCCTCGCGCGGGGACGCCGACGATCCGGGCAGCCCACTGCTCCGGGAACCGGCAGCGCGCGCGTAGCGCGGAGACGCCGCCGATCCGGGCAGCCCACTGCTTCGGGAATCGGCAGCGCGCGCCTCGCCTGGAGTCACGAGGCCGCATCAGGGGCGCTTTGCGCGGCTTTTCCCGCACGGTCGCGCCGGCACGCTGGCTGCAATCCCCGCCTCCGACCCTTTCGCGAGACCGCAGCTCGCGGTGCCGCCACTCGGAGACGCCCCACGATGAACACACGTCGCGCATCGACCGTCCTCGGAGGGCTCGCCGCCACGGCGGCAGCGCTCCTCCTCGCCCCCGCCGTGCTCGCGAGCGAGCCTCAGGCCGCTGCGGCGGCGCCCGCCTTCACGCAGGAGCTGGCGGACGCCATCGCCAACCAGAAGATCGCGATCGACACGCTGTGGGTGATGATCGCCGCGTTCCTCGTGTTCTTCATGAACCTCGGCTTCGCGCTCGTGGAGTCCGGCTTCTGCCGCGCGAAGAACACGGTGAACATCCTGTTCAAGAACTTCGTGGTGTTCGCCGTCTCCTCCATCGCCTTCCTCGTCATCGGCTTCGGCCTGGAGTTCGGCGACGGCAACCCGCTGTTCGGGACGAGCGGCCTCTTCTTCGCCTCGGGCGTCGACAACAGCCCGGCCATGGGCGACGCCTACCAGGGCGTCTACTCCGCGCTGAGCTGGACCGGCGTGCCGCTGTGGGCGAAGTTCTTCTTCCAGCTCGTCTTCGCCGGCACGGCCGCGACGATCGTGTCCGGCGCCGTCGCCGAGCGGATCAAGTTCAAGTCCTTCCTGCTCTTCACCGTGTTCCTGGTCGGCGTGGTCTACCCGATCGCCGGCCACCTGATCTGGGGCGGCGGCTGGCTCGCCACCCAGGGCTTCCTCGACTTCGCCGGCTCGACGGTGGTGCACTCCGTCGGCGGCTGGGCGGCGCTGGCCGGCATCATCGTGCTCGGGCCGCGGCTCGGGAAGTACGGGAAGGGCGGCAAGGTCAACGTCATCCCGGGTCACAACATGACGTCCGCCGCCATCGGCGTCTTCGTCCTGTGGTTCGGCTGGTTCGGGTTCAACCCCGGCTCGACCATGGCGGCCGACGCGGCCTCCATCGCCCACATCGCGGTCACCACCAACACGGCGGCGGCGGCCGGGACCCTCTCGGCCATGCTCACCGCCTGGATGCTGTTCAAGAAGCCCGACCTCGGCCTCACGCTGAACGGCTGCCTCGCCGGCCTGGTCGCGATCACCGCCCCCTGCGCCTTCGTGAGCGTGGCGAGCTCCGTCATCATCGGCCTCGTCTCCGGCGTCATCGTCGTCGCCGCGGTCGTGTTCTTCGACAGGATCCGGATCGACGATCCCGTCGGCGCCACCGCGGTGCACCTCGCGAACGGCGTCTTCGGCACCATCGCCGTGGGCCTCTTCGCGGATCCCACCGTGGCCCCGTCGGCCGCGGTGGCGAAGCCGGGCCTCCTGCTCGGCGGCGGGATGGCGCAGCTCGGCCCGCAGCTCATCGGCGTCGCGCTCGTGGGCGGCACGGTGTTCGCGCTCTCGCTCGGCTTCTGGTACGTGACGAAGCTCGTCTCCGGCGGAATCCGCGTCACGGCGGACGAGGAGATCGAGGGGCTCGACACGGGCGAGCACGGCAACTCCGCCTACCCCGAGTTCCAGGTGCGCTCCGGCGGCGTGTTCGCCGGCAGCGGCGGCACCGCGGGCCACGCGCTCGAGCCGGTGACGGTGCCCGCGAAGGTCGGTCCGACCAGCTAGGACCGCACCCATCGGACCGACCCCGGGGGGCCCGCCGAGCGCCGGCAGGCCCCCCGGTTCGCGTTTCGACCCGCCACTCGTGGTGCGCGAAGGCGTCGCCGCCGCGACAATCCAGATCGAGCGCGCCGCTCACCGCGAGCGCGCCCTCACTGGGGGCGACATGATCGAACGCGTCGACATCCGCGAGCACGTCCGGCTCGACGACTACGCCCGCTTCCTCCACCTCGCCGAGCCCGTGCGCGAGCTGCGCTCGGAGGCGGCGCTGTGCGTCCCGAGGCTCGCCGGGCGGACGGTCTGGATGCTCAGCTCGACGCGCTCGGGCGGTGGCGTCGCGGAGATGATGCCCCGCCTCGTCTCGATCCTGAGAGAGCTGGGGGTCGCCACCGAGTGGGTGGTGATGCGGCCGGAGCGTCCGGAGTTCTTCGCGCTGACGAAGCGCCTTCACGGCCTGCTCCACGGCGAGGGGGACCCGCGCCTCGGGCCGTCGGACCGGGCCCTCTACGAGCGCGTGAGCGAGGAGTGCGCGAGCGCCCTGCACCCGCTCCTCGCGCCCGGCGATCTCCTGGTGGTCCACGATCCCCAGCCCCTCGGCGCGGGGGCCCGGCTGCAGGCCTCGCTGGGGCTGCAGGCGATCTGGCGCTGCCACATCGGGCTCGAGGTGGATTCGCCCGTCACCCGCGCCGGCTGGTCGTTCCTGCAGCCGTACGCGGAGGCCTACGACCACGCGAGCTTCTCGGCGCCCGAGTACATCCGCGACTTCCTCGCCGGGCGCGCGTCCGTGATGCGCCCCACCATCGATCCGCTCGGTCACAAGAACCGCGAGCTGACCCCGCACAAGCTGGTGGGCATCCTGTGCAACTCCGGCCTGGTCGCGCACGGCCATCCGGTGCTGACCCCGCCGTTCGCCGACCCGGCGCTCCGGCTCCGGCCCGACGGCACGTTCGCGCCGGCGGATCGGCCGGCGGACGTCGGCCTGCTGTTCCGTCCCGTGGTGACCCAGGTCTCGCGGTGGGATCGGCTGAAGGGCTTCCGGCAGCTGCTCGAAGGGTTCCTCGCCCTCAAGCGGCGCGTCGACGACGGCGCCCAGCCGCCGAGACACCGGCGCCGGCTGGAGATCGTCCGGCTCGTGCTCGCCGGGCCGGATCCCTACGGGATCCAGGACGACCCCGAGGCGCGCGACGTGCTCGCCGAGCTGACCGCCGCGTACGTCCGCCTCGAGCCGCGAGCGCAGGCGGACGTGGCCATCCTCACGCTGCCCATGTCCTCGCTCAAGGAGAACGCGCTCATGGTGAACGCCCTCCAGCGCTGCTCCACCATCGTGGTGCAGAGCTCCCTGCGCGAGGGCTTCGGGCTCACCGCGACCGAGGCGATGTGGAAGGGCGTCCCGGTGCTCGGCACGCACGCGTGGGGGCTGCGCCAGCAGATCCGCGACGGCCTCGACGGCCGGCTCGTCGCCGATCCGGAGGACCCCGGGGCGCTCGCCCAGGCGCTCGACGAGATGCTCGCGGACCCGAGGCAGCGGTCCGTCTGGGGCCAGAACGGGCAGCGGCGGGTCCACGAGGAGTTCCTGGTGTTCAGGCAGGTGCGCGAGTGGCTGCGGTTGCTCGGCGCGCGCGAGGGTCGAGCGGGAGCGGCCTCGCCGCGGAGCGCGTAGCCTCGCCCTCATGGAAAAGAGGGACGGCCGGCTCCCGCCTACGGGGAGCCGGCCGTTCGAGCTCGAGAGCGCGGGTCAGCGCGATGCGGTCTTCGGCTGAGCCTTCACCACCTCGAGCTCGAGCGCGATGGAGACGTCGTCGCCGACGGCGGGGCCGGCCTCGACCAGCTTGTTCCAGGTGAGGCCGAAGTCCTTTCGGCTGATCCGCGTCGTCGCCGAGAAGCCGCGGCGCGTCTCGCCGTTCATGCCCTTCACCTCGGGCGTCGTGACGACGTCGAGCACCACCGGCCTGGTCACGCCGCGCAGCGTGAGGTCGCCCGTCACCTTCAGCTTGTCCTTGCCGGCCTTCGCGACCTTGGTGGACTTGAAGGTCATCGAGGGGTACTTCGCCGCGTCGAAGAAGTCGGCCGACTTCAGGTGGGCGTCGCGGTCGGCGACCTTCGTGTCGACGCTGTTCACGTCGACGGTGGCCTCCACCTGCGACCTCGTCACGTCCGCCTCGTCGAGGACGAGCTTGCCTTCGTACTTCGTGAACTCGCCGCGGACGTTGGAGATGACGAGGTGCTTCACCGCGAACCCGACCTGCGAGTGGGTGGGGTCCACGCTCCAGCTGGACGGAGCGGCGAGCGCGAGCGCGGGGACGAGCGACAGCAGAGACACCATGAGCTTCTTCATCGGGCTTCTTCCTTTCCGAGTAGAGGGGTACGGCCGAGGGATCACGCGGCGACGGGAGCGGCGGCCGCCCGCTTCACGGCCTCGAGCTCGATGGAGATCTCCACCTTCTCGCCGACGAGCACGCCCCCGGTCTCGAGCGCGGCGTTCCAGACGAGTCCGAACTCGCGCCGGTCGAGGGAGGCCTTCGCCGCGAAGCCCGCGCGCTGGTTGCCCCACGGGTCCTTGCCGGTGCCGGCGAACTCCGCGTCGAGGACCACCTCCCGCGTGACGCCGTGCAGCTCCAGGTCGCCGACGACGCGGTACCGGTCGCCCGCCTTCTCGATCCGCTTCGAGCGGAAGGTCAGCTCCGGGTACCTCGCGACGTCGAGGAAGTCGGCGGACTTGAGGTGGGCGTCGCGATCCGCCACCTGGGTGTCGATGGACGCGGCCTCGATACGGACGTCGACGGAGGAGCGGGTGAGGTCCTGCTCGTCGAGCTGGAGGGCGCCGGACCACCTCGCGAACCGGCCGTGCACCTTGGAGATGACCATGTGCCGGACGTGGAAGTGGACGGCGGAGTGGCTGACGTCGATGTCCCAGGGGTTCGTCATTTCTTCGTGCTCCTCGTGGTGGGGCGCTTCGCGCTCGTGACGGGAGCAAACTTGTCCCCGTTCCCGTGTTAGAGCAATGCTCGCTCTTGCACATCACCGTTCCACGGAGGGAACGATGGACCTGAACCTCCTCACCCTCTTCGAGGCCGTGGCGCGCACCTCCAGCTTCTCCGCCGCCGCGAAGGAGCTCGGCATCCCGAAGTCGTCGGCGAGCCGCGGCGTCGCGCGGCTGGAGGGCGAGCTCGGCGCCCAGCTCCTCTTCCGCACCACGCGCCAGGTCTCCCTGACGGCGACGGGCACGGCGCTCTACGACCGCGTCACGCCGCTGCTCCGCTCGGTGAAGGCCGCCCTCGGCGAGCTGCCGGAGCGCGAGGAGGCGCCGTCGGGGACGCTCAAGCTCACCGCGCCGGTCGACCTCGGCGTCCTGTTCCTGGCGGAGGTGCTGACGCGCTACACGGCGCGGTATCCGGCGGTGTCCGTGGACCTGCACCTCACCGGCCGGGTGGTGGACCTCGTGGCCGAGGGCTTCGACGTCGCGCTCCGCGCCGCCTCGAAGCTCGAGGACTCGTCGCTCATCGTGCGCCGGGCGGCCGCCGTCGTGTTCCAGCTCTACGCCTCGCCTCTCTACCTCTCCCGCCGTGGCACGCCGCGCACCGAGGACGAGCTCGACGCGCACGACTGGATCGTGTTCCGCGGTGGGCCTCAGAAGCTGCGGATCACCGGCCCCCGGCCCGTCCCGGCGCACCCGCCGCGCATCGTCTGCGACGACCTCCTCTTCGTCCGCGACGCCGTCCGGTCGGGCGCCGGGATCGGGCTGCTCCCGACCTTCGTGGCAGAGCCCGACGTCCTGGCGGGCACGCTCGTGCGGATCGTGCCCCGCTTCGAGCGGTCGGCCGGGAGCATGTACATCGTCACGCCCTCCGCGAAGCACGTCCCGCGCAAGGTGACCGCGTTCCGGGATCTCGTCCTGGAGATGCTGAAGACCCGGACCGGCGCGGGGGCGCCCGTCTGAGAAGGCCTGGCGCCCGCGAGGGAATTCGACTGCGCCTCCCGAAAATCCGAGGTGCGTCACCAGGGGAACCGCCGCACATCCGCGGGGCGCCGCTCACCGAGCGGCGCCTTTCAATACAGACGCTTCCGGGTCAACGGGTCCAGCTAAACCCTGGGTCCGCCTAGATCCGCCTGAGTCGTGGTCCCGTCAGGTCGACGTCGGGAGCGGGTCGCGGCAGGCCTGGTGTCCCGCGTGCACAAGCGCCCTCGCGCTGCACGCGGGATGAACCCGCACCGGGCTTTCCGAGCCCGTCCTCGCCGGGGCAGTCGACCCCGGAGAAGGGAACACGATGTACCGGATCAGGAACCTCGCGCTGGTCGCGACCCTCGCGGCCGCTCCGCTCTCCGCGAGCGCGTTCTCCTCGTACCTCTCGACGTTCAACTCGAAGTACGGGACCAGCGGCACGGCCCTCGACAGCTGCTCGGCCTGTCACGGCAGCGGCGGCACGGGCACCTTCAATCCCTACGGCTCCGAGCTGCGCGCCAACATCGGGTCGGGGATCTCGACCGCGCTCACGCTCGCCGAGCCCAAGGACTCGGACGGCGACGGGTTCACGAACCTCGCCGAGATCACGGCGCGCACCCTACCCGGCGACGCGTCGAGCCGCCCGGTCGCGGCCGCGCCGAAGATCGCGGTCGCCCCGGCGTCGCTCGCCTTCGGCACCGTGACCGTCGGGAGCTCCGGGTCGCAGACGGCGACCGTCTCGAACCCCGGGAACGCCGATCTCGCGGTCTCGGCGGTGTCGCGCTGCAACGGGACCTCCGCGGAGTTCACGGCCTCCCCCGCCGGCCCGTTCACGGTCGCGCCCGGCGGCACCCAGACGCTCACCGTCACGTACGCGCCGACCGACGCGACGGCGGACCTCGGTTGCATCCAGATCGCGAATGACGACGCGACGGCGGCGTCGTTCCAGCTCGCCGTCAGCGGCTCGGGTCAGAGCCAGCCGAGCCCGCTGGTCGACGTGGACATCGCCCGCCTCTCCGTGGCGAAGCGTCTCGACGTCTCGCGCGGAGGCACGGCCGCGCCGAAGGTGGCGGTCGTGAACGCGGGGAGCGTCGCCGGGAGCGTCACCGTCCAGGTGGAAGGGTCCGTCACCGACGGCCAGGGCGTGACGGCGATCGTCTACACCGCGAGCCAGGACGTGCCGCTCGCGCCCGGCGCCACCGCGAAGGTGGCCTTCCCAGCATACGCGCCGGCGGCGCCGGAGGTCATCACCTGGACCGCCACGGTGACCGATCAGAACCCGGACGTCGACGCCACCACCGCGACCACCAAGGTCGTTCCGTAGCGGGCCCTCGCCCCTGACGCACGAGGAGGAGGGCCGCGTGGCCCTCCTCCTCTTTCGCGTTCGACGGGTTCGAACGGGGCCGGACCGGGGTCGCCTTGCCCCGCCTACGGGGCGAACACCCGCTCGAGACGCCGCCGCAGCTCGTCCCGCACACGCCGGAACGCGTCCAGCCTGGCGCTCTCGTCGCCCGGGACGCCGGCCGGATCGGGCAGCCCCCAGTGGACGCGCAGGGCACTGCCCAGGAACACCGGGCAGACCTCCTCGGCGCACAGCGTGACCACCACGTCCACGTCTCCGGCCGGGAGGTCGTTCACGCTCTTGGAGAGGTGGCCGCGGATGTCGATGCCGATCTCGGCGAGCGCCTTCACCGCGAGCGGGTTGAGGCGCGAGGGCTGAGAGCCCGCCGACGAGATCCGCACCGCCGCCGGCGCGAGCGCCCGGGCGATCCCCTCGGCCATCTGGCTCCGCGCCGAGTTCGCGACGCAGAGGAAGAGCACGTGCCCGGGCCGGGCCGCCCGGATCCGCTCGACGTCCTGCTCCCAGCCGGCGCTCACGGCGCCCCCCTGGCCGCAGGGCCCTCCACGGTGACCGCGCAGCTCGCCACCTTCCCGAGCTCGCCGGTCTCGCCGGGGAACCAGCGGTCGCGCAGCTTCAGGGCCACGTTCACGAGCCCGATGAGGACCGGCACCTCGACCAGGGGACCGATCACGGCGGCGAAGGCCGCCCCGTGGGACATGCCGAACGTCGCGACCGCCACCGCGATGGCGAGCTCGAAGTTGTTCGACGCGGCCGTGAAGGACAGCGTGGCGGTCTGCCCGTAGGTCGCGCCGACCTTCCGGCTCATCCAGAAGGAGACGAAGAACATGAGCAGGAAGTAGACGAGGAGCGGGATCGCGATCCGCACCACGTCGAGCGGCACCTGCACGATGGTCTCGCCCTTCAGGGAGAACATCACGACGATGGTGAAGAGGAGGGCGACGAGCGTGACGGGCGAGATCCGGGGGATGAACACCCTGCGGTACCAGTCCTCGCCCTTCCACGCCCGAAGCCCGAAGCGGCTCGCCATCCCGGCGAGGAACGGGATGCCCAGATAGACGAAGACGCTCCGGGCGATCTCGCCGATGGTGATGTGGACCTCGGCGCCCCGGAGGCCGAGCCACCCAGGCAGCACGGTGATGAAGATCCAGGCGTAGACGGAGAAGAAGAGCACCTGGAAGATGGAGTTGAAGGCGACGAGGCCGGCGCAGTACTCGGTGTCGCCCCTCGCGAGGTCGTTCCAGACGATGACCATCGCGATGCAGCGGGCGAGGCCGATCAGGATGAGCCCGACCATGTACTCGGGCCTGTCTCGCAGGAAGATCACGGCCAGCGCGAACATGAGCAGCGGCCCGACCACCCAGTTCTGCACGAGCGACAGCCCGAGCACCTTCCCGTCGCGAAAGATCCGCGGCAGCTCCTCGTACCGGACCTTGGCGAGCGGCGGGTACATCATGAGGATCAGGCCGATCGCGATGGGAATCGAGGTCGTGCCGACGCTCAGCCGGTCGAGCGCCGGGACGACCCCGGGCACGGCCCAGCCGAGCGCGATGCCCGCGCCCATGGCGAGGAAGATCCAGAGGGTCAGGTAGCGGTCGAGGAACGAGAGCCGGCGGGCGACGCCGGAGGGCGCAGCGAGGGTGACTGCGGGCTCGGACATGCGGGGCTCCTAGAGGCTTCCGACGAGCGCCTTCAGCCGCCGCAGCGCGCGAGGCTCGACGCAGTAGCACACGCGGGGGCCGTCGATCTCCCCGCGGATGAGTCCTGCGTCCTTGAGCACCTTCAGGTGCTGGGACACCGTGGACTGCGCCAGCGGCAGCTCGTCGACGATGTCGCCGCAGACGCACGCCTCCCGGCGCACGAGGAGCCGCACGATCTGGACGCGCGCGGGATGGCCGAGCGCCTTCGCGAGGAGGGCGAGCTCCTCGTCGGCCTCGGCGCCCTCGACCGGGCGAACGTCGGGAGCGTCGCGCGGAGCGGGCGCTGGGCCGCAGGGGTCTCGCTTCAAGGCCGTCGGCACGGTTCGTGGTTCTACGATGAGCGCGCGACCGCCGCAAGCCCTCCGCCCGCCATTCGCGCGGTTCGCGGCGCCTGCGACAACTCGGCGCATCAGGGACGGATTGCCGCCTCATCGTCATCATGCGATAGGTGGCGTCGCTCGAGGAGGGCGCGCATGACCAGATTCGCCAGGGCGGTTTCCATCGCGGGCGTGGCCGCGGCGGTCGCGATCGTGCTCGTCGCCAGGACCGCGGCGAGGACCGCGCCTGCGAGCGAGGCGGCGAGCGCCCCGTCCTCCACACCGGCCCTCCCGCGGCTGGTCGATCTCGGCGCGGGGAGGTGTGTCCCCTGCAAGGCGATGGCGCCCATCCTCGAAGAGCTGAAGGCCGAGTACGCCGGCCGAATGGACGTTCAGTTCATCGACGTGTGGCAGACGCCCGGCGCCGCCGCTCCCTACGCCATCCGCATGATCCCGACGCAGATCTTCTTCGGCCCCGATGGCAGGGAGCTCGCTCGACACGAGGGGTTCATGGCCAAAGCCGAGATCCTGGCGCAGTGGAAGGCGCTCGGCGTGAGCCTCTAGGCGGCGGACGTGCCGGAGCTCCTCGCGTCCTTCGGAACCGCCTTCACCGCCTCCGCCGGGTGGGCGCTCGCTGCCGCGTTCGCGTGGGGCATGCTCTCGGTCTTTCTCAGCCCCTGCCACCTGTCCGGCGTCCCGCTGGTGGTCGCGTACATGAACGGCGCGGGCGCGTTCCCGGACACCCGTCGAGCCGTCCAGCTGTCCGCGAGCTTCGCGGTGGGTTCCCTGGGGAGCATCGCGGCCCTGGGCGCCGCGACGGTGGCAGCAGGTCGGATGGCCGGCGACGTGGGGAGGGCGGGGAGCTTCGCGCTCGCCGCGGTCTTCTTCGCGCTCGGGCTGCACCTCCTGGGCGCGTTGCCGCTGCCCTCCGGGTCGATGCCGTCGATCTCGCGGCAGCGGGGCGTGACCGGCGCGCTGCTCCTCGGGCTCCTCTTCGGAGCGGCGCTCGGGCCCTGCACGTTCGCCTTCATGGCCCCGCTCCTCGGGATCGCGTTCGCGGCAGGCCGGGCGCGAGCGGGGTACGGCGCGCTGCTCGTCACGGTCTACGCGCTCGGCCACGCCGCGGCGATCGTGCTCGCCGGCGCCTCCGCCCAGCGCGTCCAGAGATGGCTGTCGTGGAAGGCCGGCGCACGCGCCACGGGCCTGCTGCGCGGCGCCGCCGGGACCGCCGTGATCCTGGGCGGCCTCTACTTCCTCTACACCGCACCGTGAGCGTGCTCGACCCGACGCCCTGGAGCCGACCTCGATGACCGTCCCGCCGAAACCAACGAGTTGCTGCGCCGAACCCGCTCGCGCCGACGCCGTCTCCGTGACGCCGAGGGGACGGGTGCGCCGCACGGTGCTCGTGCTCGGCGCCGGGCTGGCGGCGTGGAGCGCCGCCTACGCGGCCCTCCAGCCTCTCTCGGAGTGGCTCACGTTCCGGGTCCTCGGCTTCGCCGCGGACTCACACCTGGGGCAGAGCGTCGCCTTCTTCCTCTACGACACCCCCAAGGTGCTGCTGCTGCTCGCCCTCATCGTCTTCGTGGTCGGGATCGCCCGCTCCTTCTTCACCGTCGAGCGGACCCGGGCGATCCTGGCGGGCAAGCGCGAATCGGTGGGGAACGTGGTGGCGGCGCTGCTGGGCGTGGTGACCCCGTTCTGCTCCTGCTCGGCGGTGCCGCTGTTCCTGGGCTTCGTCGAGGCGGGCATCCCGCTGGGCGTGACGTTCTCCTTCCTCGTCTCCGCGCCGATGGTGAACGAGATCGCGCTCGTGCTCCTCCTGGGCCTCTTCGGCTGGAAGGTCGCCGCGCTCTACCTCGTCACCGGGCTCGCCATCGCCATCGCCTCGGGGTTCGTGCTCGGCCGCATGAAGCTGGAGCGCCACGTCGAGAGCTGGGTGCGCGACTCGATGAAGGTGAGCGCGCAGTACGAGGGCGAGCACCTGGGGTTCGAGGGACGGGTCGAGATGGGGCGCGAGGCCGTGCGCGAGATCGTGGGCAGGGTCTGGCCGTGGGTCGTCGCGGGGATCGCGGTGGGCGCCGGGATCCACGGCTACGTGCCGGAGGGCCTGCTGGCGACGTTCATGGGCAAGTCGGCGTGGTGGTCGGTGCCGGCGGCGGTGCTCGTGGGCGTTCCGATGTACTCGAACGCGGCCGGCATCATCCCGGTCGTCCAGGCGCTCCTCGGGAAGGGAGCGGCGCTGGGCACCGTGCTCGCGTTCATGATGTCGGTGATCGGGCTCTCGCTCCCCGAGATCGTGATCCTCCGCAAGGTGCTCCGGCCACCCCTGATCGCCGCGTTCGTCGGCGTCGTCGCGAGCGGGATCCTGCTGGTCGGCTGGCTGTTCAACGGCGTGATGTGAGGAGACGGGACATGAAGATCCAGGTGCTCGGCACTGGCTGCGCGAAGTGCAAGCAGCTCACCGCGAACGCGGAGAAGGCCGTGGCGGCGCTCGGGCTGGCGGCGTGCGTCGAGAAGGTGGAGGACCTCCGCGAGATCATGAAGCTCGGCGTGATGACCACGCCGGCGCTGGCCGTGGACGGCGTGGTCAGATCCTCGGGCAAGGTCCTGTCGCCGGAAGCGATCGGCGAGCTGCTGCGCCGGTGATGGGCGCCCCTCGCGACGGCTTGCCGTCGCGAAAGGCCCGGCCGCTGGTGCTCGCCGCGGCGCCCTTCAGCGCCTGAGTCCGTCTCTCAGCGTGCGGCGGCCTTCTTGGCGCGGCGCTTCGCCGTCGCGGTGACGTGCAGGAACGACTCGACGTCCACGAAGTCCTTCGCGCCGTTCGCCTTCAGCTTCTCGAGCAGCTGCGTCGAGAGCGCGCGGAGGGCGGCGTAGGTCCCCCAGTTCGGCGCCGCGTCGTTGCCGAGGTCGCAACCGAGCCGGTCGGCGGCATCGCAGGTGATCTTGGGCCGGAGGAGGACGTGCCGCTCGGGCGAGGCCACGAAGGGGAAGAGCGTCGCCACCAGCCACTGCTGGGCGGGCTGGACCGGCAGGTCTCGCGCAGCGGCGAACAGCTTCTCGAAGCGGGCGCGCCCCGGCGACGGCACGGAGAGCAGCTCGAACAGCGCGCCGCAGAAGGGCCGGGTGGTCTCGTCGTCCGCGAGCGCCTCCTCCACCGCGTCCGCGTCGGCGGCCGGGTGGAGCGCCTCGATCGTCGTCTCGACCTGCAGGAGGCGCTTGACGAGCGGGCGGAGCTCGCCCTCGTCGACGAGCCGCGCGCCCTGCCCTTCGCCGAGCAGCTCCACCCACCGATCGTGCGCGGCGCGCCACCGCGAGGCGCGCTTGCCCGACCCTTCGGCGGCGTACTCCGGGTCGTTGAAGCCTTCGGGGTAGACCGCGAGGAACTGCTCGAGGGCCTCGTCGTGCGTGAGCCAGCCCGCGGCGAGGGTGTAGCGGCCGCTCTTCGGATCGAGGGCGAACGCGGAGAGCCCCTCCAGCCAGCTGTTCGGCTCGAAGCCCTCGGTGCGCAGGAGCGCCCGCGCCGCGGGGAGCCGCAGCTTGGCGGCGAACCGCCTGTCCGCGTCGGGGAAGAACACGTGGACCGCGTTCGCCTCGAGGGCGATGATCTTGCCCACGCCCAGCGTCGTGTGCTGCACCAGCGTTCCGTTCTCGAGATCGGCCATGGCCGCCCTTCCTTCGGTGAGGCGACCGGTCGTCAGCGACGCGAGCGGAAGCAGTGGGATCTATCTTTTTACGCTCCTCGCGCCGCCGGGGATACAGCCGTCTGCGACATTTCGGGTCGGCGACTCGCGCCGTGCGCCGATTCTCCTTCGTTCCGAGGCAAATCCGTGTCAGGCGCTCGCTGTCCGCGAAGTCGACGATGAGCGTGCCGGCGACCGCTCGCCGTCCCCACGCCGCCCCCCGACCGCGCGCCCCCGGTCCCGTGTCAGCCGTGGACGCGACCGGCGTCCTCCCGGCAGGAGGACGCGATGCGCGGAGTCATCACCCGGAAGGAAGTCCTGAAGCACACGCTGCTCATCATCCGGCTGTGGGGTCCCCGCTGCTACGCCCGCTGCCTGCGCGCCGCGCTGAGCAGCTCTCCCAGCACCTTCCTCGAGGTCGTCTGCGCGTGAGCTCGCGACGGCCGCCGGCGCGTCGCTACGCGCGGTCCGGCGCCCCGGTGACGCGGCCCCGCAGCTGCGCGTTCTCCTCCTCGAGCGCCGCGACGCGCTCCCGCAGGCGCCCGAGCGCCTCCTCGACCTCGGGCTCGTCGAGCTTCCGCGGGATGTGCTGCGGGCAGTTCACGTCCCACGCCTCGACGGTGAAGATCACCGCCTGCTCGGCCGTGGCGCGGTACCCGTCAGGCATGAGGCGCTCGACCAGCCCGGGATCGTCCTCGACGATCCGCGCGCGGCCCCAGACCTTCACCCTCGCGCGGCGCGCGTAGTCCATGAGGAAGAGGAACGCCTGGTCGTTCTCCGCGAGGTTTCCGGTCGTGATGTACTGCCGGTTCCCCCGGTAGTCGGCCCAGCCGAGCGTGTGATCGTCGAGGATCCGGATGAAGCCCTTCGGACCTCCGCGGTGCTGCACGTAGGGGCGACCGGTCGCGCTCGCGGTGGCGAGGTACACGCTGTCGCGCTCGCCGATGAACCGGGCGAGCTCCTCGGTGATCTCCGTCTCGAATCCCCCCCGCGCCTCCACGCGCGCGTAGCCGGCGCGGGAACCCCTGCGCTCCTGGATCGCCTTCACGGATGCCGTGAACGCGACGTCGCTCGATGGCCTGCGCATCTCGGTGCTCCCGCCGTCGAAGGGGCCGGCCGGGTCGCGCCGGCCGGCTCCAATCCCGCGCGCGGTCACGCTGCCTTCGCCTCCCCCGCGCGCACGACGGGGAAGTCGATGTCGGTCCGGGCGACCTCGTTCAGGTAGTTCGTGAACACGTTCAGCGCCGCGTTCGCGACGAGCTCGACGATCTGCCCGTCGTCGAAGCCGGCGCGCCGCACCTCGGCGAGCTCGGCGTCCTCGACGCGCCCACGCCGCTCGAGGACGCGCGCGACGAACCGCAGCGCCGCCGCGTCGCGCGGGTCCGTGGCGTCCGCCTGCCGGGCGAGGGCGAGCTCCGCGTCGGAGAGCTTCAGCCCTCTCCCCAGCGCGGTGTGGGCGGAGAGGCAGTAGTCGCAGCCGTCCGCCTCGGCGACGGCGAGCGCGACCTGCTCGCGCAGCCGTGGGCGGAGCCGGCCGCGCGCCAGCGCGCCGGTGAGGGCGAGCACTCCCTCGAGCGCCGCGGGCGATCGCGCGATCACGCGGTACAGGTTCGGGGTCGCGCCCAGGCTCTGCTGCACGCCCGCGAGGAGCTCGCGGACCTTGCCTTCCGTGATGGTCGGCTCGACGGGGGGGATGCGAGACATGACGGCCTCCTTCGGTGATGCCGCCCGGTGGGGCGGCGGGTTGTCACGGGAGGACTTGCGGCGAAGGCGCCGCCGGAACAATGGACCTCCGCGCAGCTCTCCATTGCGTCCGGAGGAATGACGCCGTGGACCGGATCGAGGCCTGGACGAGCTCGCGGCGGTGGCGGAGTCCCGCCGCTTCGTCGCCCGTCGCTTCGTCGCTCGCGGCGGCGGCGCCCGGCTGAAGGCGATCTTCGCGATGCTCGATCTGCGCCCGAGGCTCGGGAGGCCGACATCGGCGGTGACGACGGATTAGATCCGGGGCCGGAGGTCAGCCATGGGGAACGTCGTCTACCGGTCCGAGGCGAAGGTCGAGCGGGTGAAAGGGCCGTTGCGGCGGGCGTTCCTCCCGGGGGAGTCGGAACCGGTCACGTTCGGCGTGCACGGCGCGGTGGCCGAGCACTACGGCCGGCCGCCCGGTACGTTCGACCCGCACGCGACGACCATCGACTACGTCGTCGCGGCGACCGGCGGTTGACTGGCCGGGACCTTCGGAGGCGCGCTGGAGGCGCGCCAGATCCCGGCAGACGAGGGGAAGCTGGTCGGCCACGCGACGGGCGAGGTCGAGCTCGAAGGGAAGGTGCTCGTGCTGAGGCGCATCCACGTCAGGCTCGAGCTGCGCGCGGCTCCGGAGCACCACGCGACGGCCGAACGGGTGCACGGCTTCTACGCCGACTCCTGTCCGCTCTACCGGAGCCTCCGCGCGGCCATCGGCATCACCACCGAGCTCGTGATCGTCGAGTAGGCGGCGGGCGCCGGTGACTACTGGCACTGGAACTCGATGACCGTCGCCTGCGGGTCGGTGGTGGGGCGGCCCAGCGCGATGCGCCCGCGAGCCGGCAGCATCAGCTCCTCCCGGCGCAAGCACCGCTCGGTCTCGCCGGCCGTCGCGACGTAGGTCCCGTTCGCGCTGTGGTCCACGAGGACGAAGTTGTCACGCCGCCTCTCGATGCGCGCATGGCGCCGGGAAGCCTGGCGATCGGCGACGACGACGTCCGAGCCCGGCTCGCGCCCGAGCGTGAGCACGCCGGCGCCGGCTCCGTCGAACCACCGCTCGCGCCCCGCGGACACGAGCCTCAACCGCGCGACGCGCTCGAGCACCACGCTCGGCCGGATGAGGGTCCGCTCTTCCTCCCGCTCCTCCCGCTCCCACACGCACTCGAGGATCTCGACCGGCTCGCGCCGGCCCTTCACGGGCGCATGTCCGAGCCTGCGGGCGCTCCGGCGCAACCCCTCCTCGAGCCGGTCGACGACCTCGCGCGTGACGATGATCTGTCCCGATCTCGCGAGGCCGCCGATGCGCGCCGCCACGTTGACGGAGTCGCCGTACAGATCGCCCGCGCTCTCGAGCACGCGGCCGAAGTGGCAGCCGACGTGGATGCCGAGCGACGACTCGGGGCCCTGCTCCAGGCCCGTGAGCTGCATCGCCTGCGCCGCGCGCACCGCGGCGTTGGCGTCGGCGAAGGCGCACATCAGGCCGTCGCCGAGGTGCTTGATGACCCTTCCGCCGTTCACGCCGGCCGCGAGCTCGATGCGGCGGAGACGCTGGCTGATCCGGGCGTGCGCCTGCTCGTCGCCGAGCGCCTCGTAGAGCCGCGTGCTGCCGGTGACGTCGACGAACAGCACGGCACATGTCCGGGGAGCGTTCATCGGGGCTCGTTCGTGCTTCGCGTGCCTCAGCCGATCCGGCCGGTTTCGTAGATCGCGGCGAGCTGCTGCTCGACGTCGGGCGGCAACCCCCACGCGGCGAGCGAGGCGATCGTCGCGCGCCTGTCGTAGTCGACGCGCATCAGCGAGGGGACGCCGTCCTCGAGGATCGCGTAGGCCGCGCGCGGATCGCCGTCGCGCTGCAGCCCCACCGATCCCGGGTTCACGACGAGCTTGTTCCCGAGCGGCAGGATGACGGGGAGGTGCGTGTGCCCGACCAGGATGAGGTCGGCGTCGACGCGCTCCACCGCTCGCCGCCAGCCGTCCACGTCCGTCGCGGGCAACCACTGGTACAGGGGATCGTCGGGCGCCGCGTGGAGCAGCGCGACGCGCCGGCCGTCGAGCTCGACCGACGCCCGGAGCGGCAGCGCGCCGACCCATCGCCGCTCGTCCTCGGTGAGCATCGGGACCGTGAGCCGGCGCGTCTCCTCGGACAGGCGGCGGAACTCGGGGGACGCTCCGCAGGTGGTCTCGAACGCGACCGCCGTGTCGTGATTCCCACGCACCGTGAACGTCGCGTTCGCGCGCACCCACCGCAACGTCTCCACCGGAGAGGGCCCGTAGTCGACGATGTCGCCCAGGCACAGCACCTGCTCCACGCGCTCGCGGGCCACGACGGCGCGGAGCGCGGGCCAGTTGCCGTGGAGGTCGGAGATCACGAGCACGCGCACCGCGCACCTCGACACGCGTCATGACGACAGCCCATGGCGCGTGCAATGCGCGCTGGGCCGGCGGGAGCTCGGCCAGCGGTAGCTCCACCGCCCGCTCAGCAGGCTCCTGGCCCACGCCGCGCCGACGCGCCAGCTCGTCCGGTCACGCCCGCGAGTGCTTCTCCCAGTCCTCGAGCAGAGCGTCGCGGACGGCCTTCACGCTCGCGTGCGTCGCGTCGCAGCACGTCTCGTTCTGGCAACGCGGGCACCCCTCGACGTGCAGCTGCAACGCCGCGAACATCCACTCGGCCGCCCCGAGGAGCGTGCTGCGCCGGAACTCGAGATGCGCCGCGAGATCGGCCTTCGTACGCGCCACCATGCTCAACGCGTAACCTCTGGCGCTTCGTACGGGAAGGAGGCATGGCGCCCCACCGCACCCGGGAGATCGACTCTCCTCGTCCGGTGGCCCTTTCGAGACGCGCGAGCCTTCCGCCGTCGGAGGCGCGCCCCACTTGACCACGGCTCCGCGACCGACGTCTCCCCGCTCGGACGAAGCGCTCCCGCGCCGTCACGCTGGCCGCGAGGACTGCATCGAGCGCTGCTGGGCGATATGCTCCTCACAGGGTGGAAGCGATGGTCTCGCACCCTCGCGCCGTCGTCCTCTCCGCGGTGATCGCGGTGCTCCCTGGCTTCGCCGGGGGGCAGGACGCCGGTGTCTCGTCGAGCTCGCGGTCGGGTCCGATCCTCGTCGACGTCCAGGAGCAGGTCGCGCAGGCCGAAGAATGGGCCACGCAGACCGGAGAGGAGCCGGCCTCTCCTCCGGCTGCACCGCCGGAAGAGCTCCCTCCGCCCGCTCCATCGCAGGTTCCCGAGCCGCCCTCGAGCGAGCCCCCGTCGACCTCGTCGGTCCCGGAAGGCCAGTGGGTCTACACGCAGCAGTACGGCTGGATCTGGATGCCGTACGCGGACGACTTCATCTACGTACCGCCCGCTGGATACGGCGCGCCGTACATGTACGTGTACTATCCGTACTACGGCTGGACGTGGCTCGTCGCGCCGTGGGTCTGGGGCTGGGGACCGTGGCCGTACTTCGGCGCTTACGGCCCGACCCACTTCGCCTGGTACGGGTATGGCTGGTGGCGGTACCCGGGTTACTGGCCTCACGGACACGCCTCTCGCCACGGGCATGTGCCCCCTCACGGCGTGAGCCCTTTCCCCGGTGCGCGTCCCGGCGTACGCCCGTACCCCGGCATCCGTCCTTCCCCCGGCGTTCGTCCCGCGCCGGCGCCGTTCCGCGGCAGCGCCCCCTCGCGCGCCATGGGACCCGCCCCCCAGCGCGGCGGCGGAGCCGCTCACTGGGGTGCCCCGACCGTCCGAGGAGGGGGTCCCGCGGGAGCGGTCCGCGGCTCTGGCGCTCGCCCTGCGCCGGTCAGGGGCGCTCAGCGGTAGCGCCGACCGGCGCCAGCGCGCGGGGCGTCCGCTGTCGCGGGCAAGGCCGCCGTCCGCAAGACCCGCCGCGGACCGAGCAGCGCGCGAGCTAGCCGGCGAGGAGGCCGCCGTCGACGACGAGCGTGTGCCCCGTCACGTAGCGGTTCGTCATGAGGAACACGATCGCGTGCGCGATGTCGTCCGCCTGTCCGAACCTGCGCGCCGGCAGCGCTGGCGACTCGGCCCATGCGGCGAGCGCCGCTCGCTTCTCTCCGTGAAGAGGCGTGTCGACCAGGCCCGGCATCACCACGTTCACGCGCAGCGGCGCCAGCTCCAGGGCGAGCGCCCTTCCGAAGCTCACGATCGCCCCGTTCGCGGCGGCCGGGAACGAGGTCCCCTTCGGCGGCCTCGCCGCGCCGGCGCCCGACAGCAGGGTGATGGACCCGCGCTCGCGGATCCGGGGCACGGCCGCACGGGTCACGGTCACGTAGCCTCTGAGCTTGTCCAGGCTGCGCTCGAGCTGCTCGGCGGTGAGCTCGGCGATCGGCCCCGAGAACTCGTATTCGTCGCCCACCGCGGTGAGGACCAGGTGGTCGATGGCGCCGACGGCGGACATCGCGCGGCCCACCGCGGCCTCGTCGAGCATGTCCATCGCGACTGCGCGTGTCGTTCCAGGGACCGCCCTCGCGGCCTCGTCCAGCCGCGCCTGCGACCGGCTGAGCAGGACCGTGGTGGCGCCCTGCGCTGCCGCCGCCTTCGCGGTGGCGAGCCCGATGCCGGAGCTCGCCCCCACGATCGCGACCGTCTGCCCTGCCAGCTCGCTCACGTGAGCTCCCCCTCCCCCGCCTCCGGCGCGCGCCAGGCCGATCTTCCTTCGGAGCCGCTCCATTAGACAGGTCTGTCTCTTGAGTGGGTAAAGACAGGTCTGTATCTTGTCAAGGTGCCCCGCCCCGCACGCCCCGCGACACGCGGGACGGCCTCCCCCGAGCCGCGCGACCGGCTGCTCGATACGGCCGGCCGCCTGTTCTACAAGCACGGCTTCCGCGCCGTGGGCATCGACCGCATCCTCGCCGAGTCGGGCGTGGCCAAGATGACGCTGTACCGGCACTTCGCCTCCAAGGACGAGCTCATCGCGGCGTACCTGGAGCGAGCCGACCGGGAGTTCTGGGAATGGGCGGAGTCGGCGATGGCGGCGGCTCGCACGCCGGAAGCCCGACTCCTGGCGCTGTTCGACGCGCTGGCCCGGCACACCACCAGCGCCGAGTGCCTCGGCTGTCCATTCCAGGGCGCGGCGCTGGCGTTTCCCGAGCTCGAGCACCCCGGCCACCGGCGGGCGCTCCGGAACAAGCTCGCGGTCCGGGACCGGCTGGCCTCGATGGCGAAGCAAGCTGGCCTCCGTTCCTCCGAGTCACTCGCCGCGCAGCTGCTGCTCCTCATGGATGGGGCGTGGGTCGCCGCCCGCGTGTTCGGCCCGGGGGACAATCCTGGGGCCAGCGTCGGCCAGGCCGCCCGGGCGCTCATCGAGGCACATCGGCGCGCGTCGACGAAGCCCTCTCGCGGGTGATGAGGCTCGAGGCTGCGACGTCGCGGCGGACCAGGGAGCCTCGACCGCCGCTCGCTCGCCCCCGGCCGCGCTCGCGGGCGCTTCAGCCGGCGGGGCAGCAGTTCGGCGGGGGCGTGACGACGTCCGAGCCGTCCGTCTGAGCCTGGCACGAGGAGCGACCGCCGGAGGCAGCGGTGCACAGGCACGCCCACGCAGAGTCGTCGTCTCCGAGCGTGCACTCGCGCGAGCTCGACCCGCAGCGTTCGTCGTACTCCGCCCGGCCGTCCACCATCCGCAGCGAGACGCTGCAAGATTCGGCTCCGGTCCCCCCATCGTCAGGAGTCGCCGGGCTCGCCGGAGCCGCGGGAGCGGCAGGTGACGCGGGGGCGGCGACCCCGGTGTCGCTGTCCGGCTCTGCTGGCGATGGCTCGGAGCGACCACAGGCAGGCAACAGCGTGATCGCGAGTGCGACCCACGACAGTGTGCGCTTCATGAGGTGTGAGACCGCGCCGCCGCGCGGATCTGACCGCCGGGCGTCACCCGCGCGTTCCAGCGCCGCCCCCTCGCGCGGTCTCGGCGGCTCGCGGTTCGGTGGGCGTCCTCGCCGGCGGTCTCGCCGCGAGCGTCGGAAGGCGGCGGAGCACGTCCTTGAGGCGCGGGCCAGCGAACTCGACGAAGGCGCGGACCTTCGGCGCGACGAGGCGCGACTGCGGGTGGACGAGCTGCACCGAGACCGGCGGCGCCGTGTAGGCGGCGAGCACCGGCGCGAGACGGCCGGCCGCGATCCTCTCCGCGACGATGAAGGAGGGGGAGATGGTGATGCCGTCCCCGGCCTCGGCGGCCTCGAGGGCGGCGAAGGCGTCGTTGACCTCGAACCGCGGCTGCACCGCGATCCGGGAGCTTTCCGCGCCGTCGACGAACCGCCACTCCCGGTTCGGCATGAGGCCGGTGAACGCGATGACGGAGTGTCGCTTGAGCTCGGCCGGGGAAGCCGGAGCGCCATGCTTCGCCAGGTACTCGGGGCTGGCGACGAGGACACGTTGCACCTCGCCGATCCGTCGGGCGACGAGCGACGAATCCGGCAGCTGGCCGATGCGCACGGCCACGTCGATGCCTTCCTCGACCAGGTTGACCACGCGATCGACCAGCATCAGCGAGGCGGTGACGCGCGGATGGTTCCGGAGGAACTCGGTCACGACCGGCGCCATGGCGGAGCGGCCGAACGTCACCGAGGTGGTGACGGTGAGATGGCCGGAGGGCGCCGCGCTGTCTCCCGCGGCCTCCCGCTCCGCCTCCTCCAGATCGCCGAGGAGAGGCTTCGCGCTCTCGAGGAAGCGGAGCCCCGCCTCCGTGAGGCGGAGGCTGCGCGTCGTCCGGTTGAACAGCCGGACGCCGAGCCGCCGCTCGAGCGAAGCCACCGCCCGCGTCACGGCGGGAGGCGAGATGCGGAGCCGCGCGCCCGCCTTGGCGAAGCTGCCGGCGTCGGCGACGGCGACGAATACCTCCATCTCGTGCAGGCGATCCACCGGCGTTCCCCGCGCGCAAGGGTGTATTCCGCGCCGCATACGTTCCCGCAACCGGCCGATGACGCCATCTCTCCTCCGGCGGGCACGAGGCCCGTACAACCCACGGAGGTGCGAGATGCGGACGTCCCTTGCCCATTCCCCCGAGCCCCGTCGCCCCGCGGCGGCCGACGCACCGTTCGCGTCCGAGGCGAACCAGGTTCGCTACAGGAGCGTCGAGCTCCAGGGGGTCGAGGTGTTCTACCGCGACGCCGGGCACGCGGACGCGCCGGCGGTGCTCCTGCTGCACGGGTTTCCAAGCTCGTCGCACATGTTTCGCGGGCTCATCCCGGCGCTCGCCGACCGCTACCGCGTGATCGCCCCGGACTATCCCGGCTTCGGCCACTCGGCCGCGCCGGAGCGCGGGCACTTCGCGTACACGTTCGACCGCTTCGCGAGCATCGTCGGCGAGCTGACCGACGCGCTCGGGCTCGAGCGGTACGCGCTGTACGTGATGGACTACGGCGCGCCGGTCGGCTTCCGCCTGGCGACGGCGCATCCCGAGCGGGTGAGCGCGATCGTCGTCCAGAACGGCAACGCGTACGAGGAGGGCCTGGAGCGCTTCTGGGATCCCATCAAGGCGTACTGGAGCTCCGGGAGCGAGGAGCACCGAGAGGCGCTCCGCTGGCTCACGTCGCTCGCGGCGACCCGCTGGCAGTACACGCACGGCGAAGCGGACGCCACGCTCGTCAGCCCCGACGCGTGGACCTTCGACCAGGCGCTGCTCGATCGCCCGGGGAACGCGGAGATCCAGCTCGACCTCTTCTACGACTATCGCACCAACCTCCCGCTGTACCCGGCGTGGCAGGCGTACTTCCGCGAGCAGGCGCCGCCGATGCTGGTGGTCTGGGGCAGGAACGACGAGATCTTCGTCGCAGCGGGCGCGGAGCCGTACACGCGGGACGATCCGCGGGCGGAAGTCCACATGCTCGACGCCGGCCACTTCGCCCTCGAGACCCACGGCCCGGAGATCGCGCGCCTCATGCGCCGCTTCCTGGCCAAGCAGGTGAAGTGATGCGGTCCGCCCAGGTCTCGCACGCGTGCATTGCGGGCAGAACGCGACCGGCGAAATGGTTCCTTCCGCGACGCGCCGGTGCCCGCGGTCGCCGGCGGTCGTTACGGTCGTCGCATGATCTCTCGTCCTGAACCGACCCCAGACCTCGAGGTCCGCGTCACCTACATCGGCGGGCCCACCGCGCTCATCGAGGTCGGGGGGCTCCGCCTCCTGACCGACCCGACCTTCGATCCCGCGGGCACGCGCTTCCGCCTCACCACCAAGCTCGCTGGCCCAGCGCTCGCGCCCGGCGCGCTCGGGCGCGTCGACGCGGTGCTCCTCAGCCACGACCAGCATCCGGACAACCTCGACGACGCCGGCCGGGGAGTCCTTTCGCGCGCCGGGGTCGTGCTCACCACGCGGGCGGGCGCCAGCCGCCTGGGCGCGAACGCCGTCGGTCTCGCTCCCTGGGAGGCGTACGCGCTCCTCGGGACCGGCGGACGCGTCCGCGTCACGGCGGTCCCAGCCCGTCACGGACCCGCCGAGCTCGTGTCGCGCATCGGCGACGTCACCGGGTTCGTCGTATCGCGCGAGGGCGCGGGGGCGGGCGCGCTCTACGTCTCCGGCGACACCGTCTTCTTCGACGGCGTGGCCGAGATCGGTCGCCGGTTCGAGCTCGGCACCGCGTTCCTCCACCTCGGCGCGGTCCGGCTCCCGGATTACGGCCCGGAGCGCGTGACGATGGACGCGGAGGAGGCGGTCTTCGCCTTCGAGAACCTCGGCGCGCAGAGGTTCGTGCCGCTGCACTTCGAGGGCTGGAGCCACCTGCGCGAGTCGCGCGAGCAGCTCCGCGCCGTGTTCGACCGCAAGGGGATCGCGGACCGGGTCGTGTGGCTCGAGCCGGGGCGGACGATCTCGCTGGGGCACGACTGACGCCTCAGCTCCGGTCCCTGGCATGCCTCGCCTCGAGGTTGGCTCTTCGCGTTGCACTGCTCGCGAAGTGGGTCGACGATACGCCGACGCCCGACCCAGAGTAATGACGTTCTTGCTGTGACGCGCCAGCGGTCGCTACAGGGTCGCAAACGCTGTCGCATCGCGCACTTGCGCCCGCCTTCCGTGACGCGGTCCTCGTCCCTCACCATGCGTCACGAGCTACTCTGGGTTGGGGTGCTCGCCGCGTCACGGCGCCTCGGCGAGCGAGTCGAAGCCGTCGGCCATGCCGCGAAGGACGCGCGCGCCGTCGCCCTCGAAGGCGGAGCCGTGCATCGCGAGCAGCGTCGCCGGCTCGAGCCCGGCGAGCCGGCGGAGCGTCGCGGCGGTCGCAGAGAGGGAGGAGTGGGCGCGGAACATGCGCTCCGTCTCGATCACATGCCCGGAGGGATCCTCGCCGCTCACCGCCGGCCCGTCGCCGTCGGTGGTGAGGAGATCCCCGCAGAAGAGCGCGCGCGTCGTCTCCTCGAGCAGGACGACGGACTCCCAGTTGTGTGGCACGTGCGGCGTCACGAGGAGGCGCACGCGCCTGTCACCGAGGTCGACCGCCTCGCCGTCCGCGAGCATGCGCGGCGGGCGGTCGGCGAGATCATTCAGGGAGACGTTGCAGCCGACCGGGCCGTGGATCACCGTCGCGCTGGGCGCCGCGGCGAGCCAGAGGTTCATCGCTCCGCACTCGTCCGCCTCGACGTGCGAGAAGCCGATCCAGCGGAGCCGCTCCGGCGACATCACGCGCGCCACCGCGTCGCGCACGGCGGGAAAGAGCGCGCGCATCCCGCAGTGGTACAGGAGCGGCTCGTCCGCCGCGAGGAGGTACTGGTTGAAGCGGAAGCCCCTCGGGCCGATCGTCGGGACGAGCGTGGAGATGCGGTAGGTCCGGTCAGCGACTTCCTCGATCTGCGTCTGCATGTGGCGGCTCCTCTCGCGCGCGGACTCGCGCCCGCGACGCGCCCTGCGGTCGGTCCAGGACGGAGAGCACGGCCGAGGCGGCCTGGGCCGCCGCCTCCTCGGTCGTGAGCCCCTCCGACGTGAGCGTCCGCCACGTCGGGAAGGAGGTGAGCGCGTACGCGAGCGCGAGCTGCGCGCCGGATGCGCCGGCAGGCAGGGCCGCGCGCACGAGCGCGTGGTGGCGCGCCTCGACGTCCGAGAACCAGGCGTCGAGCGCCGTGACCTCCGCGCGCTCGAGCTGCAGCCGCGGGACGATGGGAGCGAAGGGTGTGTCCCACGCCCGGTAGAGCGCGACGGCGACCGCCCGAACGCGATCCTCGAGCGCGAGGCGTCCCGCGAGCACCTCGTCGCCGGGGAACGGCCAGGTCGCCGCCGTGAGCGCGCCGCACGCCTGCACCAGCTCCGGCATGCGCGGAAAGTGGTTCAGCACCGTCCCCGGCGAGACGCCGGCTCGCGTCGCGATGTCGCGGAGCGTCGTCGCGAGGATGCCGCGCTCCTGATGGCAGGCCATCGTGGCCTCCACGATCCGACGGCGGGTCGCGTCGCGCGCGTCGGCGCGCTTGCCGAGGGTGTAGTGGCGTCGGCGGGTCACGGCCGAAAACCTAATTCGCTGAACACAACGTGCAACGAATACGGAAGGGGCGCGCTGTAGGCGACGCGCGCTCGCCCGCCCTTGGGCTGCAGCCTGGTACGGCTGCGGGCTGTGCGAGTCGGCGCTCGGGCACCGCCACGCCAGGCAGGACGGCGGCTCGGCAAGAGGAGCGGCTGAAGACGGCCTCCGCCGTACGATGCGGGCGGTGCGGCGGAGCTCCGCCCCCCACGTCGGGAAGAGCACCGGGACGCAGCGACCCATAGTGATGACCTTGGTCCTAGCTCGCTGCAGGATCCCGAACGCTGTCGCATCGCGCTCGCGCACGCTTCGGTGACGCGGCCCTCCAGCGTCACCAAGCGTCACGAGCGACCCTGGGCTGGGTTCCCGCCGCCAAGGGCGCGCACCCTGCCGCCAACGGCGGTCCAGGCTCCATCCCAACGGCCTGCACCCGCGACGACTCGACCGGCGCATCGAAGCCCGCCGCACTTGTTACTCCCTGGCCTCCGGACCCGTCGCTACAAGAGGCGGGTCGCGCGGGGAGGTCCCCGGGCCACGAGGAGGATGACATGGTGGACATCATTCACAGGGTCGGGATCAAGGCGCCCGTTTCGAAGGTCTATGCGGCGCTCTCGTCGGTGGAAGGCGTCGCGGGCTGGTGGACGAGGGAGGCGACGGGACAGTCGCGGCCCGGCGGGACGATCAGCTTCGTGTTTCGCACTCCGGACGGAGACGAGATGGGCAGGATGGACATGGAGGTGCTCGAGCTGGTCGCCGACAAGAGGGTGCGGTGGCGCGTCAAGTCGGGGCCCGAGGAGTGGGTGGGAACCGACGTGACGTTCGACCTGTCCCAGCAAGGCGAGTACACGGTGGTCCTCTTCGGCCACCGGAACTGGCGGGAGGCGGTGGAGTTCACGGCCCATTGCAGCATGAAGTGGGCGGCGTTCCTCCTGAGCCTCAGGCAGCTCGTCGAGACGGGCGTGGGTAAGCCCCACCCCGATGACCTCAAGATCGACGACTGGAACTAGAGGCGGTGCCGGGCTCGCGTCGCGACGCCGCTCGCGTGAGCGGCGGGCGCGCGGAGGGAACGGAGACGGCAGGCCTATCACAGGCCCGGGTGGCCGCCGTCTCCGCTCACGTCGCCTCCTTCGCGCCTCGGGGCGGCGCGCCCGCGGGCTCGCTCGCCTCCATGGCGCGCGCCTGCTGCATGGCTTCGCGCATCGCGGCCTTCACCGGCAGGATGATCGAGAAGGACTTGAAGAGCACGCCGGTGAAGAACGTCGCGAGCTGGATGACGAAGAATGCGCTGACCGCGAGATCGACGGGCGCGAAGCCCGTCTCGACGAGGACGGGACGGCAGAGCGCCACGAGGAAGAAGGCGATCCAGTGGCTCGTGCAGTAGAAGCACGCGATCAGGTGCCCGAGCCAGGAGCTCCGGGCGGCGAGGAAGCGTCGCAGCGGCTCGAAGATGTCCGTGCCCGTGATCGTGTTCGACGTGCCGCTCACGACCATCGCGAGCACGACGCAGGTCCACAGGGCGTCCAGCGGGAACGGGGAGATCAGCGTGTGCATGGGGCTACCCTCCTTGCGGCGGCGGCCCACCAGGGACCGCGACTCGGCCGGAACATGTCGCGGCGCAGGCCGGAGCGGAATTGCGATTCGCGTTGCGTCATTGATACCTGGCCGGTATCACCCGGGGAATGGACGTCCGCGAGCTCCGCGCCTTCGTGATCGTCGCGTCCGAGCTGAACTTCCGGCGCGCCGCCGACCGGCTGCACATGAGCCAGCCGCCGCTGAGCCGGCTCATCGCCGGGCTCGAGCGCGACCTCCGCGTCCGGCTCCTCGAGCGCAGCACGCGATCGGTCTCGCTCACGCCGGCGGGCCGGCTCCTGTTCCGCGAGGCGCCCGCGGTCCTGGATCGCATGGAGGCGCTCGAGCAGCGGGTGCGCGAGCGCGGGAGGTCCGCCGGGCAGGCGACGCGAATCGGCCTCTCGCCCGCGGGATTCGCGACGTGGGTCCCGGAGCGGGTCGCGCGGTTCGAACGGGACGGTGCTGCGGGCGGCGTCGAGCTCACGTCGAACGTCCCGGATCGCCTGCTGCGCGACCTGCGCCTCGGACGCCTCGACGCCATCTGCCTCGAGACGGCGGAGGGCGAGGCGCCCGGCCTCGAGCGCTGGGTCGTCCACGAGGACACGGTCGGCGTGCTTCTGCCGAGCACGCACCGCTGGGCGAGGCGGAGGAGCCTCGGCCTGATGGACCTCGAGGGCGAGACCCTGATCGTCCACCCCCGCCACGAGCACGCGCACCTGTACGAGAGGCAGCAGCGGACGCTCCGGGAAGCAGGGATCCGTTACCGGCTCTACACGAAGAGACCGACCGAGAGCTGCGCGATCCTGGTCGCGCGCGGGAAGGGACTCCTGCTGTCGGCGCGTTCCTACGCCCGGCAGCGGCCGTCGAACACCCGCTTCGTCCCGCTGCGGGAGCGAGGCCTGAAGTTCCAGGTCGCGCTCCTCTGGCGGAAGGACGCCGCTGGTCCCGAGATTCTGCGGCTCCTCGAATGGCTGCGGCGGAGCGCGCCGCGGCGCGGATGAGCCGCCGTGGGCGGGAGCGCACGGGCGATCGGTCACCGGGGCGTTGCCCCGCTGACCGAGGGTGCGCTGGCGGGCACGTCCAAGGGGTCACCGGGCCCGAGAGAAATGTCCAGCGTTGACTCGGCGTGATCGCCCGTGAAGCGGGGTCCGTCGCTTCCCTCCACGGGCAGCCTGTTTGCGTCACCCCGGCTCGTCCTTATCGTTGCTCAGGAACGCCGGGCTCGCCTTGAACCGGTCCCGGCGACGGACCGACGATGGCCCCTCCGGGCTCCCCCGGCATCCGAGTCGAAGACGGCGCGGTGCGCTGCAGCGGCTCGTGGACAATCGATCGCATTGGCCGCGTGGAACGAGCTCTTCGGGGGCTCGCGTGGCCGAGGGGCGCCGCGGTCGTGGTCGACGCCTCCGCGGTCGGGTCGATGGACACGGCCGGCGCCTGGCTGCTGAAGCGGACCGCGCGCGGGCTCGAGCGCAGCGGACGCACGGTCACCCTGAGGCTCCGCCCCGAGCACGAGGCGCTCCTCGAGGTCGTGACGTCCTCGGGCGTCGTTGCCGCGCCGCCGCGTGCGCGCGACCGACCGCGCGTCCTCGCGACGTTCGGGCGCGGGGCGTGGAAGGCCGCTCGCGAGCTCGGCGGCCTCGTCACCTTCTTCGGCGAGATCACCGTCACGGCGGCCCGCGCGCGCACCGGCCCACTCCGAGTCCGCTGGCGACAGGTGCTGCAGCACGTGCCGGCGTGACGCTGGACGTGCACCGGGGGAGAATCTTCGCGCTCGCAGGGCCGAGCGGGGGTGGATAGACCCTGCTCCTCAGGGAGGCGCTCGCGCTGCATGTGCCCGACTCGGGGCCGATCCGGGTCCTCGGGCGAGACGATCGTCGCGTACTGCGTCGAGTCGACGGAGTAGGTTCGGGCTCCGCACGCCTTTCGACCTGGAGCCGAGCCCTTCCGGAGCCGGGCCTCTGCTGTCAGGAACTGGGGCGGCGACGCGCTCCCGCTTGGCTTCGCATGGACGCTTCCGCGGAGGTTGGAGGGTCTCCCGCGCACGTCACGCGGGCCCTGAAGCGCGCGACCGGCAAGACCGTGATGCAGTCTTGCCGGTCGCGGTCGTGGCGGTTAACTGCGCTCGCTGTGACGGCTGGATCGAGGCCGCCGAGGAGGCAATCCATGGCCATGTATCTGTCGCGCTTCAGCTACACGCCGGAGACGTGGGAGCGCCTGATCCAAAACCCCGAGGACCGACGCGAGGCCGCGCGCTCGTACATCGAGTCGGTGGGCGGAAAGCTGCACGGCTTCTGGTACGCCTTCGGCGAACACGATGGCTGGAACCTGTGGGAGGCACCCGACAACGTGTCGATGGCAGCCGTTGCGCTCGCCATCGGTGCAGGGGGCGCGCTCAGCTCGTACGAGACCACCGTCCTGGTCAGCGTCGAGGAGTTGATGCAGGCGCTCGGGAAGGCGAAGGCGATCCGGTATCGGCCGCCAGGAGCGGAGACCGCGCGTGTGCGCGATCCAGCGTAGTCGCGACCAAAAGCATCGAATGAGCCTGCGCCGTGCCACGGCTCGGCGCCAGAACGGGAATGCGAGTCCGGGCGGACGAAACCGGCGCGCAGCCGTTCCGGTGTGGGCTCCGCAGTGCTCGACCGCCTCCGCGACACAGACGGATGCCTCCGGAGCGCCCGACCCATTGGCCGCACGACAGCGGACCTGTCGCCCGGGCGCCGTGATCCCCTGCCCACGCACGGCGGTATCGCGGCGTGCGCCGGCGAGGGCCGCCGCCTCCCCGCGCAGCAGCGGAACGTTCGCCAATCCGCCGCATCTTGGGTCTCACCCATCGGCGCTGTGCGGTCTTGGTAAGGTGGGGTTGCGTGCGAACGGCTCGGGGCGGAGGGCGCAATGGGCACCGCGGCTACACTGGGGCGAGTTGTCGCGCCGCCGCCGCCCATTCGGACGCCGGACCAGCGCCTGCGCGTCTTCATCAGCTCGACTCTGGACCTGCTGGCGGAGCGCAGGGCGGCGCGAGCCGCGGTGGAGCGGCTCCATCTCGCGCCGGTGATGTTCGAGCTGGGGGCAAGGCCTTACCCACCGCGTGCGCTCTACCGCGCATACCTCGAGCAGAGCGACGTATTCGTGGGGATCTATGCGCGCCGTTACGGCTGGACCGCTCCCGGCGAGACGGTGAGCGGCCTCGAGGACGAGTACGCGCTCTCGGGCGATCGTCCGAAGCTGATCTACGTCGAGCGGGCGGCGGATCGCGAGCCGCCTCTCGACGCGCTGCTCGAGCGCATCCGCCAGGAGGACCAGACCTCGTACAAGGAATTCGACAGCGTCGACGAGCTCGGGAGCGCGCTCGAGGACGACCTCGCGACGCTCCTCAGCGAGCACTTCGACATCTCGGGCGAGACGCCGTCGCGCGAGGCGGAGCCCGCGTCGCGCCTGCCCGTCCCCTCCACCTCATTCGTCGGGCGGGAGGACGCCATCCGCGAGGTGCGAGCGCTCCTGTGTGCGGGTCGGGCGCGGCTCGTGACGCTCACCGGGCCGGGCGGGATCGGCAAGACGCGCCTCGCGTTCGAGGCGGTGCGAGGGCTCTCGTGCCGGTACCGCGACGGCATCACCCCCGTGTTCCTCGAGGCGGTGGCCTCCGCCGAGGAGGTGCTCGGCGCGATCGCGGAGGCGCTGGGGGTGGCGGATACGCCGGGCCTGACGCGCCTCGAGACGCTCGTCGCCTACGTCCGGGACCGGAGGATCCTGCTCGTGCTCGACAACTTCGAGCACGTCATCGACGCCGCGCCGCTGGTGGCAAAGCTCCTCGCGACGGCGCGCGCGCTGCGAGTCCTCGTGACGAGCCGTGAGCTCCTCAACGTTCGCGGCGAGCACGGGTACGCGGTTGGCCCCCTGCAGGTGCCGGACCCGAGCTGCGGGTGCGACCTCGGTGCGGTGCTGGGATCGGAGTCGGTCCGGCTGTTCCGCGATCGCGCCTGCGCGGCGCTCCCCGCGTTCGCGCTGGACGGGCAGAACGCCGCGGCGGTCGTGGAGATCTGCAGGAAGCTCGAGGGGCTGCCGCTCGCGATCGAGCTCGCGGCCGCCCGGGTCCGGATGCTGCGTGCCTGCGACATCGCCTCCCGCCTCGATCGGCGACTCGGCCTCCTCGTCCACGGGCCGCGGGACCTGCCAGAGCGGCAGCGAACGCTGCGCGCCACCATCGCCTGGAGCTACGGCCTCCTGTCCGAGGAGGAGCGCCGCATCTTCTCGAGGCTGGGCGTGTTCCGCGGCGGGTTCACCCTGGATGCTGCGGACGCGGTGTGCGAGCCGGGCTGCGACCTGCTCCAGGTGCTCTCGTCGCTCCTCGACAAGAGCCTCGTGCGCGGCAGCGACGGGCGCGCGGGGAACGTCCGGTTCACGATGCTGGAGAGCATCCGGGAGTTCGCGGTCGAGCAGCTCGGCGCCGCGGGCGACGAGGAGCCGGTCCTCCGGCGGCACGCCGCCTGGTTCCGCGAGTGGGTCGAGCAGTGGTGGGTCGCGTTCGAGCGGGATCTGAGCCGCGAGCCGGAGCTCGCCGCGAGCGTGTCGGACGAGCTCGACAACGTCCGGGCCGCGGTGCGGTGGCACCTCGACGCGCACCAGCCCGGCGCCGCGGCGGCGATGGGGCTCGCCCTCTGGCCGTTCTGGTGGATCCGGAGCCACTTCACGGAGGCGCGGAGCTGGATGGAGGAGGTGCTCCGCTCGGAAGGCCTCGCCCCCCGGGATCGGGCGATCGCGCAGCTCGTCATCGGGCTCGCGGCCGTCGGGCAGAACGACTTCGCGGCGGCGGCGCAAACGCTCCCGGCAGCGCGCGCGGGGCTGCTCGAGGCGGGGGACCAGATCGGCGCCGCCATCGCCTCGGTGCCCCTCGGGCTCGGGCAGTGCCTCGCGGGGGATGCCGCCGGAGGCGAGGCCGCCATCCGGCAGGCGCTCGACACCTTCGAGCGATCGCGCCACCCGTTCGGCGTGTGCTTCGCCCTGATCGTGCTCGGGCGCGTGCTCATGCTCCAGGGCCGCCTCGACGACGGCATCGCCGCCGACGAGAGCGCCGCCGCGCGGATGCGGAGCAAGGGCGAGCTCATGATCCGGAGCCTGAGCCTGCTCGCGCTCGCCTGGGCCTACGTCGCCACCGCACGCTTCGACCGCGCGGCCGCCGCGGTGGACGAGGCGCTGGCGGTGCTCGCGATGCTCCAGAACCCGGAGGGGATCGCCCGTGCGCTCGACGTGGCGGGAGCGGTCGCGTTCCAGAGGGGAGCTGCGCGGACCGCGGCGCTCCTGCTGGGCGCGGCGGAGGGCACGCGCCGGTCGGTGGGAGCGCGGCCATGGCTCCTCGACGATCCGGCCCGCTGCCGGCTCACCGCGGACGTCCACGCGGCGCTCGGCGCGGAGGTCTTCAAGGCCGCCCACGCCGAGGGCGTCGCGCTCCGCGGCGCCGTGGCGGTGGCACGCGCCGCGATCGCGGGTACCGGCGCGGCAGGATCGCAGGCGGCGAGTGAGGAGAGCTCGCGCGATCGGCCACGATCGAGATCTTCCGGGGTCGGAGGCGGCTCGAGACCCGCGCGCCGCTGCGCGAAGGGGAAGTACACCTCCGAGAACGAGCACATGCCCCACGATCACGCTCCGTAGACACCGGAGCGAATCATCGCTTGGGCGAAGCGGCTGCAACGCCCGGAGGCTGGTACAGCTGCCGTCGTCCGGGGCCGCCGGATCCGGCGAGGTCGGCGGGGGAACGGACGGGGACGTCGGGCCGGCGACCGCGGGATCGCCGTCGGGCGACGCCGGCGCGGGTCCGGACCCGCCGCAGGCGGGCAACAGCGTGAAGGCGAGCGCGATCCACGAGAGCGTGCGTTTCATCGAGTGGCAGACCGCGCTGCCGCGCGGATCTGACGGGCTGCCGCGCCGCGCGGAGTGCGCACGCCTTCGGAGCGTGCCCGTGAGCAGCTCTTCTGCTCGCCCTCGCGGGCAGCGCGCAGGGCCGCGCCACCCCGCCTGCTGGGCCCGCGCCTCCTGAACGAATCGGCCCTCTGAGTCGTACCGCAGCGCGCTGCGCGCCTGCCGCGGGCGCCCGTTACCTCCGGTCGTGGGATGCCCGACGAGCTTCGAAAGGGTCGCGAGTCGTATCGGCATCGAGCGTGGGCGGATGCCTACCACTCGCTCTCGCTCGCGGATGGGGCGACTCCACTCGCAGCCGAGGATCTCGAGCTGCTCGCCTCGGCGGCGTACCTCACCGGCCGGGAGCTCGCTTTTCACAACGCCCTCGACCGTGCTCATCACGCGCATCTCGACGCCGGCGGCCGTGTGCGGGCAGCACGGTGTGCCTTCTGGTCGGGGCTCACTCTCCTTCTCCGGGGCGATACCGCCCAGGCGACCGGATGGCTCGGGCGCGCTCAGCGGCTCGTCGAGGGCGAGGACTGCGTCGAGCACGGCTACCTTCTCCTGCCCGTGGCCGAGCAGCGTCTGGGCGAGGGCGATGGTGCGGGCGCGCACGTAGTGGCTGCGCGCGCCGCCGGGCTGGGCGACCGCTTCCGAGACGCAGACCTGATCGCCTGCGCCCGGCACGTCCAGGGCCGCGCGCTCATCCAGGTAGGCCAGGTCCAGGCCGGACTCGCGCTCCTCGACGAGGCGATGCTCGCCGTCGTCGCGGGCGAGCTGGCGCCCATCATGACCGGGTTGATCTACTGCAGCGTCATCGACGCCTGCCAGGAGCTCCAGGCGCTCCGTCCTGCGCGCGAGTGGACCACCGCGCTGGCCCGCTGGTGCGAGCAGCAACCCCAGCTGGTCGCCTTCACCAGCACGTGTCTCGTGCATCGCGCCGAGATCATGCAGCTGAACGGCGCCTGGACCGAGGCGATGGCGGAGGCCTGCCGCGCCTGCGAGCGGTTCTCCCAAGGGCTCGAGCGCGTTCCTCCAGCGGCGGCGTTCTACCGGCGAGCGGAGCTGCACCGGCTGCGCGGGGAGCTCGCGGCCGCGGAGGAGGCGTACCGCACCGCGAGCCGCCTGGGCCGGGACCCACAGCCGGGCCTCGCGCTGCTGCGGCTCGCCCAGGGCCGCACCGACGCGGCGTCCGCGGCCATCCGCCGCGTCGTCGGCGCGACCCCCGACCCGCTGCAGCGCGCGAAGCTGCTGCCCGCGCAGGTCGAGATCATGCTGGCCGTCGGCGGCGTCGACGAGGCGCGCAGCGCCTGCCGTGCGCTGGAGGAGTGCGCGGAGACCTTCGACACCGAGGTACTGCGAGCGCTGGCCGCGCAGGCGCGAGGCGCGGTCCTCCTGGCCGAACGCGAGGCCCAGGCCGCGCTCGGTGCGCTCCGTCGCGCGTTCGAGCTGTGGCAGCGGGTCGAGGCGCCCTACGAGGCCGCGCGTGTGCGGGCGCTGATGGGACTCGCGTGCCGCTCGCTCGGGGACCACGAGGCGGCCGACCTCGAGCTCGGCGCAGCCAGAGCCGTGTTCGAAGGGCTGGGAGCCTCGCCCGAGCTCGCTCGCCTCGACGCCATCCGTGAGCGTTCGACCCCGGCAGGCCGGTCGCCGCTCACGCCCCGCGAGCTCCAGGTCCTCCGCCTGGTCGCCGCCGGAAGGACGAACAAGGCCATCGCGGCCGAGCTGTTCCTCAGCGAGCGGACCATAGACCGCCACATCAGCAACATCTTCAGGAAGCTGAACGTCCCTTCGCGGGCCGCCGCCACCGCCCACGCCTACGATCGAAAGCTCCTCTGACCGGGTCCGCCGTCCGGCGCTGGGAAAAGTACTCACGCCGCCAGCGCCGCAGAGTGGGTGTTTTCGCCGAAGCGCGCCGGCGGCGCATGCCGCAGGTTCCGCCTGCGGAGGGGTGTCACGACGAGCGAGGAGGATGCCATGACGGAGCCGCAGGCGCGCATCGCTGGTCAGGTGGGGACGCAGCAGGGACGTGACGACCCGGGCGCCGGCGAGGGCGCTCGCGAGCGATTGCTGTCGGGGCTCCCGACCACCGAGCGATGGCTGGACCTGAACGGCGTCTCCACCGCCGTGCTGGAAGGTGGCGACGGACCGTCGGTCGTGCTGCTGCACGGTCCGGGAGAGTACGGGGCCAAGTGGTTCCAGGTGCTGCCGGAGCTCGCGGCCACCCATCACGTCGTCGCGCCCGACCTGCCCGGCCACGGCGCGTCCGAGGTGATCGGCGGCACGCTCGACGCCGAGCGCGTCCTCGGATGGCTCGATGACTTGATCGAGTGCACCTATTCGGCGCCGGCCGCGCTGGTAGGCCACGTCCTCGGAGGCGCCATCGCGGCTCGTTTCGCGATCCACCGCGCCGAGCGGCTGCGGAGCCTGGTGCTCGTCGATTCGCTCGGCCTCGCGGCGTTCCAGCCCGCGCCCGACTTCGCCGCCGCCCTGGGCGAATTCATCACCCAGCCGACGGAGGAGGCGCACGACCGGCTCTGGGGCCAGTGCGCCTTCGATCTGCACGCGATGCGCGATCGGATCGGCGAGCGGTGGGAGTGGATCAAGGCGTACAACCTCGACCGTGCCCGGGCGCCGGGCCTGAGAGCCGCTCAGGAAGCGCTCATGGAACAGTTCGGGTTCGCCGCGATCCCGCCGTCGGAGCTGGCGCGCATCGCCGTTCCGACCTCCCTGGTCTGGGGCCGGCACGACCTCGCGACTCCGCTGTCGGTCGCCGAGACCGTCAGCGCGAGACACGGATGGCCGTTGCGCGTCATCGAGAGCGCCGGCGACGACCCGCCGCTGGAGCAGCCCCGGGCGTTCCTCGAGGCCCTGCACGCCGCGCTCGGCAGCTCGTGACGGCGCTGCCCAGTCGGGGACACGATGCGTCTCAGCTGGCGGGAAGCCGCGCGGGCCCCAGCGCTGCCGAGGCGAGCTACCGGACCCGCGCCACTCGCAGGCGCACCGCCGACAAGAGGAGCGGGAACGAGGCGCGGGCGGGTCGTCGCGACCCGCTTCGTCGAGCTCTGCTCGACCCACACGTCCGACGACGTCCGTATACTGGGCCGAGCGCGGCTAACCTCGGCCATTGCCGGCCGGTTCTGCGCATGGAACAGGGGGGATTTCGAGCAGTTGTGCTCTGGACCGTGCCACTCGCCGTCGGTCCATCACCGGCGCACGAGCCGCTTCACCGCCTCCACTTCTCGGCACCCGAGCGCCTCGCACAAGATGCGGCGCGCCTTCCTGACCTCGGTCCAGAAGAAGAAGCTCATCAGGGAGTACCCGGTCAGCATCATCCCTCCGACCACCGCGAGTCCGACGCCGACCCCAGCAGCTCGGCCAGACGGACCGAAGCCTTCCGCGAAGCCCACTCGCAGGAAGATGACGGCGACCGTGAGGAGTACACCGAACCAGAGCGCCATGAAGGCGCCGACGAGCAGGCTCAGGCGCATCTTCACCCGGACCTCCGTTCCTCCGGCGAAAGGAGCGATGTCGCCCAGGATGACCGGCTGCCAGGAGTTGTGGCGTGGCAAGCCGAAGAAGGGGTTCAACACCCGAACCACCTTGAAGCGTCGGCCCTGGACCGACCCGCGAAAGGGTTCGGGAGGTGGCGCTAGCGAGAACCATGCTGTCGCCACCTGCGTAACGAGCTTCGCTTCGACGACATCGGGAAGGTTCTCGGAGCGGAGCGTCAGGCGCTCGAACGGGAGGAGCCGCACCCTGAAATCCTACAACCGCCAGCGGCACCGCGTGGTGAGCTAGATGCCCGCGCGTAGGAGCCGCGCTGTCGAGCGTGCGCGCGGCCTCGGCCACAGGGCCCCCCCGCCTCCACCAAGTCGCGCGCGGCGTGCAGCAGGATGGGAGAGGCGGGCGGTCGCCCCAGACACTTCCCCTGGCGCCTCGCCCGCTCCAGCCCGGCCTTCGTCCTATCGATAGGGCGCGTGCGCTTCTCCTCCGCGACCCAGCCGAAGATGCCGACGAGCAGCGCGCGCTCTGGGCCGCTGCGGCTCCGTGCGCGAGCTGCAGGCGCCGCGCTGCGCCCCTCCCGCCGCGCGGGCGCGGACACCGGCGAGGGTGAGAGACGTGCTGTTCCTGTAGACTCCCCCCGTGCCCCGCCGCCCCACCGTCCTCCTCGCCCTGCTCGGCGACCCGGGACCCGCGACCCGAGCCGCGCTGGGCGGCTTCGAGCGGTGGTTCCGCGAGGGGCTGGAGCCCGCCGCGGACGTGCGACTCGTCCACCGGCAGGGCGTGCGCGACGCGGCCGCGACCGCCGACGGGATCGTGGTCACCGGCTCGTACGCAAGCCTGACCGAGCGCGCGCCCTGGATGATCACGCTCGGCGACGCGCTCCTCGAGGCCTCGGAGCGCATCCCCGTGCTCGGCGTCTGCTTCGGCCACCAGCTCCTCGCCGCGGCGCTCGGCGGCGTGGTGGAGCGGAACCCGCGCGGCCCGGAGGTTGGCACGTGCGAGGTCGCGCTCACCGGGGCAGGCCGGGCCGACCCGCTGCTCGAGGGGCTCCCCGAGCAGCTCGCCGTCCAGCAGTTCCACGAGGACCACGTGGCGGCCGTCCCGCCCAGCGCGGTCCTCCTCGCGAGCGGCGACCACACGCCCGTGCAGGCGTTCGGGCGCGGGCCGCGGCTGCGCGCCGTCCAGTTCCACCCCGAGTTCGACGCGGCGCGGGTTCGCGCCATGGCGAACGAGGAGCGGTCCTGGGTTGAGCGCGGGCGCCCCGGTCGCCACGCCGAGGTGGTGGCGGCGCTGCGCGAGGCGCCCGAGGCGGCGGGGCTCCTGCGCCGGTGGGTCGAGCGATTCGTGTAAGGGAGACCGGCAAAAAAGAGAAGAGGGGCTGGCGTTGCCGCCAACCCCTCTCATTTACGCGAGCGGGAAAAGGGATTTGAATCGGGGATAACGCGTGCCGTTACGAAGACTTCGCCAAGCCGTCCGGCAGGTGACCGCCGTCCGCGCGAGCGCGTCGGCGAGCGGAAACCATGGATGAGGTCCGTTCATCTCTCGGCAGCGCTCGGAGGGCTTTCAAGCCTACACGCCGCGCAGCTTCACAACCTTGCCCCCCACCCGCGCGACGACTTGGAGCTCTCCGCCGAGCCCTTCGACATACCGCCGCAGAGTCGACAACAGGTGATCCTCGCGTCGCTCGGCTCGCGACAACTCCGACTGTTTCATCTTCGCAGCGCGGGCTACCTGCTCCTGGGTCTTGCCGGTTGCCTGCCGGAGCTCGCGAAGGTTCATCTCGAGGATCTCGCGCTCCGCGAATCGCTCGGCCTCGGCGATCTCCTCGCGCGTGAAGAGCCTCTTCTCGATCTGCTTCCAGCTCTTGGTCTTGGCCTTCATCGCCCGCGTCCCTTCTCCAGTTCGTCGAGGTGCGCCTCCCATAGCTGCTCAGCCCTGGAGATCGTCCGTTCGTAGAAGCGCTTGTCGTTCCCCTTGTCGCCGCCGAGCAGGAGCAACGCCTCCCGCCTAGGATCGAACGCGTAGATGATCCGGAGCGGGCTTCCACCGCGTTTCGGGCGAAGCTCGCGCAGCGGGTGCTTCGTCCCCTTGAGGGCGCTCGGATACGGCTCGCCGAGCGCAACGCCCACCTGCTCGAGGATCTTCACGACTTGAAGCACGGCCTTCTGCTCTCGGTGGCTCAAGCCCTCGATCCACTGCTCGAACTCGTCGGTCGCATTGACGACGGCCATGCGGTCCTCTACTGCTCCCGTCCGACATCGAGCCGACCGAATATAAGCTGTGGCTCATATGTCGTCAAGCTCATATCCGAGCTGCCGCGGATGGCCGACTTCGCCCGTCTGGGCGTCGCTCTGGAGCGCGCGCTCGGCTGGCCGGCGCCTCGTTCATCGACGCCTACACGGACGCGAACAGCGCCGCGCACGACGTTGCCTCGACGTGTTGCGGCCCCTGCTGAACGACGGTCGCCGTCCCGCGCGCACTGGCGCACTCCGGGACGGTGGGCCAACCGGTGCCGCCTGGGGCGGTCATGGGGCCGTCCACCACCGCGGAGCAGGACGTGCAGCACGGCATCAGCATCATCCCGCCGCCGGCGACCACGGCGGTGGAGACGTAGACCTAGACCTAGACCTAGACCAATAGACCCGGACTCAGAGTAATGACGTTCTTGCTGTGACGCGCTGGGTAACCGCCCGGGGATCGACGTCTGGCAGGGCCGACCGGCCGGGCTGATGCTCCTCCGCTCACGACGGAGGACGGCATGGCCGAGCAGGATCGGACGCGGTGGACGAAGCTTGTGGCGGACTTCGAGTCGAGCGACCTGACGCAGCGCGACTTCGCGACGGAGCGCGGGATCTCACTCAGCCACCTGCGGTACTGGATCTACCGGCTCCGCAAGGAGTCGCGTCCGCTCGTGACGGAGGCGGCCAGGTCGTCCGATCAAGCCCCCGTGCAGGTGACCGCGGAGAAGGGCTCGCGTCTGCTGCCGGTGCGCGTGGTAGCGTCCGCGGCGAAGCCGCGGACCACCGTGATCGCGGCGGCCGGCGGCGACGAGCTCCTCGAGCTGGCCCTCCCGTCCGGCGTCCGAGTCCGCTTCCCCGCGGGAACCGACCTTCGGTACCTCCGGGCCCTCGCCGCGGCGCTGTAGCCCGTGATCACCATCCCGCGGTCGGTCCGCATCTTCATCGGGAAGAACCCGATAGACATGCGGAAGTCCATCGACGGCCTGATGAGCGTGGTCCAGGAGGAGCTCCGCCAGGACGCCTACTCGGGCCATCTCTTCGTGTTCCTGTCGAGGCGCGCGGACCGCGTGAAGATCCTCGCCTGGGACAAGGGCGGCTTCGTCCTTCTCTACAAGCGACTCGAGCGCGGGCAGTTCAAACTGCCGCACATCGGGCAGGACACGATGGCCGTCGAGATCGACTCGACACAGCTCGCGATGCTGCTCGACGGGATCGAGTTCGGCCGCGTTCGTCGGCCCGCGCACTGGGAGCCGCCGTCCCAGGCGGATCGTCCCGCCTGCCGTCCCATGGACAAGCCGATCTGAGTGTGATCGAACATGGTTGATGGGGAGCGGCGATCACGACTGCGAGTGGCGCGAGCGGGCCGAGAGCCTTGCCGTTCAGCTCGACGCCGCGCAGAAGACCATCGCCTCCCAGACGCAGACGATCCAGGCCCAGAGCGAGTCGCTCACGAAGCTGAGCGAGCAGTTCGCATCGGTAAAGGGCACCGTCGAGAAGCTCCAGCGGCACGTCTTCGGGAAGCGCTCCGAGAAGATTACGCCGCTCGCGACGGCGCTCCGTGACCCCGCGCGCGCCGAGGCCGACCGCATCGCGGCGCTGCAGACGCGGCGGGAGAACGCGGAGAAGAAGCGCCAACTCGTCACCCGGAAGATCGAGCACAAGGTCCGCGAGGACCAGAAGGTCTGTCCGAAGTGCGGAGGCCGAGACTTCTCAAAGCTCGGCGACGGGGCCATGAGCGAGCTGTACGAGCTCGTTCCGGCGATCGTGGAGCGACAGCTCCACATCCAGGAGAAGTTGCGCTGCAAGTGCGGCGAGACCGTCATCACCGCGGACGGGCCGACGAAGGTCTTCGACAAGGCCCGCGTCGGACCCACCTTCATGGCGCAGGTCGCGGTGTCGAAGTGCGCCGACGCGTTGCCCCTTCATCGCCAGGCAAAGGCGTACAGGCGCGTCGGCGTACAGGTGAACGACTCGACGCTCGGCGACTACTTCCACCGCACGGCCGAGATCACCAAACCCATCTCCGACCGGCTGCTCGACGTGGTCGCGGAGAAGGAGATCGTCCTCGCCGACGAGACGTCGCACCGCGTGCAGGCGAAGGGGAAGACGCGCCGCTCGTGGCTCTGGAGCTTCATCGCAAAGGACGAGGACGAGCGCGAGATGATCGCGTACGTCTTCTCGCCGAGCCGCTCGAGCGAGACGCCCGAGCGCGTGCTGGAGGGCACCTCCGGCAAGCTCGTCGCCGACGCGTACAAGGGCTACGACCGCGTGACCATGCCCGGCCGGCGTGTCCGCGCCGGCTGCCTCGCGCACGTCCGCCGGAAGTTCTTCGATGCCCAGTCCGTCGCGCCCGATGCCGCGAAGCAGGCGATGGACTTCATCCTCGAGGTCTACAAGATCGAGCGGGCCGCGCTCGACGCCGATCTCCTCGGCACGCCCGAGCACCTGGAGATGCGCCAGAGCGCGAGCCGCGCGGTGATGGACGACTTCAAGGCGTGGCTCGACGCGGAGCAGCCACGGCATCCGCCGAAGGGGCCGATGGGCGAGGCGATCAACTACGCGCTCGGCCAGTGGGACGCGCTGACGCTCTTCCTCACCGATCCGCACCTGCCCATCGACAACAACGCCTCCGAGCGCGCGCTCCGCGTGGCCGCGCTCGGACGGAAGAACTTCCTCTTCGTCGGCACGAACGAAGCCGGCGAGAACCTCGCCGGCCTGTACTCGCTCATCGCGACCTGCGAAGCGAACGGCGTGAACCCAGTCGACTACCTCGCCGACGTGCTCATCCGCGTGCAGACGCACCCGGCCTCGCAGATCGACGAGCTGCTGCCGCACAACTGGACGCCCCCACCGATACGCGCGCCCTCGTGACGTCGCCTGGTGCACGGTCCGATGTAGCATCGGCTCGCCGGCGGATCCTTTCGGAGGTCGACGGGCATGGATGTGGAACGCTTTTTGGACCCAGGGTACCAGTTCGTTCGGGCTTGCCTCGTCGATGAGAAGGGCTTTCCGCCGTTTGCGGTGCTCTTGGCTCCCGATCAGACGACGTCAACGCTCATCGCGGACGATGGCAACATCGAGACCGTTCGAGCGGCTATTGTTAACCGCGACCGGAGCGGCATTCTCGCGGTCGGGCTCTTCTCGATGGTCGACCTGCAAGCCGAACAAGGAGCCACGCAGCGCGCCATCTGCCTTCATCTCGACGTGCCGCAGGGCTTGAACAGAATCGTTCTCACGCCGTATCGGCTCGAAGGCGGCACACTCGTGACGGGGCAGCGTTCATCGTCGAGGCTTCGGAGCGGATCCTGCCGGCACGTTGAATCGACGCATCGAATCCGGCCGCAACACGTCGATCACCGGCCGGTTACCGCGCTGGCGCTCGCTGCAAGGTCGCGGACGCTGTCGCATCGCGCACTTACGCACGCATTCCGTGACGCGGTCGTCGTGCGTCACCAAGCGTCACGAATACTATGGGTTGGGGCCTTGGGGCCCTTCGGTCACGAATCGTCGGGTGACGGTGCGCATCAGTCGGAGCGGCGAAGCCTCAGGCCGGAGACTCCGTACACGACGACTCGGTGCTCGATGAGACGCTGGATCGCTTGCTTGATCCGCGGCGTCCCGTCCTGGGTACGCCGCAGTCCTAGCGCCTCGCGGACCTCCGCCGCGAGGTCATCCTCCGCCATCGAGCCGGCGCGGTCGAGAATCAGCCGTACAGCTTCCTCGAGTTCCTCGAGCGCGACCCACTCTGCGCCCTGGTTCAGGATCGCCCTGTTCCTCGGCCGCACTGGCGACGAATCTGCGTAAAGGAAACCGTCCTTGCGGCTGACCATGCCTGGCCTGGTAGCGGCGCGGATGCCCTGCTCGGCAGCAGAGACGAGGCGCGTGCCGCGCCGTTCGTGGTTCCAGAACTCAATGAGCCGATCCACGACCTCGTCATAGTGAATCGGCCCCTCGACCGCGACAATGCGGGCAGCCTCCTGCGCGACCGTTGCGGCGTTCGCCTCGGCCAACGAGGTGCGGTACATCCGTCCGGCGGAAGCCTTCCTGTACACCGGCAGTTCGGGGCGGACGAACGGCGCCTCGTCGCCCTCGATCTGAAGAGCCGGTTGAGCGGCCGTCGGAACGGGCGGTGGCTCTGGGCCGTCCTCCACCGGCTGGGAGAGCACGGAGTCGGGTACCACGACGTCCGGTTCGTGGAGGCGCTCGCCCAACTCGGCCAGCGTCCTCTTCAGCCGCTCCAGCGTTCGAGAGCGGTCCCTGAACCAGTCCGTCGACCAGACGCGGATGATGACCCAGCCGCGCTGCTCCAGAACGTGCTGGCGCAGCCGGTCTCGGTCCCGTGCGCATGGTGCGGCGTGGTAAGCGGCTCCGTCGCACTCCACGCCCGCAAGGTAGATGCCGGGCCGATCGCGGTTCCGCACGCCGATGTCGATGCGGTACGCGCCGACCCCGACCTGGCGATCGACGAAGTATCCCATGTCCGCGAGCGCTTCACCGACCTCGTCCTCGAACGGGCTCTCGGCGTCCGCCACCGTTCCTGTCGCGGACGCCATCATCTTCCCCGTCTCCGCGAACCGTAGGAAGTCGGCCAGGAGCGCGGGGCCCTGGGTGGCGACGGATGTCGGGTTGATGTCGGCGGCCCGCAGCGAGCTGAAGACCCGCATCTGCTTGCGCGCACGGCTCACCAGCACGTTGAGGCGCCGCCAGCCATTTTCACGGTTCAGCGGGCCGAAGTTGTACCGGAGCCTGCCGTCCGGCTGCTTGCCATAGGTGACGCTCAAGAAGATGACGTCTCGCTCGTCGCCCTGAATGTTCTCGAGGTTCTTGACGAAGAACGGCTCGTGCCTCGCTCGATCGAAAAACTCCTCCAGCGAGGGGTCTTCCCTTCGGATCCGCTCGAGCTCGTCCCAGATCGCCATCTGCTGACGTTGGCTGAACGTTCCGACCCCGAGCGTGAGGTCGGGCTTCGTCTTGAAGTGCTCGACGACTGCGTTAGCGATCCGGCTCGCCTCGGCAGGATTCAAACCCGCGCCGACGTACTGACCGTCCTCGACAAACTCGAACCTGACTCCACGATCCGGCGCGTCGGTGGCGGCGCTGGGGAAGACAACGAGCCGGTTGCCGTAGAACTTCTCGTTCGAAAACTGGATGAGCGACTCGTGAGCGCTCCGGTAGTGCCACTCGAGGTGCGCCTGGTGAAGGCCGACGCCCTGGAACTCCTCGAGCACGCTCTCGGTCTCCTCGAGCACCGGCGCGCCCTCCTCGTCCACGTGGGAGGCGGCGGCGCCCGCCTGAACCGCGAAAAAGTTCGTGGGCGGCAGCTGCTTCGGGTCACCCACCACGACGAGCTTCTTCCCGCGAGAGACCGCGGCCACGGCGTCCTCGGTCGGAAGCTGGCTCGCCTCGTCGAACACGACCAAATCGAAGTCCGCGGTGGGCACAAGGAACTGCGACACGCTGAGCGGGCTCATGAGGAAGCATGGCTTGAGCGCCATTACCGCCTCGCGCGCCTCCCGCAGGATCACCCTGAGCGGCCGGTGTCGTTTCTGCTTCGCGAGCTCCTTCGACAGGAACGTGCGGTGGGCCGAGGAGCTGCTCGCGAACCGCCGCTGCCCCGTTTCCCGGAGCCGCGAGACTAGCTCGCCCTGCTTCTCCGCAAGGAGCTGCGTGTCGAGCTTCTGGAACTGGCGCCGGCGCTCTTCGTGAGTGCCAATCGTGAAGTCCGCGAGTGCCGGGACGGACGGAAGCACCGCATCGAGCCACGAACCGTAGAGTGCGCGCCGGAACGCCGCGCCGACGTGGTCCGGCGCGATCTCTCCTCGAAAGGCCGCCTCGGCAATCGCTGCGGCTGGCGAGTGAGCGAGCCCGTTGGCCGCTCGGACGAATGCTGCCCAAGAGGCTCCCAGCGTCAGGTCCCGAGTGACCTCGCCCAGCCGAGACCGAACCCAGGCGACCGGTTCGTTCTCAAGGTACCCTTGGCGCCACGCGAGCAGCTGACGAACCTCCGCGAGCGCGTCCGTGAGGGCGTTTGCGGTACGCGCGAGTTCCGTCGGAAGACTGTCCCCCTGCGCGTTGCGTTGAGCGCGTTCGTACCCCGCTTCGCCGAGGGTGCCGTGACGGGCGACGAGCGCATGGAAACGTGCGAGCCAATCGAGACGCTTCTCGAGGTCCCCCCAGTCCGAGGCGGCGCCACGCCAGTCACTCCCGAACCATTCTCGGGCATCCGCATGCGCGTCCAGAGCTTCACTTCTGCGGCGCCAGCTTGGAACCGCCTTGAGGTCCGCGACCTGCTCGACGACACCGAGCTTCCCGCCATCGCGGCGCATGGCCTTCATGCGCCGCCGCACGTCGCGATACCGGGGAGCGAAGAAGGCCAGGAACGCGAACGCGGAGCCGAGCTTCGCATCGACGTACCCGAGGTCGTCCTCGGATAGCGACTCGATCATCTCGCCCCGGTACTTCTCCGCGATCCGCGCCGTGAACGCGGCCACCTGCCGGCCTTCCTTGATGAGCTCCGTCGTGTCGCGCGGTGGCGAAGCCCAGGCTGGGTCTCGCAGGAGGGCAAGATTGATGCCGGGCGACGCATCGAGGTGCTCTGCGAGCTCGACGATCTCGGGAACGCTCCGAATCGTCGCGGGCTCGCGAACTCCGAACCGCTCATGGACCTTTCGGGCCTGGGCGACGAAGTCCTCGGCGAGTTTCGCCGTGACCCCGACAACCTGCCCGATGCGCTCAGCGATCGATTCCGAGAAGGCGGTGATCCTCGACTCCCGCCATCCGTTCTTCCCGACGGGAGCAACCGCGACCCCCTGGGTCTCGACGTGCCGGGTCCGCTCCCGCAGGTCCGCGAGGTGGTCAGCGGTGAGCGCCCGCGGATCGCCCGGATACGGGAATCTCGGGGCGTCGTAGACCGCCTCGAACGCGCCGACGGCCTCGTAGGTCGTGCAGTTGAGGGCCGTCCGCCGCGTGTGGACCTCGCGCGCGTACGCATTGAGGTGCCCGCGCGCCCTGGCGAGCTCGGTGGCGCTCTTGACGACTCCCTTCGTGGCATCGCCGCTCCGCTCGAGCGCGGTCCGGAGCGATTCGATCACGTCCGACTTGCGGGCCTTGGTCGAGTGAAGCTCGAGGCAGAACTCCCCGAGACGCGCGTCCACGAGACGCCGGTGGACGACCTCGAGCGCCGCCATCTTCTCGCTCACGAAGAGGACGCGCTTGCCGGCACCGATCGCATCGGCGATCAGGTTCGTGATCGTCTGGCTCTTCCCCGTTCCCGGCGGTCCGTGGATGACGAGGTCGTGCCCGGCCGCGACGGCGGCGATCGCGCGCAGCTGTGACGAGTCGGCATCGACAACCTGGTTCGTGATCTCCGGCGGGTACTCGGCGTCGAGATCGAGCCCCTTGATCTCCGCTGGCAGATCGTGCGCGGGTTCTCCTTCCTTCAGCACCACCCTGCGGACGAGGGGATGCATGGCGAACGCTGCCTCGTTCTGCTCGATGTCCTTGTAGATCACGAGCTTCTGGAAACTGAACGGAGCGAGGACGATCTGGTCGGTGACTCGCCACCTTTTCGAGTTGCTTCACGCGCTCCGCGACCGCCGTGAAGAACGGGACGAGGTCGAACGACTGCTCGTCGTCGCCCGGCTCCGGGATGACGGGAAACGAGTCGAACTGGTGGATGCGGCGCAGGTACTCCACGAGCGATGGATTCACCATCGGCTCGTCTTCCGCGAGCATGAGCTTGTATCCCGCCTTCGCGCTTGCACGCTCGAGGGTGACGGGGACGAGAACGAGCGGCGCCCGCAACGGTTCCTGGGATGAGTCCGATTCCGTGTAGTGCAGGAACCCCAGCGCGAGGAAGACCGTATTGACGCCCTGCTCCTCGATGCTCATCCGCTGCTGCTCGGCGATGCGGCGAAGGCTGAGGTCGAGGCCCTCGGGCGTCGTGTGGCACTGGAGGATCGTGTCGCGGTGCTGGTCGGTGACGTCCTCGCGCTCGTATGGCGTGAACCCAGGGGCGGCGACGTCTCCCGTGGCCTCGGCTTCCGGCAGACCAAGCTCGAGTCCGAGTTGCCCTTCGCCGGCCTCTGCCGGCTGGGGTCTCTCGCCGTCCTTGGCGGAGGGGAGCACCGCCGAGAAGGTGAAGGGCCGCTCCTCCCCCACGAGCAGCCGGTACACCTCAGCAGGCTTCTCATCGACGATCGTGAGCGTCGAAACCTTCGTCGGGCGGTAGTTCAGCGCACGGTTACGCCCCGTCAGATCCAGAAGCCGACCGCGCCACGTGGCGAACGCGCGTTCAAGGAGGCGTTGCTGGCGTTGCCTCGCCGCATCCACGGGTGCTTCCGTGTATGAGGCCGCTCCGGATTGTTCGCTGGGCATGCGGGAACTCTCCCGAACGTCGCGCGTTCCCCTCGGAGCCTAGCACGAGGCCGGACGCGACCGTTTCGCCAGTGAGTGCGAATGAGACCCCCGACCCAGAGTAATGACGTTCTTGCTGTGACGCGAAGGTGTGTCGTGAGACACGACACTTTCGCGTCCCACCTTGTCATGCGCAGCGTGGCCCTGAAGGCCGTCCAGGAGCTCCTGGGGCATGCCACCATCGACGTGACGATGAGGTACGCACACCTCTCGCCGAACGTGAAGAGGGACGCGGTCCGGCTGCTCGATGGGCCCTCGACTTCGGCGCGCTACGCGCGCCTACGTTCGGGACGAACTGGGGCGCGGACCGCCCGCGGTTCGACAGGCTCACCGCGAGCAGAGAGGAGCGACCCACCAGCGGAGAGGAACGGGCACCCATGACTAGGCGCCGCTTCCGCGGTTCCCGACGGGCACGGAGCAGAAAATGAAAAAGCCCCCGGCGGACCGGGGGCTTGACTGGAGCGGGAAAAGGGATTTGAACCCTCGACCCTCGCCTTGGCAAGGCGATGCTCTACCACTGAGCTATTCCCGCAGAATTCCTGCGAAGGACGCCGGTTATAGAGGCCCTCCGGGATGGTGTCAAGGGTCCTGCTCACGGGCTCGCGAGGCAGCGGCGAAGGCCGCCGGTGCTAACATCCGCGGCCCTCGTGACGACCCCGAACGACCCCTCCCACGGCGCCTCCTCCCCGCTCGCGCAGCTCCGCGAGGCGGCCCGGCGCCGCGCCGAGGACCGCAGGCTCCGCGCGCGCGTGGGCGGCGGGACGAAGCGCGGCGCGGCGGGCACGGCGCTCCGTGCGGTGGGACGCGTCCTCGTCCTCGGCCTCGCGAACCTGCTCTGGCCGCGGCCGCGCGCCGCGCTGCCGCCGCTCTCCCACATCCGCAAGGTCCTCGTCATCCGCGTGGACGAGCGGGTGGGCAACCAGCTCCTCACGACGCCGCTCCTGCGCGCGCTCAAGCTCGGGCTGCCGCAGGCGCAGCTCCACCTCCTCGCGCCGAAGCAGGGCCACCTCGTCGGCTCCCCCCACGTCGACCGGGCGGTCCTGTGGCAGAAGCGGGACGCCTTCCGCGCCCCCGGCCGGTTCCTCGGTCTCGTCCGCGCGCTCCGGCGCGAGCGCTACGACCTCGTCGTCGAGGCCGGCCACTGGTCGGCCTTCTCGCTCACGGCGGCGCTGCTGGCGCGCATCGTGGGCGGGCGCCACGGCGCCATCGTGGGCCACGACCGCGGCGATTCGGCCCGCTTCCTCTCCCACCCCGTCCCGCACGATCCTGCGAACGCGGTGGAGGTTCCCGCGAAGCTCGAGCTCCTCTCCCCGCTCGGCCTGCGACCACACGGCCTTGCGCTCGACACCTCGCTCGGCGCCGACCCCCGCCCCGCCGAAGTGGTGCTCGGCGAGGCCGGCCTCTCCGGCCGCTCCTTCGCGCTCCTCAACCCCGGCGCACGCCTCGCCGATCGTCGCTGGCCTCCGGAGGCCTACGCCGCGGTGGCGCGCGGCCTCGCGGCGCGCGGGCTGGAGGTGCTCGTGGTGTGGGGCCCCGGCGAGGAGCCGCTCGCGCGCGCCATCGCGGACGGCTCGGGCGCCACGCTCGCGCCGCCGACCGACCTCGCGCTGCTCGCCGGGCTGATGCGCAGGGCGAGCCTCGTCGTCTCGAACAACTCGGGCCCCATGCACCTCGGCGTCGCCGTGGGGACCCCGACGGTCGGCGTCTTCTTCCGCGGCGACTCCGCGCGCTGGGGTCACCTCGTGCCGGGCTTCGCCGCCGCGGAGGTGCGCGCCGAGTCCGAGTCGGACGCGGTGCTCGCCGCCTGCGACCGGCTCCTCTCGCCGTCGCGGCCGTAGCCGGCGGCGCGGTCCCGCCCCTCGGGGCGCGCCGGCGTCCGGTAGACCGCCTCGATGAAGCCGACGAAGTACTTCACCGCCGAGAGCACCGAGAAGAAGAGCGAGATGTAGAGGAGCCAGGTTCCGACGCGGTTCCCGTCGAGATCGAAGGAGAAGAAGATCGCGTCGATCGGGTAGGTGTAGTGGAGCAGCAGGAAGGTGATGGCCGCGACCTGGAACGCCGTCTTGTGCTTCCCTTCCTGTCCCGCCGCGATGACGATCCCCTCGCTCATCGCGATGGTGCGCAGGCCGGTCACGATGAACTCGCGGGCCATGATGACGATCACCACCCAGGCCGTGACGCGGCCGAGGTGGACGAGCATCACGAGCGCCGCCATCACGATGAGCTTGTCGGCGAGCGGGTCGAGGAACTTCCCGATCACCGTGACCAGGTTCTTGCGGCGCGCGACGAAGCCGTCGAGGAAGTCGGTCGCACCGGTCACGGCGTACACGACGCAGGCGATGAAGCTGTCGACGCGGGACTCGTGGAAGGTGAACCAGAGGAACACCGGGATCATCGCGATGCGCGTGAGCGTGATCGCGTTGGGGGCGTTCAGGAACTCGCGCGCGAGGGTGCGGGACGAGTCGCTCACGGCGCGCTCCCGGCCTCCGCGACCGCGTCGGGATCGGCGATCGCGCGGCCCTCGCCCGTGAGCTCCACCGCGAGCGGCGTCCACTCCGCGTCCTCGGCGAGCGGCCCGAGCCGCGGGGTGAGCGCGCCGGTCCAGCCGACGAGCGCGGCGACGGGCAGCCGCAGCGGCGCGCCGGGGAGCACGTCGACGGCCACGGGCGCCCCGCGGGTCGCGAGGAGCAGCGCCCCCTCGCCGCGGATGTGCACGAGGTTCAGCTCGCCGGCGGAAGAGGGCACCCGCCCGTTCTCGAAGGCGATGGTCCCGTCGAGGCCGCACACCGCGTCCTCGCGGAAGTACGCGGCCTCGCCGCCGAGCTCGATCGCGGTGAGGCGGCGATCGCCGGCGCGGAGGAGGAGGACCCCCTCGCCGCTCGCGCGGTGCATGCGCTCCGCGCCCTCGCCGAAGGGCGTGTCCGTCGTGCGGCCGCGGAACCGCTTCACGTCGCCGGCCAAGGCCACGTCCCCGCGGAGGGCGAAGAGCCCGGCGAGGCGCACGCGCACCTCGCCACGCACCGAGACCGAGAGCACGCCGTCGCGCACGTCGAAGGCGCCGCGTCCGTCCGCTGCCACGACGCGCGCCGCCGCCCACGCCGAGAGCGTCGCCGGCGCGTCCGCGGGCGCGGGGGCGGCCGCTGGGGGGGCCGGCGGCTCGGGCTCGGCGACGGGCGCCGCGCGCTCCTCCGCCGTGAGCGGCGCCGGGACCGGCCTCGGGAGCGGCTCGAGCGAATGGACCCGCGCCGCGATCTCGGCCTCCTCGACGGCAGCCTCGTAGGCGGGGGCCTCGTCGATGGGGGCCTCGTCGATGGGGGCCTCGTCGATGGGGGCCTCGTCGATGGGGGCCTCGTCGATGGGGGCCTCGTCGATGGGGGGCTCGTCGGCGGCGGCTCCGTCGATGCGGGCCTCGTCGGCGGGGGCCTCGCCCGCGGCCGCCTCGCCTCCGGCCTCGAGCGGCTCGGAGGCGGTGGCGCCCGCGAGCAGCGCGTCGCAGCGCGCCACCATCTGCTCGCTGCCGGCCTTCGCGAACCAGCCGCGCGCCGCGGCGGGGTCGCCGCCCTCGAGCAGCGCGAGGCCGAGGTAGCCCATGGCCTTGCGGTGGTCGGGGTTGAGGTCGAGCGCGATCTCGAGCTGCCTGGCGGCCTCCGGGTATCGCTTCGCCTTGAGCCACGC